>JBBSHU010000097.1:0-10925 GCA_038232455.1 Acidimicrobiales bacterium
CTCACCGAGGCGGCCATCGAGGGCAAGTGCGACCAGCTGATGGGCCTGAAGGAGAACATCATCATCGGCAAGCTCATCCCTGCCGGCACCGGCATGGAGCGCTACCGCAACCTCGACATCCAGGCGCCCGACTACGAGCCGCTGTCCTACTACTCGTCGGACACCGACACCGACCTGGCCGCCTGGCTGGCCAACATCGGTACCGCCAGCGGCGGCCCGGGCGACACCGGGCCGATGCCCCTACCCGGTGGTGTCGCCCCCGCGCCCGACGGCGACAACGGCGATCAGGCGACAGCCGCCTACCTGGCCGCCAAGCCCACCGACGCCGCCAGCTGATCTACGGAAAAGGTGGTCGACCGGTGGTCGACTACAATCGAATGGTTCGCGTCTGAGAGGTTCTCGCTTTGCCCACCATTGCCCAGCTCGTGCGTACCGGTCGCGAGCGCAAGCTCGAGAAGACCAAGACCCCGGCCCTCAAGGGCGCTCCCCAGCGCCGGGGGGTGTGCACGCGCGTCTACACCCACACCCCGAAGAAGCCCAACTCGGCGCTTCGAAAGGTGGCCAGGGTGCGGCTCACCACCGGCCAGGAGGTCACCGCCTACATTCCGGGTGTGGGCCACAACCTCCAGGAGCACTCCATCGTGTTGGTGCGTGGCGGTCGGGTGAAGGATCTGCCCGGCGTCCGCTACAAGATCATCCGGGGCGTGCTCGACGCATCCGGCGTCCGCGACCGCAAGCAGGCCCGCAGCCGTTACGGCGCCAAGAGGGAGAAGTAGACCGATGCCCCGCAAGGGACCCCCGCCGCGGCGCGAGCTCATGCCCGATCCCATCTTCCACTCCGTGCTGGTCACCCAGTTCGTGAACAAGGTGATGCAGCGGGGCAAGCGGTCGCTGGCCGAGCGCATGATGTACGACGCGTTGGAGATCGTGAAGGACAAGACGGGCGCCGAGCCCATCGCCACCCTCAAGCGGGCCATGGAGAACGTACGACCCCAGCTCGAGGTCAAGAGCCGCCGGGTCGGTGGCGCCACTTACCAGGTGCCGATCGAGGTCCGGCCCCGCCGGGCCACCACGCTCGCCATCCGCTGGCTGGTCGGTTACTCCCGCCAGCGTCGGGAGAAGACCATGGCCGAGCGCTTGGCCAACGAGTTGCTCGACGCATCGAACGGCATCGGCACCGCAGTCAAGCGCCGTGAGGACGTCCACAAGATGGCCGAGTCCAACAAGGCGTTCGCCCACTACCGGTGGTGATTAGAGGGGGGAAGGAAACCTTCCCCCCTCTAGCTCCCCCCATCGGGGCCTCGCTTCGCTTCGGCGGGCGCCGGTAGCCGTTGGGGGCGCCTTCGGCGCCGACGGCGGCCACCGGAAGTCCCGTCAACCAGGAAAGCACATCCGTTATGGCAGAAGCCCCAGTCATCCGAGAGTTTCCGCTCAGCCGGACCCGCAACATCGGGATCATGGCCCACATCGACGCGGGCAAGACCACCACGACCGAGCGCATCCTCTATTACACCGGCCGGACCTACAAGATCGGCGAGGTCCATGAGGGCGCAGCGGTCATGGACTGGATGGTCCAGGAGCAGGAGCGGGGTATCACCATCACCTCGGCGGCCACCACCTGCCGGTGGCGAGACACCTGGATCAACATCATCGACACCCCGGGCCACGTCGACTTCACCGTCGAGGTCGAGCGGTCGCTGCGGGTGCTCGACGGGGCCGTCGCCGTCTTCGACGCAGTGGCCGGCGTGGAGCCCCAGACCGAGACGGTGTGGCGGCAGGCCAACAAATACAAGGTGCCGCGGATCTGCTTCATCAACAAGATGGACCGCATCGGCGCCGACTTCTTCATGGCCGTGGGCCAGATCACCGATCGCCTCGACGCCGTTCCGGCGGTCATCCACGTGCCCATCGGCGCTGAGGGTGGTTTCCGCGGCGTGATCGACCTCATCGGGATGAAGGCGCTCGTGTGGGAAGAGGGCATGGGCGAGCAGTGGGAGGTGCTCGACATCCCCGCCGACATGGTCGACGAGGCCGAACAATGGCGTCACCAACTGGTCGACGTGCTCTCCAACCACGACGACCGCATCATGGAGAAGTACGTCGGAGAAGAGGCCATCACCTCCGACGACCTGCGCAAGGCCCTGCGGACGGCCACCATCGACAACGTCGTGGTGCCCGTGCTGGCCGGCTCGGCGTTCAAGAACAAGGGCGTGCAGCCATTGCTCGACGCCGTCGTCGACTTCCTGCCCAGTCCCGTCGACCTCCCTCCCGTCGTCGGCCTCGACGTGAAGGGCATCGAGGAGCTGGAGCGCCCCTGCGACGACTCCGCCCCCTTTTCCGCCCTGGCCTTCAAGATCATGAGCGACCCTCACGTGGGCAAGCTCACCTACTTCCGGGTCTACTCCGGGTCGCTCCAAAAGGGCGCGGCGATTCTCAACTCCACGCGCGACCGCAAGGAGCGCATCGGGCGCATCCTGCAGATGCATGCCAATCACCGTGAGGACAAGCAGGCCGTCTATGCCGGTGACATCGTCGCCGCCGTGGGTTTCAAGAACACGTCCACAGGTGACACGCTGTGCGACCCCAACTCGCCCATTGTGCTGGAGTCCCTCGAGTTCCCCCAGCCGGTGATCCACGTGGCCATCGAGCCCCGCACCAAGATCGACCAGGAGAAGCTGAGCGAGGCCCTCCAGCGCCTCTCCGACGAGGACCCCACCTTCCAGAAGCACACCGACGAGGAGACCGGCCAGGTGATCATCGCCGGAATGGGCGAGCTGCATCTCGAGGTCCTCGTCGACCGAATGCTTCGGGAGTTCAAGGTCGACGCCCACGTGGGCAAGCCCCAGGTGGCCTACCGGGAGACCATCAAGAAACTGGTGCACAAGGTCGAGGAGCGGTATATCCGCCAGACCGGCGGCCGGGGCCAGTACGGCCACGTGGTGATCGACCTCGAGCCCACCGGCCCGGGCGGCGGCTACCAGTTCGTCGACAAGATCAAGGGCGGCGACGTGCCCAAGGAGTACATCCCGTCCGTCGACGCCGGTATCCAGGAGGCGCTGCAGAACGGGGTCCTGGCCGGCTACCCGATGTCGGATGTGCGGGCCACGCTGATCGACGGGTCCTACCACGACGTCGACTCCTCGGAGATGGCGTTCAAGATCGCCGGATCGCTGGCCGTCAAGAAGGCGGCTCGTCTGGCCGACGCCGTGCTCCTCGAGCCCATCATGGGCGTCGAGGTGGTCACAGCCGACGAGTACATGGGTGACGTGATCGGCGACCTGTCCAGCCGCCGGGGACGCATCGAGGGCATGGAGCAGCGCGGGAACAGCCAGGTCATCAGGGCGCAGGTACCGCTGGCCGAGATGTTCGGCTACGCTACCGACCTACGGTCGCGGACCCAGGGTCGAGCGACGTACACCATGCAGTTCCACTCGTACCAGGAAACGCCCGAGTCGATCTCTCGCGAGGTCGTCGCCAGGGTGCGGGGCGAGTAGGCGGCGAGGTCAGTCAGAATCAGCGTCGATAGGGATTCAGGAGTCTTTTCATGGCCAAGAAGAAATTCGAGCGCACCAAGCCGCACCTCAACGTGGGCACCATGGGCCATATCGACCATGGCAAGACCACGCTGACCGCTGCCGTCACCAAGGTGCTGCACGACACCGACGACACGGTGGCGTTCACGCCGTTCGACCAGATCGACAAGGCTCCGGAGGAGAAGGCGAGAGGCATCACCATCGCCATCGCCCACGTGGAGTACGAGACGGCCAAGCGCCACTACGCCCACGTCGACATGCCCGGTCACGCCGACTACATCAAGAACATGATCACCGGTGCCGCTCAGATCGACGGCGCCATCCTCGTGGTCTCCGCGGCCGACGGCCCCATGCCCCAGACCCGGGAGCACGTGCTGCTGGCCCGTCAGGTGGGTGTCCCCTACATCGTCGTGGCCCTCAACAAGGCCGACACCGTCGACGACCCCGAGCTTCTCGACCTGGTCGAGCTCGAGGTGCGCGAGCTGCTGTCGGAGTACGAGTACCCCGGCGACGACACCCCGGTCGTGCGGGTCTCGGCCCTCAAGGCTCTCGAGGGCGACGAGCAATGGGTCCCGGCGATCAACGAGCTGATGGCGTCGGTCGACGACCACATTCCCGAGCCCGTGCGCGAGATCGACAAGCCCTTCCTGATGCCCATCGAGGACGTTTTCACGATCACCGGTCGTGGCACCGTCGTCACCGGGCGGGTCGAGCAGGGCATCGTCAAGGTCGGTGACTCGGTGGAGATCGTCGGGTTGCGTAATACCCAGACCACCGTGTGCACCGGCGTCGAGATGTTCCACAAGTTCCTCGACCAGGGCCAGGCCGGCGACAACGTCGGCGTCCTCCTGCGAGGCACCAAGAAGGAAGACGTGCAGCGGGGCCAGGTGCTGTGCAAGCCCGGTTCCATCACGCCACACACCAACTTCGAGGGCCAGGTCTACGTGCTCACCAAGGACGAGGGTGGCCGCCACAGCCCCTTCTTCAACAACTACCGGCCCCAGTTCTACTTCCGCACCACCGACGTCACCGGCCAGATCACCCTCCCCGAGGGCACCGAGATGGTCATGCCCGGCGACAACGTGGCGGTGAACGTCGAGCTGATCCAGCCCATCGCCATGGACGAAGGACTTCGCTTCGCCATCCGCGAGGGGGGCCGCACCGTGGGCGCCGGTCGAGTCACCAAGATCTTGAAGTAACGATGGCCCAGAAGATCCGCATCCGCTTGAAGGCGTACGACCACGAGATCGTCGACCAGTCGACCAAGAAGATCGTTGAAACCGTCGTGCGCACCCAGGCTCTTGTCCGGGGCCCGATCCCGCTGCCCACCGAGAAGCGTCGTTGGACGGTGATCCGGTCCCCGTTCAAGGACAAGGATTCTCGCGAGCACTTCGAGATGCGGGTCCACAAGCGCCTGCTCGACATCCTCGAGCCCAGCCCCAAGACCGTCGACTCCCTCCAGCGCCTCGACCTCCCAGCCGGCGTCGATATCGAGATCAAGATCCAACAGGCTTGAGTTTCGCCCTCGTAACCTGAGGTTGCCTGTCGGACCCTTCTTCTGTACTCGCTATACTCATATCTGTTCACGGAGCTCCGCGCTCCACGCACCCCGCAATTCGACGTCCTCGGTGGCCGCCCTTCGGTCGGTACCCCGAGGCACAAGCCAACGTCGCTCCGCCGGGCTCGCCCGTGCGGAGCGTCCGCGTGTCACCCCCGTAGATTCCCCGACTCAGAGAACGAGCGTAGAGGCCCACAAGCGATGGCAACGAAAGCGATCGTCGGCGAGAAGGTCGGTATGACCCAGGTCTGGGACGCCCAGAACCGGGCCATTCCGGTCACTGTCGTGCGGGTGCAGCCGTGTCGCGTGGTCCAGGTGAAGACGCCCGACACCGACGGCTACAGCGCCCTGCAGGTCACCGTCGGGTTCACCAAGGCGTCCAAGCTCACCAAGCCCGAGGCCGGCCACTTCCTCAAGGCCGAGGTGGACCCGGGCAAGCACCTGGTGGAGCTGCGCATCGACGACACCGCCAGTTACCGCGTGGGTGCCGAGCTGACCGCCGAGTTGTGGGCCGCCGGCGAGCGGGTCGACGTCACCGGTGTGAGCAAGGGCAAGGGTTTCGCCGGAGTGATGAAGCGCCACAACTTCAAGGGCCAGCGCGCCTCCCACGGCGCCCACAAGGTGCACCGGGCACCTGGTGCCATCGGGGCCTGCGCCACGCCGTCGCGGGTGTTCAAGGGCACACGGATGGCCGGCCGCATGGGCGGCCAGCAGGTGACCACGCTGAACCTCGAGGTGGTCCAGGCCGACGCCGAGCGCGACCTGATCCTGCTGAAGGGCGCCATCCCCGGCCCCCGGGGCGGCCTGATCCTCATCCGCAACGCGGTCAAGGTCACCGTCGGCAAGGAAGGCGTGTAGCGATGGCCAGCGTCGACATCCGCAAGCCGTCGGGCGAGGCCGCCGGGTCGGTCACCCTCGATCCCGCCGTGTTCGAGCTCACGCCGAACGTCCCCGTCATGCACCAGGTCGTGGTGGCCCAGCTGGCGGCGGCCCGCAGTGGCACCCAGTCCACCCAGACCCGCTCCGAGGTTTCCGGTGGCGGAGCCAAGCCGTGGCGGCAGAAGGGCTCGGGCCGGGCCCGCCAGGGTTCCACCCGGGCACCGCACTGGCGCGGTGGCGGTGTCGCCCTCGGTCCCAAGCCCAGGAGCTATCGCCAGCGCACGCCCAAGAAGATGGTCCAGCTGGCACTGCGCTCGGCCCTGTCCGACCGGGCCGCCGAGAACCGGGTGATGGTCGTGGATTCCTGGGAGTTCACGGCGCCTAGCACCCGCGAGGCGAAGGCCGCCATCGGCGCTCTGGGCCTCACCGGCAAGATTCTTCTCGTCCTCGGTCCCAACGAAGAGTACGCGGCGAAGTCCTTCCGCAACCTCCCTCGGGTACAGCTGCTGAAGGCATCCGAGCTCAACGCCTACGACATCTTGTGCAACGACTGGGTCGTGTTCACCCAGGCCACTCTTCCCGCAACCCCGGCAACCGAGGCTCCCGCAACCGAAGCGCCCGTCACTGCTCCTGAAGGGGACCAGGCGTGAAGAACCCCCGCGACGTCATCCTGCGCCCGGTGGTCAGCGAGAAATCCTACGCCCTGCTCGACACCGGCGTCTACACCTTCGTGGTCTCGCCCGATGCATCCAAGATCGAGATCCGCCAGGCCGTCCAGGAAATCTTCAATGTCCAGGTTGTGAAGGTGAACACCCTCAACCGCAAAGGCAAGCGCAAGCGCAACCGCCGCCAGTTCACGTTCGGGACTCGAGCCGACACCAAGCGGGCCATCGTCACCCTCGCTCCCGGTGCCCGCATCGACCTGTTCGAGACCTAAGGACTCTCATGCCCCTTCGCAAGCGAAACCCCACGAGCGCCGGCCGGCGGTTCCAGACCGTCTCCGACTACGCCGAGCTCACCGACAAGGCGCCCGAGCGCGCCTTGCTGGAACCCCTTCCGAGCACCGGTGGGCGCAACTCCAACGGCCGCATCACCGCTCGCCATCGCGGTGGCGGCCACAAGCGCCGGTATCGCGTCATCGACTTCAAGCGGAACAAGGACGGCGTGCCCGCCCGGGTTGCCGCCATCGAGCGCGACCCGAACCGCAACTGCCGCATCGCCCTCCTGCACTATCTCGACGGCGAGAAGAGCTACATCCTGGCCCCGGCAAAGGTGAAGGTCGGCGACATGCTCGAAAGCGGGCGTAAGGCCGAGATCCGTCCCGGCAACGCCTTGGCCCTGCGCTACATCCCCGTCGGTACCACCGTGCACAACGTCGAGTTGAAGCCCGGCGCCGGTGGCCGAATGGGTCGCGGCGCGGGAGCCAGCATCCAGTTGGTGGCCAGGGAGGGCGCCTTCGCCACCTTGCGCCTACCCAGCACCGAGATGCGTCGCGTACCGATCGACTGCCGGGCCACCGTGGGCGAGGTCGGCAACGCCGAGGCCGAGCTCATTTCCATCGGCAAGGCCGGCCGCAACCGCTGGAAGGGTGTCCGCCCCCAGACCCGGGGTGTCGCCATGAACCCCGTCGACCACCCCCTCGGTGGCGGCGAGGGCAAGTCGTCGGGTGGACGCCACCCGGTGTCGCCCTGGGGAAAGACCGAGGGCCGCACCCGCGACACCAACAAGCCGTCCCAAAAGCTCATCATCCGCCGCCGCCGGTCGCGCGGCGCTCGGAGGTAATCACCCATGGCTCGAAGCCTCAAGAAGGGTCCCTTCGTCGACGAGCACCTGTTGAAGAAGGTCGACGCCCTCAATGCCAAGTCGGAGAAGCGGGTCATCAAGACCTGGTCCCGCCGCTCCACGATCATCCCCGACATGGTCGGACACACCGTTGCCGTCCACGACGGCCGCAAGCATGTGCCCGTGTACATCACCGAGTCGATGGTGGGTCACAAGCTCGGCGAGTTCGCCCTCACCCGCACCTTCCGGTACCACGCCGGCCAGGAGCGGGCGGGAAGGCGCTAGGCATGCCCGGTCCCAAGCTCAACGAGCACCCCGTCCTGCGCACCCGGATGCAGGGGCGCGCCCGCGCGGTGGAGCCCACGAACGCGACCGCCCGGTCGGTGGCCCGCTACGTGCGGGTGTCGCCGTACAAGGTGCGGGCCGTCCTCGACCTCGTGCGTGGCCACGACGTGGAGCGAGCCCAGGACATCCTGCGGTTCTGCGAGCGCGACGCCGCCACCCTGGTGTCCAAGGTGCTGGCCTCGGCGGTTGCCAACGCCGAACACAACCAGCAGGTCGTGTCCGACGAGCTGTTCGTGTCGGCGTGCTTCGCCGACGAGGGACCGACCCTGAAGCGTTGGCGCCCCCGGGCGCGCGGCCGGGCCACCCGCATCCGCAAGCGCACCTGTCACATCACCGTCATCGTCAGCCGCCTGCCCGAGTCCTCGCTGGCCCGACGGCGCACCGAGCGCCCGGCGGCGGTGGCCGAGAGACGACGCCGGCGCACCGGCGCCGACGGCGGCGGTGGCCGCCCCACCCGGCGACAGGCTCAGAAGGCCGCCGACGCCTCCACCAGCACCGAGATCCCCGAGGCACCTCCGGCCGAGGTCGAAGCCGGGGAGCCGACGACGGGTGCGCCCGAAGCCGCGGCTGCACCCGCCGACACCGCCACACCCGACACGGCCACCCCTGACGACCTGGCCACACACGACGAGACCCCCTCCGGCGAGCAGCCAGAGGGCAAGGAGTAGGCATGGGTCAGAAGGTCAACCCGTACGGGTTCCGCCTCGGCGTCACCACCGATTGGAAGTCGCGGTGGTTCAGTACCCGTCGCCGCGAGTACACCGACTACCTCATCGAGGACTGGAAGATCCGCGATTACCTGATGTGCCAGTTGCCCCATGCGGCCATCAGCCGGACCGAGGTCGAACGCACCCGCGATCGCCTGCGCGTCGACGTCCACACGGCCCGTCCGGGCATCGTGATCGGGCGTCGGGGGGCCGAGGCGGATCGGCTGCGGTCCGACCTGGCGGCCATGACGAAGAACCCCAAGATCCAGCTCAACATCCAGGAGATCAAGCAGCCCGAACTCGACGCCGCCCTCATCGCCCAGGGCGTGGCCGACCAGCTCGCCGGCCGGGTCAGCTTCCGCCGGGCAATGAAGCGTGCTGTACAGACTGCCCAGAAGGCCGGGGCGCTCGGCATCAGGGTGCAGTGCTCGGGCCGCCTGGGCGGATCCGAAATGGCTCGCAGCGAGTGGTACCGCGAGGGTCGGGTTCCCCTGCACACCCTGCGCTCCGACATCGACTACGGCTTCCGCGAGGCCCGCACCACCTTCGGGCGCATCGGCGTGAAGACCTGGATCTACAAGGGCGACATCCTGCCCTACAAGACCTCAACCGAGGACAAGATCTCCCGTGAGGCGGCCATGGCCGTGGGTGAGACCTCGGGCAGTCCCCGACCCCGGCGCATCATCTCTGCCGGTGGTGGCAAGCGCCGACCCGAAGGCGAAGAGGGTGCGACGGCCCCGGGCGAAGAGGGCGCGGCCGGGCCCGCCCCGGTCATCAAGGAGGCCGACCCCGACCTCGAGCGCCTGCTGGCCGAGGAAGAAGAGATCGAGCGTCGCCTGCGCGAGCAGCACGAGACGCCGCACTTCCGCAGCGGGGACGAGTAGCCCATGTTGATGCCCAAGCGGGTCAAGCACCGCAAGCAGCATCGCGGCCGTCGAACCGGCACCACCAAGGGAGGCGCACAGGTCTCCTACGGCGACTTCGGGATCCAGGCCATGGAGCCGGGGTGGATCACGGCACGCCAGATCGAAGCTGCCCGTATTGCCATGACCCGTCACATCAAGCGCGGTGGCAAGGTCTGGATCAACATCTTCCCGCACAAGCCGGTGACGGCGAAGCCGGCCGAGACCCGGATGGGGTCAGGCAAGGGCAACCCCGAGCACTGGGTGGCCGTGGTCAAGCCCGGCCGCATCCTGTTCGAGCTGGCGGGTGTCGACGAGGCATTGGCCCGCGAGGCCATGGAGCGGGCCATCCAGAAGCTTCCCATCAAGGCCAAGGTCGTCGTCCGCTCCGAGGAGGTGGTCACGTGACCCAGGCCGCGGAACTACGGGAGCTGCACGACGAGGAGCTGGAGAACCGTCTGGCCGAGGCCAGCCAGGAGCTGTTCAACCTGCGCTTCCAGCACGTCACCGGCCAGCTCGACAACTACGCCCGCCTTTCCGAGCTCCGCCGGGAGGTCGCTCGGGTGAACACCTTGCTGCGCGAGCGCGAGATCGCTGCCGCCGAGGCCGGCGAGGGCGCGGCCCAGGCCGTCGAGGCGGCGCCCGAGGCCGACACGGCCGAAAAGAAGAAGCGTCGGGCACGGGTGCTGGCCAGTCGCCGTCGGGCCGAAGCGGAAGCCACGGCCTACCCCGACCAGGGGCCGGACACCGACCAGGCGGACAAGGAGCCGAATGATGGTTGATGAGCAGGCCGCCGAGCCCGAGGAGCGCGACAACCGCCGCAAGGTGCGCGAAGGCCTTGTTGTCTCCGTGGCCATGGAGAAGACGGCGGTGGTCGCCGTGGTCGAACGCGTCCGTCACCGCCGCTACGCCAAGACCGTGCAGCGCACCAAGAAGGTGCACGCCCATGACGAGGGCAACGACATCAGGGTCGGCGACCGCGTGCGCGTGGCCGAGACCCGGCCCCTCTCCAAGACGAAGCGTTGGCGCGTCGTCGAGGTTCTCGAGCGTGCTCGATGAGCCTCGCCGGGTCCTGTCCCGTGGTGGTCCCTTCCCACCGCCTGCCGGCGGCGGGCCCCTCCCCACGGGCCACCCGTCTCGGGAGCGCGACGATTGACGCCCGTCGGGCGACGGCTTCCTTCAGCCTCGCCGGGTCCTGTCCCGTGGTGGTCCCTTCCCA
>JBBSHU010000098.1:0-10879 GCA_038232455.1 Acidimicrobiales bacterium
GCAGTGGTACCGACTCCGGACACGGGTTGTTCACAGCCGCTCGCACGCCGGACGGCTGTGATCCGAACCAGGGCACCGGCGTGGTGGCGGTCAACGCCACCGGCCACGTCCGCCTGGGCAGCGGCGGGTCGCCCACGCCCTAAGAGAATGATGGGGATCACCGGGGGTTTTCCAACCCCCGGTGGTGGCGGGCTGACCATCCGCTTCGCAGGTCACCGGAGGCTCCTCGCCTCCGGTGACCCGGCGGCTGCCGCTACTTGACCTCGACGGTGGCGCCGGCGGCCTCGAGCTGGGTCTTGGCCTTGTCGGCGTCTTCCTTGGAAGCCTTCTCCAGGACGGGCTTGGGCGCGTTGTCCACCAGGTCCTTGGCCTCCTTGAGGCCGAGGTTGGTGAGCGAGCGCACCTCCTTGATGACCTGGATCTTCTTGTCACCCACCGCGGTGAGGAGTACGTCGAACTCGTCCTGCTCCTCGGCGACCGGCGCAGCGTCGCCACCTCCACCCCCGGCGGGGGCGGCAGCCGCGACCGGAGCGGCGGCGGTGACGCCGAACTTGTCCTCGAACTCCTTCAACAGCTCACTGAGCTCGAGCACGGTCATGCTGGCGATGCTGTCGAGGATGTCTTCTTTGGTGGCCATCACTGCTCCTTGTCGGCAGACTCGGTGCCGTCGGGGGATTCGTCGGTGGGTAGGGCCGAAGCCACTTCGTCTTCGGCGGCGGGGGCGGGGGCCTCAGCCGGGACGGCTTCGGCGGCGGGGGCGTCGGGCTCGGGCGCCGGGACCTCGGAAGCCTCAGCGTCGGCTGCTTGAGCCTCGGGAGTGTCAGCTGCGGGAGCGGGGGCTTCGGGAGCGGGGGCTTCGGCTTCCTCGGTAGGAGGCTCGGCACCGCCCTTCTTCTCGATGAGGGCGGCCAAGCCGTAGGCCAGGTTGCGGGGAAGCGCGGCCAGCAGACCGCCGAACTGACGGATTGGGGCGGCGAGGGCGCCGGCGAGCTGGGCCAACACCACCTCTCGGGGGGCAACGTCGGCCAGTGAACCGGCCTCGGCCGCGCTCAGGGCCGTGCGACCCAGCACCCCGCCCTTGACCACCAGGTTCGGCGCTGTCTTGGCAAACTCCTTGAGCGCCTTGGCCACCATGACGGCATCGCCGTCGACGAAGGCCACGCCCGTCGGACCGACCAGCAGGTCGTCGAGCCCTTCCAGGCCGAGGTCGGACACGGCCAGGCGCACGAGGGTGTTCTTGTAGATCTTGTAGTCGCCACCGGCGGCCCGGACGGACTGGCGAAGCTCGGCCAGCTCCTCGACCTTTAGGCCGCGGTACTCGGTGAGCAGGGTGGCGTTGGCCGAGGAGAGGCGCTCGCGCACCTCGTCGACAACAGCAACTTTTTCAGGTCTCGGGTTTTCGATGGCCATGTGGCCGACCTCTCCTCGCCCGGGCGATTGGCACGGCAGACGAGAAGACCCAAGAACTGGACTTCACGCCTGGTTGGGTGGACCCGGACTTGGTCCTTATGCGCCGATGCGCGCCGAACGTCTCTGGCGTTGGTGATTAGGACACGCAATCTACTACGTCCGTCAGGACGCTTCGGCCAGCTCCTCTTCCAGGCCCTTCAGGCCGTTGGGGTCGACTTTCACGCCCGGGCCCATGGTGGACGACACCGTGATGCCCCGCAGGTAGCGGCCTTTGGCCGCAGCCGGCTTGGCCCGACCCAACTCGTCGAGAACGGCCCTGAGATTCTCCAGCAGGTCGCGACGGGCGAAGCTCGCCTTGCCGATGGGCACGTGGATGTTGCCGTAACGGTCGGTGCGGTACTCGACCCGGCCACCCTTGAACTCCCGGACGGCCTTGCCCACATCGTCGGTGACCGTTCCCGTCTTGGGATTCGGCATGAGCCCACGAGGGCCGAGGACGCGCCCGAGCTTGCCGACCTGGGAGCGCATGAGGTCGGGCGTGGAGATGGCCACGTCGAAGTCGAGGAAGCCCTTCGAGACCCGCTCGGCCAGATCGTCGCCACCGACGACCTCGGCACCGGCCTCCCGGGCCTCGGCCGCGGCGGCCCCGTCGGCGAACACGGCGACCCGCACGGTCTTGCCCGTGCCGGCCGGGAGCGCCACGGTTCCCCGCACAATCTGATCGGCCTTGCGCGGGTCGACACCCAGGCGCACCGCCAACTCCACGGTCTCGTCGAAGCGAGCCGAAGCCAGGCTCTTGACCAGGTCGACCGCTTCGCCGGGCGAGTGCTGGTTCTCCCGGTCGAAACGACGAACTGCCTCGGTGTATTTCTTGCCACCCTTGGTGGTCGTCGTCATGAGCGCATCCTTCTAGCGAACCGATATGCCCATGGAACGGGCAGTTCCGACGACCTGCTTCTTGGCCGCAGCCAGGTCGTTGGCGTTGAGGTCGGGCATCTTGGTGGTGGCGATCTCGGTGACCTGGGCGTCGGTGATGGTGCCCGCGGCTTCCCGGCCGGGCAGGGTCGACCCCTTGTCGAGGCCGGCGGCGGCCCGAAGCAGCACCGGGGTGGGCGGTGTCTTGGTGATGAACGTGAACGAGCGGTCCTCGAACACGGTGATCTCGGCCGGGATCACAGTTCCCCGCTGGGCCTCGGTGGCCGAGTTGTACTGCCGGCAGAACTCCATGATGTTGACGCCGTGTGGGCCGAGTGCCGTCCCCACGGGCGGGGCGGGTGTGGCCGCCCCGGCCGGGATCTGGATTCTCACCACCGCGGCGACGCGTCTCTTCGCCATGTGCTTTCCTCTCCTGTTCTGCCGCCAGCGTTAGAGCTTGGCGACCTGACTGAACTCCAGCTCGACCGGGGTCTCCCGCCCGAAGATGTTGACGAGGACCTTGACCTTCAGCTGGTCCTCGTTGATCTCGGCGATCGAGCCCGAGAAGTCGGCGAACGGGCCTTCCTTCACCCTGACGCTCTCGCCGATCTCGTACATGGGCCGATGGGGCCGGGTCTTCTTCGTGCCCTCGGTGCCCTCGGGCTGCACCTGGAGGATGCTCTCGACCTCCTTGCGGGACAGCGGCGTGGGCTTGGCGCCCAGACCCACGAAGCCGGTGACACCCGGCGTATTGCGAACCACCCGCCACGAGTCGTCGTCGAGCTCGCAACGTACGAGGAGGTAACCGGGGAACACCTTCTTCTGCACCGTCACCTTCTTGCCGCCCTTGAACTCGATCACGTCCTCCATGGGGATCACGCACTCGAAGATGCGGTCTTCCATGTTCATGGAGGCGATCCGGCTCTGCAGGTTGGACTTCACCTTGTTCTCGTAGCCGGCGTAGGTGTGCACGACGTACCACGAACCGGGTCGGTCGTAGGGGCTCTCGACGACAGTTTCTTCGAGCTCGTCCTCGTCGTCTTCGGCCAGGACACCGCCGTCGTCGGCAGGTTCGGCACCCTCGACGGCGCCGGCATCGGGTACCCCGGCCGCGAGCAACTCGTCCTCTGTGAGGACGGCGGCGTCACCGCCTCCGGCTTCGGGGGTCTCGGTTGTGTGGGTCGTTTGGTCGGACGTGGGACCGTCTCCGATGTCGGACATCACTTGAACAGGATGATGACGAATTTTCCGAACGCGTAGTCGAGGCCGAAGATGATCCCGGTCAGGATCACCAGCGCCATGAACACGACGATCGAGTAGTTGATGACCTCGGCGCGGGTGGGCCAGGCCACCTTGCGCAACTCGGCCCGGACCTGGCGACCGAACTCAGCGGCGCCGACCCGTTCCTTCTTTGGCCTGGGCGCAGGGCGGGCGCGGGTCTGGGTGTCCTTGCGCGCCGCCGGGGCGCCATCGGCATCGACCTGGCCCTGGCGCTGCATCATGCGCTTCATCTGTCGGTTTGCAGCCAAGTTCGTAGAACCCTTTCGAGGCCAGCAGGGCAGGAGGGACTCGAACCCCCAACCGCCGGTTTTGGAGACCGGAGCTCTACCAGTTGAGCTACTGCCCTATGGGGGTCCCAACGAGGATACACGGTGTTGTTGGCGGCTACGCCGCCCCGGGCGGGGCCCCGCCCCCGCCCTCCTCCGAGCGGCGGGGGCCCCTGCCCCGCCGCCGGCCGTCATTCCTGGCAAAACCCTTGCCGGGCCGCCCCGTCGAACCGGAATATGTGGGCCGTACGGGCTGGGTTAGCTGGCGAGGCTGAGGTGGCGGTGGCGGCGGTGGCGGCTGGCCAGGACGATGGCCCCGGCCGCCCCGGCGGCCGTCGCTGCGGCGATGCCGCCGACGTAGGCGGCCCGGCGGCCCGTGAGCAGATGATGCATGGCCCGACGCTCGCCGGCAGCACCGAGCGTGGCGAAAATATCGGGCAGCAGGCCGGGAGCCGGCTCGAGGACCTCGGTGCGCAGCTGGTGGAGCGCCCGCAACACCTTGCGGTACTGGGCCAGCTCGGCCTGACAGCGCAGGCAGGTCTCGACGTGTCGACGGGTGTCGAGGTCGGCAACGTCGGCCCCGTCGACGATGCCCGGTAGCGCTGTGGCTACGGACGCACAGGTAACCACACCGTCGCTGTCCGGCCTTCGGTTAGACCGCATGAGCGTGCTCCTCTCCAGGTAGGGGGAACAACCGTTCCCGCAACTTGCGTCGGGCCCGGTGGAGCCGGACCTTGGCCGCCTCCTGGGAAATTCCCAGCTCGGCGGCAATGGCCTCGTGGGGAAGGTCGTAGATGTCGCGCAGCACGACCACGGCCCGGAGGCGGGGTGGGAGCTCGGCCAGGGCCGCGGTCATGCGGTCGCGGACGTAGCTGGCTTCGGCCATACCCTCGGGGTCGACCTCGGGACGAGGATCGGCCAGCGGCTCGTCGAGGGACAGCTCGTCGTGGCTCGACCGGCTGCGGCGGGAAAGAAGGGTAGAGGCGCAGTTGGCGGTGATGCGGTACATCCAGGTGGAGAAACGAGCGTCGCCGCGGAAGTGGTTCAACCCGCGGAAGGCCTTCAGATAGGCGTCCTGCACGACGTCCCGAGCGTCCTCCTCATTGGCCGTCAAACGGAAGGCGAGGGTGTACGCCGCCGCGTAGGTCATCCGCACGAGCTGGTCGAAAGCGTTCCTGTCGCCGCTCTTCGCCGCCGCCACCAAATCGGCCTCCTCGGTCGGAACCATCGGCCCTTTGACCAGGGTGGGGCTCGGGAGGTTACCGACATCGGCGGCGGGTTCGACCTCTCCCTCGTCGGGGGGGTCGTCGACGAGACCCGAACCGGAGGCCTCGTAGGGGTCCTGCTCGTCGCTCAGCGTGTCTCCCGGTGGACGGTGTGGACCCTGTCCCACCGGCAGTACTTGCGGATCTCGAGCCGCTCCCGGTCGTTCTGACGGTTTTTCATGGTGATGTAGTTGCGGCGCTTGCACTGCTCGCACGCCAACGTCACCTTCACCCGCTTCTCACCCTTTGCCACTTCGGATCGCTCCCTCTGGTCGTTGCGCTCCAACTCTACGGGCTCTGGCGCGCGCCCGCCTACAGCGGGCTGGTAGCGGCGGGCGGACTCGAACCGCCGACAACTCGATTATGAGCCGAGTGCTCTGCCAACTGAGCTACGCCGCCAGGCGTATGTCCGCAAGCCTCGCCTGCGGAGGTGTTCCATTCTGCCTTCCGGTGAAGCGTTTCGTCTGCGGGCGAGCCCCCTGTCGGAATCGAACCGACGACACCAGCCTTACCATGGCTGTGCTCTACCGACTGAGCTAAGGGGGCGGTCGGGCCAGGCGGATCGCTCGACGGCGGAGCCCATCCGATCCCTGAACCGTCTGAATGATAGTCCTGGGGCCCGTCGGCCCCGGCAAGCCGACGAGACAGTGGGGCACCGCCGGCACCGTCCCGGTAGGGTCAGGGCCGTGGAGGTCGAGGTGCGCCTCGCTCGTGGCGGCGACGCCGAGGCCACACGATCCATCTACAACGCCGAGGTCACCGGTTCAACGGTCACCTTCGATCTCGTTCCCCGCAGCCTGGGCGACCAACTCGCCTGGCTCGAGCTTCACGCCGGCGCCCACCCGGCCATCGTGGCTCTCATCGACGGCGAGGTGGTGGGATTCGGGTCCCTCAGCCCCTACCGGAGCCGGCCGGCCTATGCCACCTCGGTCGAGGACTCGGTCTACGTGCGTACCGACCGGCGTGGTCAGGGCGTCGGTGGGGCACTGCTGGGTGAGCTTGTCGACCTGGGCGTCGCCCATGGCTTCCACGCCGTCATGGCCCGGATCGTCGGCGGTCACGAGGCATCGATCGCTCTGCATCGGGCCTGTGGGTTCGGCCTGGTCGGGGTTGAACGCGAGATCGGCCGCAAGCTCGGCCGCTGGCTCGATGTGGTCCTGATGCAACGCCTTCTCTGAACAGTGTCGGCGCGCTCCCCCGTCGGTCCGACGGGGGCACCGACTGCTATTTTGTCGGGTTCAGGCTGATCGGTCTGCAACGGGCACCAACAAGGAGATTCCCGCTTGAAGCGAATTCTCAGTCTCGTGGTAGTTGCGGGGGCCGGCGGCTTGACGCTGCTGGGTACCGCCTTGATCAGCCCGGCTTCAGCCGGCCCCAGCCTCTGCGGTGGCACCGTAGCGACCAATCTGACCCTGACGGGCAACGTGACGTGTAGCGGTACCAACTCGGGGATCACGTTGGCCGCCGGCGTCACCCTCGACTGCAGGGGGTTCTCCGTGCTGGGCGACCCCGCGGTGAAGGGTGAAGGCCCCGGGATCGTCGTCGAGAAGAACTCCACGGTGACCCACTGCATCGTCAAGTACTTCGACGCCGGGATCTACCTCGACACCGGTGGTAGCGGCAACCTCATCACCACCAACACCGTCGCGGACAACATCGGCACGGGCGACTTCGGGGATGGCATCGCCGGTGACACCACGACGGGCAACCGGATCGTCCAGAACACCGTGAATCACAACGGTCCCTTCGACGGCATCGGGCTGATCGGGAAGTCGAACAACAACCTGATCCAGTTCAACACGGTAGCCAACAACAACGTGCCTTCCGTCAACGGCCTGGGAGTGCCCACCGTCAACCAGGACGACGGCATCCGTATCGAGGGCCCGGGAGCCATGAACAACAAGGTCCGCTACAACACGGTGGCCGGTAACGGTCTCGACGGCATCGCCGTGTTCGGCAACCAGGGCACGGCCTTCAACAACACCGGCACTATCATCTCCGGGAACAGCGTCACGGGGAACGGGTTCAACACCCTGAACCGCCAGGGCGACGGCATCCGGCTGTTCCGCACCGGCAACAACACCCAGGTGACGAACAACACGGTGACCGGAAACGCCGCCAACGGCATCAGGGTCGACTCCCTCAGCAACACCATCACGGGCAACCGGGCCACCGGCAACAGTGCGGCCGGCTCGCCGCCCCCGAAGTCGGCGGCTGCGTTCGACCTGCTCGACACCAACGCCAACTGTGACGCCAACGTCTGGCACATGAACATTTACGGGACGGCCCAGCCCGCGTGCGCAGGCGCCCCCTGAGCAAGTGATCCACGCAACCTGCACCGGCCTGACCGGCGGTGCAGGTTGTCGGCCGGGCTCGGGACCACAAGTGCGCGGAGCGGTGGGCCGGGAAGGATTCGAACCTTCGAAGGCTGAGCCGGCAGATTTACAGTCTGCTCCCTTTGGCCACTTGGGTACCGACCCGTCCAGGGGGCACGATAGCGTCTGGGCGTGGCCACATTCGACGTTGTGTCCGAGGTCGACCTCCAAGAGGTCCGTAACGCCGTCGATCAGGCGGCGCGGGAAGTGTCCACCCGGTTCGACTTCAAGGGAACCGAGTCCTCCGTCGAGCTCGGTGACGGCGAGATCCTGCTCCACTCGGCCACCGAGGACCGGCTCCGTGCCCTGGTCCAGGTCCTGGAGGAGAAGCTGGTCCGCCGGTCCGTGCCCATGAAGGCCCTCGACTACGGCAAGGTCGAACAGGCGTCAAAGGGCACCGTGCGCCAGACCGTGGCCATCAGCGCCGGCATCAGCGACGACAAGGCCCGAGCGATCAACCGCTTCATCAAGGACCGCAAGACCAAGGGCGTGTCGTCCCAGGCCCAGGGTGAGCAGGTGCGGGTGTCGGGGAAGAAGCGGGACGACCTTCAGGCCGTGATCGCCGCCCTCAAGGAGCACGACTTCGAGATTCCCCTGCAGTTCAAGAACTTCCGCGACTAGTTCGAGTTGTGGACCAGAACGGTCTGGAGGGGGCCGGGGGTCACGGGGGAGAGCAGCATGCGCGATGTCTGGTCGGCTGCCTTCCAGGCGTCGGCATCGACCGTGATGCTGTCGCCGGTGAGGTTCCGTGCGGCCCGCAGGTCGGACAGGCGGCGGATCCCGGGGTCCGACCCCGAGGCGGTCAGGAGCGTGGCGATACCTTTACCGCCGGCCAGGGGCTCGTCGAAGCGGCGCAGGGCTCCGGCATAGCTGATGGACTTGGGCAGGCTGACCTGCTGGTAGCTCGCCACCAGCTTGGCGACATTGGCGAGGGCCTCGTCGAGCCAGCCGTCGAGGATCGGCTTCGGGTTGACGGCGGCCCCGCCCCCCGGGTGGATCTCGAAGTGCAGGTGGGGGCTGCCGCCCATGGCGTCTCCGGTGTTGCCCACGAAACCCACGATCTGGCCCTGGGTCACCCTCGTGCCCTCGCCCAGATCGGCGTAGCCCGCCAAATGGCACCCGAAGTAGAAGGTGCCGTTCGCTGTGGTCACGTAGACGGACTTCCCGCTCACGGGATCCTCGCTGAAGCGAACGCTGCCGTCTTCGGGTGCGCGAACCGGCGTTCCCTCGCTGGCGAAGATGTCGTTGCCCTGGTGGGTGTGGAAGCTGGGGGTGAAGCGGGGCATGAGGAAGTCGTCGTTGTAGGCGGCCTGTCCGGCAATCGGGAAGTGGCCCAGGCCGACGACCGCGGCCTCGTCGGGGCTGACACCCGCGTCGGTGAGCTGGCGCATTGCTGTGAGAACGGCATCGGTGCTGCGCCCGCCGGTGCGGCTGATCGAGTCGATCATGGCCTGGGCGTCGGGAGGCACCACGTTGGCGGCGCCGGGCACCGTCGTGGCATCAGCGGCCACGGACGGAGGGGTCGGAGCCCCGCCTCCGCCGGCGGCGGCGGGCGCCGAGACCGAGCCGTCCGGTGACGGCGTGCCGGGCGGAGGGGTCGTGGTCCCTCCCGGGAGCAGCTTGTTGACCAGGTCCTGGAGGCCGTTCGTGGTCGTGGGCGTGGTGGACTGATCGGGCGGTGTCGATTGGGCGATCGCCGGGGCCCCCCAGCCGGCAAGAAGCCCAGCTACGGGTACGACAGCCAGGGCGCGCAGGCAGCGCCTTCGGAACGACACGGTGCTGTTCAGTTCGCCGTCCCCGGTTCCGATCCCTGCCCCGTCCCACACACAGCAGCGGAGCTTACGCCTTTTTGTCTCCCCGCCTCCGGTGACCCTAATTCGAGTTGCGGACCAGGGCGCCCTCGAGGGGCCCTGGAGTCACGAGCGACAGCAGCGAGCGAGACGTCTGGTCGGCCGCTCTCCTGGCGTCGACAGCGACGGCGTCGGCCTTGGCGTCGGTCACCAGGCCCCGCGAGGCCCGTAGCTCGGCCAGGCGTCGGATCCCGGGGTTCGACGACGACGCGGTGACGAGGGTGGCGATGTCGGAGCCGCCGGACAGGGGCTCGTCGAAGCGGCGCAACGAACCGGCGTAGCTGATGGCCTTCGGTAGGTCCACCTGCTGGTAGGTGGCCACGATCTTGGGGATGTTGGCGAGGGCCTCGTCGAGCCACCCGTTGAGGATGGGCTTGGGGTTCACCGCCGCGCCGCCGCCCGGATGGACCTCGAAGTGCAGGTGGGGGCCGGTGGAGGCGCCGGTGCTGCCCACCAAGCCGACGATCTGGCCCTGGGTCACGCGTGTCCCGCTAGCCAGGTCGGCGAACGCGACGAGGTGACAGCCCAGGTAGTAGCCCGTGGCCGTGGTGAGTTTGAAGCTCTTCCCACACCCCCCATCCTCGGCGTAGGTCACGGTGCCCTCCTCGGACGCCCGCACCGGTGTGCCCTGGGCCGCCTGGATGTCGTTTCCCTGGTGTCCCATTGTCGAGCCGACGCGGGGCTCGAGGAAGTCGTCGCCGTACCCAGCCTCGCCGGCGACGGGGAAGTGGCCCATGCCGATGACCGTGGCCTCTTCGGGGCTGATCCCGATGTCGATGAGTTGGTGCAGGGCAGCCAACAGTTCGCTCGTGTTGCGACCCGGCGTGCGGCTGATCGAGTTGGCCAGGGCCTGCTGCTCGGGAGATATCACGGTGGGAACGCCGGCCGCCGGCGGGGCATCCGTGGCCACGGGTGGCGGCGGAGGGGGCGCCCCTCCACCATCAGCGGCGGCGGGCGCCGAGATCGAGCCGTCCGGCGCCGGCGTGCCGGGCGCCGTCGGGACGGTCGTGCTTCCCCCGAGCAGCTTGTTGACCAGGTCCTGGAGGCCGTTCGTGGTCGTGGGCGGCGTGGACTGGTCGGGCGGTGCCGACTGGGCCACCGCCGGGGTGGCCCAGCCGGCGAGGAGCGCAGCCACTGAGACCACAGCGAGGGCGCGCAGGCACTGATTTCGGAACGACACGATCTTGTTCAGTTCGCCGCCCCCGGCCCCGATCCCTGCCTCCGCTCGCGCACGGGAGCCGACGTTAGGGTCCAGAAGATAACTACCTGTGCATTCCGGAAGCCACCTACCAGCGGATTCTCATCATCGAATGTACAGGTAGTTATCTTTCTGACCCTTACGCCATTGTGTCCGACTCCCGCCGACGATCTGGTCCGGCTATTCGGAGGCTTATCGGGCTCTTCGGATCTGAGCGGGGTCTAGAGCATCCCCGACGCGGTACAGGGGCTCTGCGAACTTGATGGTGTCGAAGCCGTCGAGTTCAGGAGAGCCCCTATGGAAGTTGACCCTACGCGCA
>JBBSHU010000099.1:0-10784 GCA_038232455.1 Acidimicrobiales bacterium
CCGACCAGCAGCTCGCACATGCGCGTAGGGTCAACTTCCATAGGGGCTCTCCTGAACTCGACGGCTTCGACACCATCAAGTTCGCAGAGCCCCTGTACCGCGTCGGGGATGCTCTAGACCCCGCTCAGATCCGAAGAGCCGGTTAAGCTCGCGCCCATGAAGAAGCTGCTGATCATCGCAATCCTGGTCGCTCTCGGCGTCGTGGCCGCCAAGAAGGTACGCGCCGCCTGATCTTTCGCCGGCCTGTGGGCCGGCCCGAGTGCAGCCGGCCGGGTCCGGCAAACGTAGGCGCGCCGTGGCGACGTCGTGACACCCCCCTGCCGAATCGTCGTCACGGATAAATCCCGATTAGGGTCTTGCGCCCTCCCCGGTTGGCCCGTACGGTAACGACGCCCCCCTTCCCCCGAGCCTGTTCGTCCGCGCCCGGGGAGGGTTCACGTGCTCATCGCCTGCTGGTCGCCCAAGGGTGGCAGCGGTACCACCGTCGTATCGGCTGCGCTCGGCCTGATCCTCGCCGGCACCAAAGGGGCCGCACTTCTCGTCGACCTGGCGGGTGACGTCCCCGCCGCTCTCGGCCTTCCCGAACCCGACGGACCCGGCCTGTCCGACTGGTTGGCCGCCGGGCCGGAGGTGCCCGACGATGCCCTGAGTCGCCTGGAAATAGATGCTGCTCCCGGCCTCCGGCTCCTGGCTCAGGGCTCGGCCGCGTCGACGGCGTCGGGAAGGCCCGAAGCGCTCGTCGCCGCCCTGGCCGTCGAGCGCAGGCCGGTCGTGGCCGACTGTGGTCGTGGCGACGAGGGGGTGGCGCTCGCTGTGGCCGCTGGAGCAACCCTGTCCCTGCTCGTGCTGCGCCCGTGTTACCTGGCCCTACGCCGGGCCCTGGCCGCGCCTCTACGGCCGTCGGGGGTGATCCTGGTCGGCGAGGAAGGGCGCTCCCTCGGCCGGCGCGACGTCGAGGAGGTGCTCGGGGTGCCGGTACGGGCCGAGGTCGGCTACGACCCGGCCGTGGCCCGCGCCGTCGACGCCGGTTTGCTCTCTCGCCGAGTTCCCCGCGCGCTGGAGCGGTCCCTCCGGGAGGCCGCGTGAGCCCAGCCTCCGTGGCCGAACGGGATGCCGCCTCCGCTGGCGCCCGGTCCCGAGTGCACGCCGCCTCCTGGCCGAGGGCACCGGTGCGGTCCTCCCCGAACGGCTGGCCGTCCTCGTCGGCGAGGAGGCTCCCCTTCTCGGCGCGGTCCAGCGGGCCCGGGTGGTGGACGAAGTGCTGGCGGAGGTGCAGGGGCTCGGACCGCTCGAGCCCCTCCTCGCCGACCCCACCGTCACCGAGGTCATGGTGAACGGACCGGGCCGGGTGTGGGTGGAGCGAGCCGGATGCCTCGAACGCGTTGCCCTCGACCTCGACGCCGGCTCCATCGAGCACCTCATCGAGAAGGTGGTGGGCCCCCTCGGCCTGCGGGTCGATCGGTCCGCGCCCCTCGTCGACGCTCGCCTGCCCGACGGTTCCCGGGTGAACGCCGTCGTGCCGCCCCTGGCCGTGGACGGCCCCTGCCTCACCATCCGCCGCTTCGGTACCCGGCCCGTGGCTCTGAGTGCCTTCGCCTCGCCAAAGGTCGCCGCACTTCTCGCCTGGGCGATCGGGGCCCGGTTCAACATTCTGGTGTCGGGCGGGACGGGCGCCGGGAAGACCACGCTGCTCAACGCCCTGGGCGGCCACATCCCATCCGGAGAACGGGTGGTCACGGTGGAGGACGCGGCTGAGCTACGCCTTCCCGCCGACCATGTCGTGCGCCTGGAGGCTCGCCCGGCCAACGCCGAAGGGGCGGGTGCCGTCTCTGTCCGGACCCTGGTCCGCAACGCCTTGCGCATGCGACCCGATCGCATCCTCGTCGGCGAGGTCCGGGGTCCCGAGGCCCTCGACATGCTCCAGGCCATGAACACCAGCCACGAAGGGTCGCTGTCGACCTGTCATGCCAACAGTCCGGTCGACGCTCTGCGACGCCTCGAGACCATGATCTTGATGGGCGACGTCGACCTCCCCCTCGACGCCGTGCGCACCCAACTCGAATCCGCCCTCGACCTGGTCGTCCAGGTTGCCCGGGCCCCCGGCGGCTCCCGTCAGGTCGTGGAAGTAGCCGAGGTACGCCAGGCCACCGACCGCCGCGGCGACGAGGGCCGGCGGTCGGCCACGGGCAACCGTGGTCGAGGACCGGCGGTGCCCGGCCGGGAAGGGCTCGGCGGGCGCACGCGGCGACTGGCCGACGCCGCGTCGGTGCTGGCCCTGCCCGAGCGGCCGGGCCGGGCCCCCGGCATCATGGCGCCCGACTCAGCGTGGTTGGAACCATGACCGCCGGCCTGCGTGGCCTGAACGCCGTCGCCGGCCTGCATGCCGTCGCCGGTGGGCTGGCGAGCGGCGCACTGGTGGCAGCCCTTTGTCTGGCCGTCCGCCTGGCACTCGGTGCCGCTCGCCGCAGCACTGTGGTCAGACGGTTGCCGAGCTGCGAAGCAGCCGGCCCGCCGACCGACCGACGAGCCGGTATTCGGTTCGGGCACGGAGCCGGCATTCCGTTCGGGCACGGAGCCCGGCCCCGTTGGGTGGCGCCGGCGCTGGTCGCCGCCGACCTCGACGTTGATCCCGCCGTGACCTGGACGCTCTGGTGTGCCGGCGTTCCCGCGGTGAGCGTGGTCACCCTCGTTGCCGCCGGACCGACCTTGGCCCTCGGGGGTACCGCGCTGGCCATCGTCGGCCCCGCCTTGGTCCTGCGGGCCCGACGGGGCCGTGGAGACGCACGAATGGAGGCCGCCCTGCCGGGGGCACTCGAGGCGGTGGCCCGGGCCCTGCGCACCGGCGCTTCACTTCGCCAAGCCGTCGCCGAGGCCGCGCACCGGACCCCCGGCCACCTCGGCCATGAGCTCCAACGGGTGTCGACCCAGGCGGAGCGGGGCGTGCCGCTCGTGCAGGCCCTCGACGAACTGGCCGCCCGTCGTCCCCTGCCGGGCGTGCGCCTGGCCGTGGCCGCACTGTGCCTGGGGGCGGAGACGGGCGGCGCCCAGGCGCAGGCCGTCGACGGGGTGGCCACCACCCTTCGCGACCGACTGGCCGTGCTCGCCGAGGTCCGGGCGCTGTCGTCCCAGGCGCGGATTTCCGCCCTGGTGATCAGCCTGGCCCCGCTCGGGTTCGGGGCCTTCGCCGCCACCACCGATCCGCGGACCGCCACCTTCCTCTTCCACACCGGTGCCGGTTTCGCCCTCCTCGTTGCGGGTGGTGTCCTCGACGGCGTCGGATGGATGTGGATGAACCGCCTTTCCCGGGTGAACCCATGACGGTGACGGTGGCCGGCTCGGCCAGCATGCTCGGGGGCGCTTGGGGGGCACTGCTTCCCGGCGCGTGGGCCGCGGTGGTCGTGGCCGCGTCCCTGCGCTGGCGACCGGCGCCGGAACGGGTCCGGACCCTGACCGACCGCACGACGCCGACCAGGTACACCGGGACCGGCGGTACCCCCCGGCCCGACCACACCGGGCTGGTGCACGCCGCGGGAGACCTCCTCGAACGTCTCGGCGCCTGGTTGCTGCGACGGGTCCACCAACGACCATCGCCGGCCCGGGCCCGCCGGCTCGGAACGGCTGTGGCTGCGGCGGCCATCGTGGTACCCATCTTCCCGTTGGCCTCCCCGGTCGCCGCCCTCGTGGCGTGGGGCCTGCCTGGCATCCGGGCCGGGCGCGGCGAGCGCCGTCGCATGGCGGCGCTTGCCGCCGACCTTCCCGACGTGGTCGACCTCCTCACGCTCGCCGTGGGCGCGGGCCTCACCGTCGGGCTGGCGGTGAGCCACGTGGCCCGCCGGGGTTCGGGGCCTCTCACCGCCGAGTTGCGCCGGGTCATCGACGAGGTGGCCCTCGGGCGGCGCCTCGCCGACGCGCTCGACGACCTCCCGGCCCGGGCCGGCGAGGCCGTCCGGCCCCTCGTCGGGGCCCTCGTCGCCTCCGAGCGCTACGGCGCCCCGCTCGTCACCAGCCTCGAACGGCTGGCCGACGAGGTTCGGCGCGACCACCGTCGCCGGGCCGAGGAGGCGGCCCGGAAGGTCCCCGTGAAGCTCCTCTTCCCTCTGGTCACCTGCACGCTCCCCGCGTTCGGGCTGCTCACCGTAGCCCCCCTCATCGCCAGCGCCGTTCGCTCGCTGCACGTGTGACACCTCCTCTCCTGAAGCTCCCCTACCGACCTCCCCCTCAGCTCCCCCCGCCCGAAGTTCGAACAACTCCGAAGGAGCACCATGCTCGCTGTCTACATTCACGTCCACACGGCCTTCCTGGCCCTGGCCTCGGGTCAACCGTCGACCCTCAGCACGTCGATCACCCGGCGCCTGCGCCGCGACGAGCGAGGCCAGACCTCGGCCGAGTACGCCCTGGTCCTCCTCGGCGCTGCGGCCATAGCCCTGCTCCTCGTGGCCTGGGCCACCAAGTCCGACCTCATCGGCAAGCTGTTCGATGCCGTGCTCAACGCCATCACCGGCAAGGTGAAGTGAGCCGTGGTGGCCTGAGGACGAGAGGACGGGGAGACGAGGGCCAGTCCGCAGTGGAGCTGGCCCTCGTCCTTCCCCTCGTCGCCCTCGTTCTCCTGGCTGTCGTGCAGGTCGGCCTGCTCGTACGCGACCAGGTGCTCGTGGTCCATGCCGCACGCGAGGCCGCCCGGGAAGCCGCCGTGGAGGCCAACCCCGACGAGGTGCGCCGGGTGGCGTTGGCCGGCTCCAACCTCGAAGACGACCGTCTCGAGGTCGGCGTGAGCGGCCGCGGCGGGCCGGGTACCCACGTCCGGGTCGAGGTCGCGTACCGGGCGCCGACGCGGGTGCCTCTCGTCGGCGCCGTCCTGGCCGATCTGACCCTCCAGGCCTCGGCCACCATGCGTGTGGAGCGGTAGGAGTCCTGAGCAGGGAACCCGGGCACCGCCGGCGAACCTGTTGTGTGACGCAGCCTGCACTTTCGCCATCTGGTGAATGCGGGCTTACTCATGCCCGCAGTACAGGCCCGTCAGGGCCTTGGTCCGAGGGGGACAACGAACGTGAGAATCACCGGGCGCCTCTGCACTCTCGCACTGTCGAGCATGGTCGTCGCCGGTCTCTTCGCCACGACACCGGCCTCGGCCGACAACGCCGAGGCATACGCCGGTAGTGCTGCGGCCCGGGCCCTCAATCTCGACGTGCTCGGGATCAAGCTGACGGCTGGGTCCACCGACGCCCTGGCCAACTCATCGCCCGCGGCCCACGCCAACGGTTCCGGTCTGGGGCTGATCGCCGACTCCACCAGCAAGGCCGACGCCACGGCCGGCCAGGACCAGTCCTCGCCCAAGGCCTGCGCCCTGAACCTTCCCATCTCGGGCATCCTCACCGTGGCTCTGGCCTGCTCCCAGTCGTCCGCGTCGGCCATCGGGGGCAATCCCCTGGCCGCCAGTTCGGCCGACGTGGCCGCCATCGACGTCGGCCTCGTCAACCTCGTCCTCGAACTGCTCCAGCCGATCCTCGATGCCCTCACGCCGGTTCTCGACCAGGTCATCGGCACGGTCACGGGCACCCTCCAACCGTTGATCGGTGGCGCCCTCGATCCCCTGCTCGGCAACCTCGGGCTCAACCTGAACAGCCCGGTGAGAAGCCTGGTGGACGCATTGAAGAACGTGACCAACCTGGCCACTGTCCACGTGGGCGACACCACGTCATCGGCCACCACCGACGCCGGCAAGGTCACGGCGCTGGCCACGGCCAAGGGCGGCGAGGTCGACGTGTTGCCCGGCCTCGGCATGGTGGGGGCCGCCCCCCTCCTGTCCATCGTGCTCGGATCGGCCACGGCCAGCTCGACGTTCGACCGCACCACAGGCCAGAGCGCGGCCTCGTTCGACCCCTCCCTGCTCACCCTCCAGGTTCTCGGTGTAACGGTGCCTGTCGGCCTGGGCGCACCCATCACGCTGTTTCCCGGCACTCTCCTCGAATCGACCATCTCCATCGGCGCGGGTCACACCATCTCGAACCCGGACGGCACCGTCGGGGCGGTGGCCGACGGCGTGAGCCTCCAGCTGCTGAAGGGCGTCTCCGGCGGCATCACCCTCGAGCTGGCCCACGCCGAATCCGCGGTGGGCGGGGCCAAGGCCCTCATCACCGCCCAGTCGGTGAACCCGCCGGCACCGCCGGCCGAAGTCAAAGCTGCGGAGCTGGCTCGCACCGGGGCCGAAGCGCCGTGGCTGCCCATGGGCATGATGTTGATCCTCGCCGCCTTCGTGACCCGTCGGGTGACCCGCGCCCGGCGCTGAGGGTGGCCACGGTGAGGGCGGGCACGTCCGATACCCTCGGGAGCCCATAGGCCGTGATTGTCCAGTGATTCGGGAACGCCAGTGACTCGGGAAAATCGGTGACTCAGGAACGACAATCCGTCTCGGAGCTGCTCAGCTCCAAGCTGTGGCTGCGGCGAACGCTGTCAGCGCTTTCCGTCGTGCTGCTCCTCTCCGGACTGGTGCTGATCGGCTACCCGCTGGCCTCCAACCTTTGGCAGGGCCGGCTCCAGGATCGCCTCGGGAAACAATTGGCCAGCCCGCAGCTCCGCCAGGCCTACAAGGACCGCAAGGTGGGCACGGGTGACAGCCTCACCCGCCTCAAGATCCCCGACATCGGTGTCGACGTCGTGGTGGTCGAGGGGACGACGCCGAGCGCCCTGCGGGCCGGGGCGGGCCACTACACGCAGACCGCCCTGCCCTGCGATGTCGGCAACGTGGCGATCGCCGGGCACCGCACCACGTTCGGCAAGCCCTTCTCCAACCTCGACCGTCTCAAGGTGGGCGCCACCATCGAGCTCGATACGCCCGTCGGCGGATGCGTGTACCAGGTGTCCAAGGAACCGTTCGTCGTGACTCCCAACGACCTCTCGGTGCTCGACGCCATCGGGGGCAACCGCACCCTCACCCTCACCACCTGCAACCCGAAGGGCTCGGCCGCCGAACGCCTGGTGATCAAGGCCACACTGTCGAAGGATCTGAAACAAGCGTGAGGGTCGGCGGGCGGGGGTTGGCCGGCATGGCCGCGGTGGCGATTGCGTCACTGGTGGTGCTGGCCCCGGCCACCACGGCCATGGCCGACCCCGCCCTCACCGTCAGTCTCGACCCGCCTGGGGTCGACGGCGCCAACGCCACAGTGTCGGGCTCGGCGGAGATGGCGGGCCCACTCGACTGGATCACCGGCGCCGAGATCACTGCGACCTCCCGCAAACACCCCGGCACCTCGGCGTCGTGCAGCAACTGCGCCGATCCGGTCGGCCAGAAGGCCACCCACTTCTCGTTCACGGCCCAGGGGCTCGACTACAACGGGCCCTACGACGTCGCCGTCGTGGTCTCGGGCAGGAAGATCGTCGATGCCTTCTTCAACCACGCCCCGGTGTCCACCAGGCAGGACACGAGCTTCAACGTCGAAGTCGTCCCCGCTCCCCCGGCGAACGTGACCGCCGTTGCCAATCCGGATCGGAGTGTCACCGTGCGCTGGTCACGTAACACCGAACCCGACCTGGTCGGGTACCAGGTCCAGCGAAGGGGCCCATCGACGTCGGGCTTCCAGCCCGTGGGACTGGTGGTGAACCAACCGCCGGATGGGTCGACGGTGAGCTGGACCGACACCACCACGGCGCCGTCGGGTGGGCAGTTCGAGTTCCTGGTGGTGGCTGTGCGACCCGACGGCGACGGTGTCGTCAGCGACCGGGCCACCTCGGCGTCGGCGGGGGCTGCGGTGTCGGTGCCCGCTCCGCCCGGGGCACCGGGGGCGCCCGGTTCGGGAGCGCCGGGGGCGCCGGCCGGCGGAGCGGGCACCCTCTTCGCGCCCGGGCCCGGGGGGGCGTTCACGACGGGATCCCCCGCCCCGCTCGACCTGTCGTCGTTCCTCGCCACGGGAGGCGCACCGCCCGCGATCGCCGTGCCGGGGGGAGTCACGCTGCCTGACGGCACCTTCTCGGCCACCCTGCCGTTCGGACCGAAGAACGCCTCCGATACCGCGGGGGCCGATTCAGTGAAGATCCTCGGCCACTCGACGAGCCGCAGAACCCTGCTCCTGCCCGTCGCCACCGGCCTGCTCATGTGCGTGTTGGCCCTCCACCTGCGCCGGTTCAACCGGCGGGTGTTGACCCCGCCACTCGTGCCCTGACGGCCGCGGCATCACCTAGGGTCGGGCCGTGCCCGAAGAACTACGCGTCGCCTTCCACCGTGAACTGGACCAGATCGACGCCCAGGTCCTGCAGCTCTTCGCCCTCGTCAGCGAGGGCCTGGCCGGCGCCACCGACGCCCTGCTGGCCGGTGACCGGGAGTCGGCCCGGGCCCTGGTCGCCCGCGACCGGATCATCGACGACATCTACGTCGAGGTCGAGGACCTGGTCCAGAGCGTCATCGCCCTCCAGTCGCCCATGGCCGAGGACCTGCGCTTCCTTCTGTCCGTCCTGCGCATCGTGCCCGAGCTGGAGCGCAGTGGCGACCTCACCGAGCACATCGCCCAGCGGGCCGCGCGTGGTCTCACCCCGGAGCTCACCCCACGCATCCGGGGCCTCATCGAGCAGATGGGCCGGGTCGGCGTGCAGATGTGGCGGGCGACGGCCGAGGCCTACGTCGAGCGTGACGGCGGCGCCGCGGCCCGCCTACGGGAGAGCGACGACGAGCTCGACGACGTCCACGTCAGCCTCACAGCCGAGCTGGCCTCGGGGACGGTCACCATCCCCGTGGCCATCGAGCTGGCCCTGGTCGGCCGGTTCTACGAGCGCCTCGGCGACCACGCCGTCAACATCGCCGGCCGCATCCGGTACCTGGCCACGGCCAAGCCGTGAACGAGACCAGCCGAATTCGGCCAGGTCACGAGGACTTGGTAGCTTTGCAACCGGACACGGATAGGAGAATTGGGATGGATCTTGGCCTCAACGTCAAGGAACAGGGCAAGTACACGGTGCTCAGCGTCCACGGAGAGGTCGACGTCTATACCGCCCCCAAGTTCCGGGAGCGGCTCATAGAGCTCGTCACCGAGGGCAAGCACCAGATCGTCGTCGACCTCGACGGTGTCGAGTTCCTCGACTCCACCGGCCTGGGCGTTCTCGTCGGCGGGCTCAAGCGTCTGCGCAGCCACGATGGCGACCTTGCCCTCGTCTGCAACCAGAGCCGAATCCTGAAAGTCTTCGAGATCACCGGGCTCACCAAGGTGTTCGCCATCCACACGTCGGTCGACGAGGCGACCGCCGACGCCTGAGTCCCCGGGGGGCGTTTCGAGAATCCCGAAGAAACCGACGCCCTGAGAATCGCATGGCCGCCGACGTCGTTGCCCTGGAGATCCCGGCCCGAGCGGAGTTCGTCGCCCTGGCCCGCTTGGTGGTGTCCGCCATGGCCGCCACCGACATTCAGCTGGCCGACGAGCGGGTCGACGATCTCAAGCTCGCCGTCTCCGAAGCGTGCACCAATGCCATCGAAGCCCACGGCGCCATCGAGACAGCCGAACGCGTACGTCTCAGTTGCCGGGCCGACGACCGGGGCCTGGAGGTCAGCATCGAAGATCGTGGCTCGGGGTTCGACCCCGCCCGGCTCCCCGACCACCCGCCTGTCACCGACCCCGACCGGCTCAAGTTCGAACGGGGACTCGGGATCCCCCTGATCCGGGCCCTCGTCGACGAAGTCGAGATCACCTCGTCACAAGGGGGCACGGCCGTGCGCCTGGTGATGCTCCATGCCGCCGACGACATCGTCGACTGAGGCTCCACGATGCCGCTGACGCTGAAGCGCCTCCTGAAGAGACTGCGCACTACTCCCTCGGAGCTCGACATCACCCGGCTGCGCGAGTTCTGCACGGGCCAGGCGGGGATGACGGCCATCGGTGAGGCCCAGGCCCGCCAGGAGGTCGCCGTGGTCGGCGAGATCCGCTCCCTGCGGATCGTCCCCCGGGCCGGGTCGCCATCGTTGGAAGCCACCATTACCGATGGCAGCGGTTCCCTCGTCGCCGTCTGGATGGGTCGGCGCCAGATCGCCGGCGTCTCACCGGGCCGCAGGATCGTGGTGAGCGGACGGGTCAACCCCGGAACCGAGGGGCACCGCCTGTTCCTCTACAACCCCCGCTACGAGCTGCTCTAGGGTCGGAGAAAGACCCTCTAACTGCTGGGCCGCACCACCGCGGCGGTGCCGTAGGCCACGATCTCGGCCAACCCCTGGCCGACCTCGGAGGAATCGAAGCGGGCGCCGAGCACGGCATTGGCACCCAACTGCCTGGCATGTTCGATGAGACGTTCCATCGCCGTGTGCCGCGCCTCGGTGACCACCTCGGTGTACTGCGGCACCTCTCCGGCCCGCAGCGATCGGAACGAACCGCTGATTCCCTTGACCGCGCCCACGCTGCGCACGATGAGGCCCCAACACAGCCCCAGTTGCTTCTCGACGGTGAACCCGGGGAGATCGAAGGTGGTCGAGATCGGGATGTCGCTGACGGAATCGTTGGCCATGCCCCAACGATAACGCCCGGGCCACGACGAGGGGCGGGTGCGCTGCGGGCGATGGGTAGCCCGGGGGAATAGCAAAAGGGTCGGGAGTGGCGATCATCTGCCTTGTCGTCCTGAACTGATTCCTACGGAAGCGGCTCGCGACCAAGATCGATGAGAAGGCTCCGGGCCAGACGCTTGCCCGCTCCCCAGTCATACAGGCTGTAGGTGAGCCGAAACTCGATGCTCACCTCGCTGAGGGCCTCGCCGGCCGCGCCCGTACCCGGCCGCACCTCGGCTCGGAATCGCTGTTCGAAGGCCCACGGCGACAG
>JBBSHU010000100.1:0-10752 GCA_038232455.1 Acidimicrobiales bacterium
ACCCCCCGGCGGTCATCGACCCGGGCGTCACCGTCACCAATGCCCGCGGCGGTAATCTCTCCTCCGCCACCGTTCGGATCACCTCCGGCTACCAGAACGGCCAGGACGTCCTGAGCCTCGGGGCCGGCGGGCCGGCCGCCGACCCGTTCGACGCCGCCACCGGGACCCTGACCCTGCACGGCCCGGCATCGGTCGCCGACTTCCAGGCCGCACTCCGCCAGGTCCGCTACCAGGACACCAACTCCAACCCGAACACCGCCGCTCGCACGGCGACGTTCGCCGTCAGCGATGCCACCCTGGGCTCCAACCTGGCCACCAAGACCATCGCCGTCACCGCTGTTCCGCCGACCGTCACGGCGACGGGCTCCCCGCTCGCCTACACCGAGAACCAGGGGGCGGTGCCGATCGACCCGGGTCTGACGGTCACGGGCCCCGGCTCGCCGTCCGTTCAGTCGGCCAAGGTAGCGATCACCAGCGGATTCAATGGGGCCCAGGACGCTCTGGCGTTCACGAACCAGTCGGGCATCATCGGGTCGTACAACTCGACAACTGGTGTGCTGAGCCTGACCGGACCGGCTCCGATCAGCGACTACCAGACAGCGTTGCGCTCGGTCACGTACGCCAACAACAGCGACAACCCGCAGTCGCTCAACCGGACCATTTCGTTCTCCGTCGTGGATGTCGGTGGCCTCACCAGCAACATCGCCACCCGCGGGATCGTCGTCACTTCCGTCGACGACCCGCCGACCAACAACAATGTTCCGGGTTCTGCCACCGTCGCCGAGGACACGAACCTTGCCGTGCCCGCCATCTCGATCAGCGATCCTGACGCCGACCGGTCACCCATCAAGGTCAGCCTCGATGTGGCCCACGGCACGCTCACCTTCGCCACGACGACCGGTCTGACCTTCGTCGACGGAACGGCCAACGGAACCGGGTCCGTCCATGTGACCGGGACGAGGGCCGCCATCAACACGGCCCTGGGCGGGCTCACCTACCGGGGCAACCTCAATTACAACTCCACGCAGGGCGCAGAGGCGTTCACGATCGTCACCAACGACCAGGGCAACGCGGGCACGGGCGGGCCGCTGACCGACACCGACAGCTTCGCCATCACCGTCTCGGCCGTGAACGATGCGCCTACCGCCCCCACCCAGACCTTCAGCGCCGAGACGAACATGCGCCGTTCGGTGACGGTGCAGCTGAGCGGGCCGGGGGCCCGACCGACCCCGACTCGGTCGACGGCGGCTACACGCCCGCTTTCAGCCTCGCCAGCATCACCAACGGAAGCTGCGCCGGTTGCGTGATCAGCAACGTCAACCTGGGGGCGGGCACCTTCGATGTCGACCCGCCGGCCGGCCAGACCGGGTCGTTCAACCTGTCTCACCGTCACCGACTCGGGTAACCCCGCTCCCGGTCTGACCAGCCCCGCAGGCACGATAACTCTCAACGTCAGTGGGCCGGTGGTGTGGTTCGTGGACAGCGCGGCACCGGCGGGCGGCAACGGCATCTGGACGGGTACCAACTCGAAGGCCTTCCAGACGGTGGCCCAGGCCGCCGCCGTCGACGGACCGGACCACCGCATCTTCGTCGTGAACAGCGGAGCCTCTTCGGTCAACTATGCCGATGGGATCGCCCTCAACACCGGTGAGTGGCTCGTCGGCCAGGGTGTAACGGGAGCCAGCTTCGACAGCGTGATGGGCGTCTCGCCACCAGCGGGCACCGTTGCTCGCCCAGCCATTGGCGGCGTCCGGCCGACTCTGCAGGGCACGGTCATTTTGAACACCCGGTCGGCGACCAACGTGGTGAAGGTCCTCGGGCTCAACCTCAGCACCGGCGCCTCGAACGGCCTCACCAACGCCGGCACCACCATCAACGGCGTGACTGTCGACATCGGGTCGGTCACGACCACGACAGGCACGCCTGTCAGCATCACGAGCACGGCCAACGGATCGACGTCGGCGAACACGTTCACTCTCGTGAGCGTCTCGGCCAACGGATCCCCGAACGGCATCGTCCTGACCAACGCCACCGGCTCCTTCACCGTCACCGGCGATGCCGGAAGCACGAAGAACGGGTCCGGAGGGACGATTCAGAACGCCGGTGCCAACGGCATCTCCCTGACCAATGCCCAGAACATCTCCCTCGATCAGCTGAACATCCAGAACACCGTTGACACCGGCATCAAGGGAACGGCGGTGGTCAACGTCTCGATCACCAACAGCACGGTCAACAATTCCGGCACCGGTCACGGCGTGGACACTTCCAACATCGGTTTCAACACCACGGGCACCGGCACGGAGATCAATCTCACCGGCGTCGTGACCATCAAGGGCAACACGCTGACGAACGCCTACTACCAGGGCATCGACATCTTCAACTACGCCGGCACCATCTCCAGCGCCGACATCTCCAACAACGATCTGACCAGTGGCACGACGACGGGGGGCGCCGGCACGTCGGTCGGGTCCGGCATCCGTTTTGTCGCCTTCGGGTCGAGTGCCGCGGCCGCCAGCATCACCAAGGCCACGATCGACAACAACACGATCAACAACTTCCCGGGTGCGGTCGGCCTGCAGGCCCAGTGTGGCGACGCCAACAGCGCGGCGGCGCCGGCATCGACCTGTGGCACCCCGGGCGACCCCGCCGACGTGGTGAAGATCACCAACAACAAGATCAACGTGCCCGGGCTCGGCTCCAGTGTGAAGACCGGAGCGGAGGGCATCATCGCTCTCGTCAACGGGGTCGGGCAGGGGAACTTCGACATCACCTCGAACAACGTCCAGAACAACACCGGTACCTCGATCTCCAGCTCGGCGTTCGGCAATGCCGTCGTCACCGAGACCATCGCCAACAACACGGTGGTGTCGAACAACACGGTCGGGTCCCAGGGCATCGGTATCGGCACCTCGACCGCGGGCGGTTTTGCCACGAACTCGCCTCACCTGACCGCGACCATCTCCAACAACAACGTGAGCCAGACCGACGGAAACGGCATCCTGGCCGTCGCCCGCGACAGCTCGAACGGGAGGCTGGACGTGTCGATTAAGAACAACACGGTTGCTGCGCCACTAACCGGCGTGCGGCCCGGCATCCGGGTCGATGCCGGGAACTCGACGGGTGACAACGACGTGTGCGCCGACATCTCCGCCAACACGAGCGCCGGCAGCGGCGGAGTCCAGGGGATCGGGCTTCGCAAGCAGGGCACCGACCCCGCCGTGGACGCGTTCGGGATCGAAGGGATGGCGGCGACGGCATCGCCGGGAGTCGAAGTTTAGGTGAGCGGCAAGAATCCGAACGGCGGCGGGACGCTGTTGATCTCGGCCATCAGTGGGTTCACCAACTGTTCAACCGCTCCATGAATCCTGGCGGGATGTCGCTCAGAACACCAGCTCGGCCAGTAGATCGACCTGGCCGGGGTCCGAGACACGGGGATCGAGGATGAACTCGTCGATCCCGACCTGGGCGTAGGCATCGATCGCGCCCTTGATCGAATCAGCGGTTCGTAGGGCGCTCCCGGCGATCATCTCGGCCATCTCGGTACCCATCGGTTCGTAGTAGTGGCGCACATTGCGAATCGACTCGTCCTCGGTGTCGCCGAGCGAGAAGTACGCCAGCACCACGATCCGGGCCCGGCCCTCTCGACCCGCCTCACTCCACGCCGACTGGACCCTTCCAGCCATGGCTCCGACCGCGTCCGGTGGCATGCCACCGGCCTGTCCACGCCGAACCGAACTCAGCGAGCTCTCGACTCCGTCAACCGGGCCTGGCCCGCCGTTCGCACACGTAGTGTGCTAAGTTCACACGGTGCTCCTATACGACTCATCGAGCCTGATTTCTCTGGCGAAGTCGGGCCTCCTCCAGCTGCTTTCACGGGTACCGATCGAGCCCGTCATCTTGGATGTTGTCGCGGAGGAGTGCGTCGAGGCCGGCCTGGCTCGCGGTCACCCCGATGCGGCGGCAATCGAGGAGGCGATCGCCGCCTTCCCTCGCCGGATGGCCGACCGAGGAGTATCCGCCGATGCGTCCGTGCTCGCGGCCGCTCGTGGGGTCGGCACCCTGATTACGAACGACCTGGCTCTCGGGCGGCGGGCACGAAACCTTGGCGTGAGATGGCTACGCACAGCCGACCTCGTTGTCTTCGCCACCCGTACGTCCACGATCGGAGCTGGAGGTGCTCGCGACGCGATCGTCGCCCTGCGTGACGCGGGTCGACTGTCACACGAACTGGCGGTCGAATACCTGGAGGAGCTGGCATGAGTGACCGCACCGTCAGAGTGAACGCCACCCTTCACGAGGACCTGCTCCGGCGAGTGGACGCTTTTGCCGAGTCCCGATACGAGGATCGGTCGACAGCTCTGCGCCAGCTGATCGACTTCGCCCTGCGGGAGCTGACCCAACGTGAAGCGATCGACGCTTACAAGGCCGGACGCGTGACCTTGCGCGAGCTGGCGCGGACACTCGGTCTCTCCATTTGGTCGACCCACGACCTGCTGACGTCGCAATCTGTCGCTGTCGCTCAGGGGGCCAGAGCCGAGACCAGTTTGAGTCTCGACGAGCTCGTCGACTCGATTGATGATCAGACCACCGAAATGTGACCACCACTCGGCGAAGCGACCATGTGACGGAAGGCACCCTTGTGCCGATCGCTCGGGCCGTCCGCGAGGGTCGTTCGTGACCGTCAATCCGAATGGCACGCCGGGTGTCGAAGCGTGCTCCCGTCGTGCCTACCGTTGTAGGCTCCTCAGTGGTCGGGAACGTAGATCCGAGTCACCTCATCGACGCCCAGGCGGTTGCAGAGCTGCTGGGTCTGGCCCAACGCAACACCGTTTCGGCCCACCAGCGCCGTTACCCGGCCATGGCCCGCCCGGTGGTCGACCTGGGTCAGGGCCGTTGCCAGCTCTGGCTGCGCAGCGAGGTCGAGCAGTGGCAGGCCGACGGGTGGAGATCGCCGGTCAATGACCTTGGTCGAGGAGCCAACGGCGGACGGTACGCCCCACGAGATCGTCCCCGGCGACGTGCCGGGTGGCCCGAGCACCTGATCCTCCGGGTCACGAACATCCGCGAGGAGGCCAATATCTTGCCGCGGCCGGGTCATGGTCGTGGAGAAGGCGATCTTCTCCGGGGCTGACTGTCTGCACGTCATCGTTGACGCAGCGCGTATGCGTCCGGTGCGCTTCAACGGCGTCGCCTGGGTGAGGGTCGGTACCAGCACCTGGTGCGCCACTAGCGAGGAAGAGCTTGTCCTCGCCGAGCGCACCCGGGCCGGCGACGTGGCCTTCGACCAGCGTGCCTGGGCTTCCCCCCGGAGCGTGGAGGCTTCCGGATAGTTGGTTGAGCATGTCATCGCCGGGCAGTCCGATACCTCACGACCCCCTCGACGCCCCGTCCTCGCGGGAGCGGGAGGTGCTCGGCCTGATCGCCGAGGGGCGGTCGAACCAGGCGATCGTGGATCGGCTCTTCCTGAACGCCAAGATGGTGGGACCCCACGTCCGCAGCATCTTCACCAAGCTCGGGCTTCTCCCCGAGCCCGAGCACCTGGGGCGGCAGCCCGGCGACGACGGCCAGGGTTGCCGTGCGTCTCTACCTGGCCATCACCCATCACCGATGCGGTCGAGAGCCTGGCGGGCGAGGGGGGCCCCGAGAGAGCTGAACCGAGGGTTGAGAGCCAGAGCGGCGCCTAGGTCACGTCGGGCGGCGCCGACGTCGCCAAGCGACAGCTCGATCATTCCCGCATGGTAGGAGAACAGGGCGTTGCGCGTGCCGAGTGACTGCGCCTTGACCGACCACTCCATGGCCTCGCCGTCCCGGCCGGCGACGTGCAGTGCCCAGGCGTACGCGTCCTGCATGTCGAGGAAGGGCCGAGTCAGTACGGCCGCCTCGGCCAAGCGGACCGCCTCGGCGGCATTGCCGTGGTCGGCCTCGAACAGCACGGCGTCGACGTCGAGGTTCACACCGTTGGAGGCGAAGAGCGCGCTCTCGGCCCGAAAGACCCGGTACTGCTCGTCAGCCTCGACCTGGCGGTTCAGCGACTGCAACAGTTCGCCGTACTCGAGCAGGTACCCCGGCTGGGGCATGCGCTCGACGAGCTTGGCGTAGTCGGCCACCGCAGAGTCGACGCGCCCCAGAGCGGCTTCAGCCCGAGCCTTACCCTCGAGCAGGGGGGCGAAGCCGGGATCGGCTCTCATCCCCGCTTCGTGATGGTCGAGGGCCGTGGAGGCGTCTCCGGCGTTGAACGCCAGCTCGCCCAGGTAGTAGCGAGCAAAGGCCCGATCGGAGCCCGTACCCGCCTCGTCAAGGGCGCGCCGCATGGCGGCCGTAGCCCGGTCGAGGTCACCCCGCAGCTCCCATGCGTAGGAGGTGCGCGACAGCGAGGCCGTGCCCGGTGCCAGGTCGACCATCCGCTGGATGGCGTCGAAGGCCTCGGGGTAGTGGCCGAGCTGGGTCTCGGCGTCACCCAGGGCCCCGTAGAGGGTGGAGTTCGACGGGTTGATTGCCAGCCCCCTCTCGGCCCACTGCCGCGCCCCCGCGAAGTCGTGGCGGCCCGAGGACAGGGCGGCCATGCCGGCGGCGGCCACGAAGTTGTCGTCGGTGTCGAGGGCCAGGGACCGGGCCAGCGCGCCCTCGGCCTTTGGGTAGTAGGTGGGGTCACCGGTGACCCGGGCCTGGTCCACGTAGGCCAGGCCGAGAGAGGCCCATGCCACGAAATCGCCGGGCACCCGCCGGAGCCGCGCCTGCAGGCCGGCAATGGAGCCGGCCGCCGCACCGCGTACCGACGACGCCGCGTCCACTCCCGCCAGCCCGCTTGCAGTCGGGCCCGAGCCGGTCGCCGAAGACGGCGAGCGCCGGTCGAGCAGGCCGAGCCCGCCGGCGGCGAAGAGCACCGCGGCCATGGCGAATATCGCCGCGACGATCCATAGACCCCTGAGGTGCCCCCGGACCCGGGCCACCGAGCTCAGGTGACCAGGTGGGCGAAGACCACGACGTTGTCCGTGTACTCGCGACGCGTGCGGTCGAAGGTGCCACCGCAGGTGATGAGACGCAGCGTGGGGGCCGCCGTGGCCCCGTACACGACCGCGGTCGGGAAGCTGCTCTTGGCGTACTGGTCCGATCGCTCGACCGCGTAGGTGAGCGCCGACCCGTCGGCCTTCCGGATCACGACGCTCGCGCCGGGCTGGAGGTCGTGGAGGCGGGCGAAGACGGCGGGTCCGTTGACGCTGTTGACGTGACCGACGACGATGGCCGGCCCCGGGGTGCCGGGAGCGGCGCCCTCGGTCCACAGGCCGGCCACGCCGAAGTCGGCGGGCACGCCGAGGGAGTTGTCAGGCTGGATGTGCAGGCCGATCAACTCGGACTGCACGCCGATGCTCGGGATCTCGACCGACATGCCGACCGGAAGTTGAGGCTCCTGAGTGGTCGGAAGGTCGGAAGGGGCGGGGAGATCGGCGGCTTGGGGGGAACCGGGGGCGCCGACGGGTTTCCCGACGGGTGGCGACGACGAGCCTCGGTCCGGCCGCACGACGGCCACGCCGGTGGCGATGCCGACCAGGAACACGACGGCCAACACCACGACGGCCCACGGCCCGGAGGCCACCTCGCGGGCCGTCGCCGAGGCTCGGTTCCAGCGGGACCGGCGGCGCATGGCTCAGGCTCGGCGGCGGCGCAGGGCGAGCACTCCGGCGCCGGCCATCAGGACGAGGACGGCGAACCCCACCACCGCCGGCAGGGACGTGCCGTGACTCGTCGGCTCGGCGCCGGCCCTCACCCCACCGACGGGCACCTGGCTTCCGCCCCCGGTAGCGGAGGCACCGGCCGCGGCGGCGACCGTCGTCGTCGGAGCCGGCGCCTGCTGGGCGGAGCCGGACACGAACTTGTTGACAGCCTCGGTGTGGGGCAGGGCGACGTACGGGAAGGTGGACCCGAATGCCCTGTCGTTCACGTCGACGGCGTCGCCCGCGGCCAGTGCCGACACGAGGTTGCCGGATTGGGCAGCCCCTTCGACGGCCTGGAGCTCGATGTCGAGCACGTCGTCGGTCAGGCGGCGACCGTTGGGGAACCCGGCGGTGTCCTTGGCCAGCACACCCAGGCGGTTCGGGTCGGCGGAGGGGGCGATACCCATGTTCAGCCGCAGTTCCTCGGCGGGAACGAAGTCAGCCCCCTTCTTGCCGTCCTTGTTGAGGAGTTGGGAATTGAGGTCGATCGGCAGGGCCACCGTGCCGTCGGGCGACGCGCACACCTTGCAGATTCCGGTGAGGAAGATCTCGAAGAGGTCGTTCCGAGGCGCGGCCGGCGCAGGCACGCCGTAGATCTTCTGGATCAGGCCGGGCAGGATCGGGTCGAGCACCTTGGCGACGACCGGCGCCACCGTGTGGTCCTTGTCCGGGGTGAGGCCGTTGAACGCGTCTTTGTACTTGAGGGGGACGACGACCTCGTTCACCAGTGGGTTTCCGAGACGGGACACCTGGACGTAGTCGTCGGTGACGGCGGCGCCGGGCGACGAAGAGGTGACGCTGGCGCCCTTGCGTTCGGTCGTGCTCCACACGCCGATCACCGGGTTGTCGGTGGCATTGGCGTTGGTGGCCAGGGCCGCTTTGGGCACCTGGAGCGACAGGGTGTTGACGTTGTAGCCGGCCAGCGTGTCCTGGCCGACCTCTTTCAGATTGCCGCCATAGAGCAGGTCGAACAGGCGCAGGTCGAGGAAGAACGAGTCGTCGGCCTGGCCGGCAAACGTCTGCCCGCCGCCGGTGAGAGGTTGCACCGCCTGCTGGCGCAGGGTGGCGTAGTCGGGCATCGAAGCGGTGCCGACGTTGGACGGCGCCACAACGGCGTTCGACAGGAGGGTGGTTGTCGATCCACCCGTGGTGACCGTGAGGTCGTAGGTCTGGAAGAAGTTCAGGTCGGGGTCGTCGAGCGAGGTGACTGGGCCGGTGTTGTACAGGAACTGATCGGAGTCGTCACGGATGTGGTCAGTGAACGACCACGTGTAGACGACGTCGGCCACCCCGTCGCCGTCACTGTCGACGTTGATTTTGTACCGGGCGTTGGTGGCGAAGGGGTAGAAGTTCGGGCCGCCGTTTGGCTCCTCGAACGGGATCCAGTTGGCCGAGAGCGTGACCGTGTCAGGCTTGTCGGGGCTCACGAATGCGTACACGTCGGTGTTGTCCACCCTCGGGTCACCAGCGATCAGCGGCGCCTCCCGATGGCTCGATGCCGTGCCGACACCGGGTCCGAGCAACGTCGATGTCCCCAATGCGGCCAGCGCCACGGCGCCGGCGACGACGGCGGCTCGGCTCGCAACGAAGCGCGGGCGGGCCGGGTGGTCATGAGCCGTTTCAGGGTTGATGCCTCGCATGAGTGCCTCCGCGCCAGTCGTGATGATCAGGGAGCTCGCTGCCCGCCCGGCGTTGCTGCCCGGTCGGCCAAACTAGCCTCAGGATACCTTGCGAGCAAAGGACGTAGCTGGATGACGCGGATTTGGCTATGAGGAGCCGGCCAGCCTGTGGTCGAGGGCTTCGGTCCGGATACCGTCTGCGCCCGTTGAAGAGCAATCATGACACCAAGACATCTGCGTTTTTCCCGACTGCTGTAGGACGTATCCGGATGGATCCTTGAAGACTCCGGGGCACCAGTTCCCGCCCAGTCGTCGTAATGTACCGACCGATTGTCGGCCCCTTCTGGTCGGGCGCAATCGAAAGGAATCAGGTTCATGACGTTGCGGTCGAAGCGGGCCGCGCCGGGCATCGCCGCAGCGATCATCGTGACTGGCGTTGCCTGCGGCGGCGGTGCCAAGGTCGCTGTCCGCTGCCACGGGCACCTGAGCCGGCGGTCTCACCGGCGGCCCAGGCGAAACTGCCTGATGCCGTGCTGCCCCTCGCCGGGGCCCCCGAGGGCATAGCCACGATCCGGCCCGGCACCGTGGCCGTCAGCGTCCGAGAGCCCAATGCCGTGGTGCTGTTCGACTGTCGACACCCACACAGCAACGCAGCGTTCCGCTGAGTGGCTCGGCGCGACACCTGCTTCTCGGCGGGCCCGGACGGTCCATTGCTCATCCCGCCGGAGTCGGACGACCGTTTTGTGGCTGTGAGCTTGCCGAACGGCCAGATCCTGGAGTCGGTCGCCGTGGGCCGCCAGCCTCACGACAGCATCGCCGTCGGTGCCGACACGGTCTTCGTCGCCGACGAGTTGCCGACACCATTCACATCGTCCGCAACCCGAAGCGGCGGTCGAGCACGTCCACGCCCTCGATGGCAAAGGCCTGGGAGAACCGGCTGACCGTGACGGTCCACCGGTCGAGGAACCCGACGCTGCCGAGGAGGAACAGGCTCGGGTTCTGCCATCCGCCGATGAAGCCAACGGGGGGCCTCCCACTCGTGGAACGCCTCTGAGGCCCCCGTCGGGCTGATGCAGTCGGAGAGCCACTGTCTTGTAGCGAGCGGTCACGATGGCACCTGCGACGGCGTGGATTGTCTCGCCTTCGTGATCGTCGAGGTCGAGCCCGATGTAGTCGGCGACGAGGTCGCTCGCCAGGATGCCGTCAGATCCGGTGTCGAGCTCTTGCTGTTCAGCCAAGTCCGACGTACTGCGGTTCCTCGGCACGAGGAACACGTCGGATCGCCGCGTGGGTGCCGCTTCCTTGCGGTCGGGACGACGCCGACTCTTGCCGTCGCGGCCGCGGGATCGGTCCGCTTCGTCCTATTGCTTTCTACTGGGAGCGGGCGACGGGAATCGAACCCGCGTAACCAGCTTGGAAGG
>JBBSHU010000101.1:0-10222 GCA_038232455.1 Acidimicrobiales bacterium
ACGGGGGCGGGCGACGCTATGGCCGCGGGGTTGCACTTCGGCCTGCTCCACGGGTCGTCGTTGCGCGAATGTGCCGACCTTTCATTTCTGTTGGCGACAATGGTGTCAGATCACATCGGTGCTCGGGATGGGCAGCCCGCGCTGAACCAGTTGAGGCTCGGGTGGCGGGCGTACTTCCCGGGGGTGGCCGAACCCCAATGTCTGGAGGAGTCTTCGTTCAATCCGCCCGGATCCTCAGGTGACGGCGCAGGCGTCGTCGCTGCAGCCGAGGCCCTCACCACCGGTAGTGACAAGAGGATGTGATCCGGCCCAGGCCTCTTCGAGCACGCCCAGGAGAACTTCGGGTGGTTGGGCCCCGGATACGCCGTAGGTGGCGTCGACCACGAAAAAGGGAACACCGGTGATGCCCAGGGCGGCGGCCCGGCGTTCGTCGTTGCGGACGTCGGCGGCGTAGGCGTCGCCCTCCAGCACGGATCGGACCTCGTCGGCGTCGAGGCCGACCTCCACGGCCAGGCTTTCCAGTACCTCGGGGTCGCCGATGGCTGCACCCGCGGTGAAGGTGGCGACCAGCAGTCGCTCCTTCATGGTGTCCTGCACGCCGCGCTCGAGGGCCAGGTGCAGGAGGCGGTGGGCGGCGAAGGTGTTCCCCGGACGGGCCCGGTCGAAGCGCAGGTCGAGGCCGTCATCGGCACCGGCGGCGACCATGCGGTCGATCATGGCCTGGGCTTCAGCCACGTTCATCCGGTACTTGGCGGCCAGGCGGTCGGCGTAGGCGCCGCTGCGGACGGCGGGTGCCGACGGGTCGAGCTCGAACGCCCGCCACACCACCTCGACCTCGTCGCGATGGGCGAACCGCGAGAGGGCACCTTCGAACCGGCGCTTGCCCACGTAGCACCACGGGCACACGACATCCGACCAGATTTCGACCTTCATGGCTGCAACAACACCGCCGGGGTTCTTCGTCATCCCGTGGTGCTCTGACAATCCCCTCGCCGACCGGTCAACCGTCGTCGGGTCGTATACGGGCCCGTTCGAGCACCTCCGCATCGACGCCCGTTTCGATCCAACCCCGATAGCCGATCCGGTGGCGACGGCCATAGTTGAAGGCGTCGGCCACGAAGGCGTCCTCCAGGAGCCGGATGTTCTCCTCACTGCCGGGGGTCTGCGCCGACAGTTCGGTGACCAGTTCCTGGCCGCCGCTGTCGCCGTGGACCATGTCGGCCGTGGCCAGAGCTTCACCGGCGCGGTCGGGGTGGGGGAGGGTGTCGGGAGCCGCTCGATGAGCCTCGATGGCGGCCAGGTAGGCCAGCACGGCCTCGTCGGCCGAAGGAGCGGAGTCAGTCTGCGCTTCTTCGCTCCGGGCGTTCTGGTCGTTGTCCTTCGCCGCTCCGCTTCGGTGCTCGATCATGGCCTGTGCGTACCCGCCGAAGGCCACGGCTATGCCGACCTCGCCCGCGCCTGCCCGTGGGCAACGGCCTCCGCCGCCGGTCCGGCGTGACAGTGTGAGCCGGTGCAGGGCGACCTGGCCACTCTGACGGGCCGGCGGTGGGACTGCGTCGTGGTGGGAGGGGGCCACAACGGGCTGGCCGCGGCCGCCTACCTTGCCGGCGGTGGCCTGTCGGTGGTCGTGCTCGAACGCCGGGCGGTCCTCGGCGGGGCCTGCACCCTGGAACGGCCCTTTGCCGACGAGGGTTACGTGGTCAGTCCCTGCGCCTATCTGGTGGGCCTGCTCGACCCGCTGATCATCGACGAGCTGGGTCTGCGACGCCGCGGCTACCGGGTCCACGTCGTCGAACCCCACCTGTGGTGCCCGTTCACCGACGGAACCTCGCTCACCTTGTGGGGTGACGATGCCCGTACGGCCGACTCCGTCGCCGCCCTGTCGGCCCGCGACGTGGACGGCTACCTGGCCTACGCCGCCCTCTTCGCCCGCATCCGCCGTGCCCTCCGGGGCCCGCCCCGCGATCTGTGGTTCGGGGACGCGCCCGACCGCGCCGAGGTCGAGGAGCGGCTCGGCCACGACCCCGAGGCGGTGGAGGCGCTGTTCGAGGCCTCGATCGCCGACGTGGTCGAGCGCCACGTGGGCGACGAGCGGTTGCGTACCGCCCTGCACGGCCAGGGGATCATCGGCACCTACGCCGGACCGCGCGATCCCGGCACGGCCCTGGTTCACGCCATGCACGCCATGGGGACCATCGAGGGCCGCGGTGGGGCGTGGGGCTACGTCGAAGGAGGGATGGGCCGGATCTCCGTCGCTCTGGCCGACGCCGCCCGCGCTGCCGGCGCCGTGGTGGTGACCGGCGCCGAAGTGGTCGCCATCCTGCCCGGACGGGGAGTGCGCCTGGACGGCGGCGAGCTGGTGCGGGCGAGGGCGGTCGTGTCCAACGCCGACCCCAAGCGGACGCTCGCCCTGTGTGACGACGGTGTCCCCGACGACTACCGCCGCCGGATCGAGCAGTGGCGCACCGAGAGCCCGGTGGTCAAGGTCAACTGCGGTCTGACCCGGCTGCCCCGCTTCAGCGCCGCAGGGCGGCGCGAGCAGCCGCACCGGGCCATGGTGACGATCAGCACCGGGGTCGACGCCACCCAGCGGGCCTACGAGGAAAGCCGCCGGGGCCGGCCTTCTCCGGAATGGTGCGAGCTGTACTTCCACAGCGCCTACGACCCGAGCGTGGCCCCCGTCGGCCGCCACACGATGAGCGTGTTCGCCCAGTACGCCCCCGCCGACCTGGCCAACGGCGACTGGGACAGCCGCCGTGACGAGATCGGCGACCGGGTCCTGGCCGCGGTGGCCCGCTTCGCCCCCGACGTGGTCGCGTGTGTCGAGTATCGCCAGGTCCTCGGTCCGCCCGACGTCGAGGCCCGGATCGGTCTGACCGGTGGTCACATCTTCCAGGGGGAGTGCCTTCCCGACCAGATGTGGGATCAGCGGCTGTCGCCGCGCACGCCGATGGCCGGGGTCTATCTCTGTGGTGCGGCCACCCACCCTGGCGGTGGAGTGAGCGCCATCAACGGCCGCAACGCGGCCAGGACAGTGCTGGCCGACCTGCGCACGACGGACTGAGCGGCGATCCCGGCTTCGAGGCTCTCGCTACGATTCAGCCGTGGCCTACGACGAGGGTCTCGCCGACCGCATACGCGAGCTGTTGCCGGGCGACGTCGAGGTCAGTGAGAAGAAGATGTTCGGCGGCCTGGCGTTTCTCGTCGGCGGCAACATGGCGGTGGCGGCAAGCGGTCAGGGCGGCGTGATGGTGCGGGTGGACCCGGCGACCTCAGACGGCCTGGTCGAGACGACGAAGGCCCGCTTGATGGAGATGCGCGGACGACCGATGCAGGGATGGCTGCGGGTCGACACGGAAGACGTTCGCACCAACCGCCAGCTGGCGAAGTGGGTGAACCTGGGTACGACCTACGCCCGCTCGCTGCCCCTGAAGCGGTAGGCGGGCGCCGACGCCGGCCTGGGCCTCAGCGGCGACGGGGTGCTTTCCGATTGACGTACTCGTTGGCGAGGGTGGGCGGGGCACACGCCAACCAGCCGTCGATGATCGCTTCCCGCAGTACTCGCTTGGGCACGGCCTTCAGCTGGATAAGAACGGCCGGGTACCCGTCGAAGTGGGCGATGGTAAAGAAGCCTTTCGGTGGCGCGCCGAGCAGGGCCTCCTTCTCGCCGAGGTCTTCCACGCGCACGGCGAGAATCGGTTCATCCGGCGGCGTGGCATCGCCGAACCGTCGAATGTCGGCCTTGCTGAACGGCCGCTCCCACGCGAAGGCCTTGCCGGCAACCGACCACGTCCGATGGCCATGGCGCTCACCTTCGGCGACCTGGGGCAGGTCCAGGGCCATCCGAGCGGCCTCGTCGACGCTTGCCATGTCCGGCACCGTACTGCCCTCCTCCGGGGGTGCTCCGGCGTGCGAGCTCTGGCCCGAGCGACGGTCAGGCGGGTGAGGTGCCAACTGCACGCGTGCGCCGATGGTCGACGACCGCGACGATTCCCAGTAGCAGACCTGTGGCGGCGAGGGTCAGGCTCGTCGCAAATGCGATCACGATCAGCCAGTAGGCGTTGTCGCCCAGGTCGATCGCCGTTGGCCACGGGATGGCCATGGCCACGAATGTGAGTACCGCGAGTGCGGGTCCGGCGAGGAGAATCTTCCACCACGACCCTCCTGCCGAGTCGTCGGCGCGTACGGGTCGCGTCGCCTGCCACGACCAGACGGCGATGGCACCGGTGAGGAGGGCGACGACGAGGAACACGGGCATCGCCGGTCCCGTGCCGAGCATGAGTGCAAGCACTGCGGCGCTTCCGGCGACGACGGCGGACACGACGGTCAGCAGGTGAGAGGACGGGCGTTTCATATGAGCCTCCAGGCGTTGCGTTGGGACAGAGACGGCCAGATCGCGGAATGTGCGTGCCCATACCCGCGCCGGTCGTTCGTCCTCGATCTGTTTGGCGAACAGAAGGACGAGGTCGGCGCCGAAGTCGTGCCGGAACGACGGCGGGTAGAGCCTGGTCATGTGCCGGTACAGCGAGACGTGAGCGGCGCTGGCGGTCATAGCCCGGCGCTTCCGAGACGGGGCTGAAATTGGCTCAGTCGGCGGACGAGGGTGCGGAGCCGGGCGAGCTCGTTCCGCGCAACCGTCTCGCCGTCGGCAGTGAGCTGGTAGTAACGACGACGCTCGTTGTCCTCTCGCGCCACCCAGTCGGTGGTTTCGGTGATGAGCCCGTCGGCGAGGAGTCGGTTCAGGGTTCCATAGAGCGTCCCCGGTCCCATCCGCACGGCGCCGGCGCTGAGCTCTTCGACCCGGCGCATCAGCGCGTAGCCGTGATTCTCGCCATCGAGCAGGGCGAGGACCAGATGGAGCGACGCTGCCGGCAGGGGCTTGGGTGACTTGGAGCGAGGCATACTCGAAGTATGATGTATCGAAACTTGATAGTCAAGGGGTCCGGGCCAGACCTCGGATCACCGACCGGCCGGTACAAAGACTGTGCCGGTGGCACCGATTGCTCTGCGTTGGCCCCGATCGTCGACGTCCAGGACCTTGGCGACGGCCTGGTGCTCGAGCCATTCGCGCGTGTACCGCGCGTCGACGCCGCCTTGGCTGCCACTTGGGTCGGGTTCAGTCCGGCTTCCCCACGCAGCGCCTCAGATAGGCCGAGCTCGCGGCCCAGGAAGGTGATCATCAGTTCGAGCGTGCCGAGGGCGGCTTCAAGATCGACTCGACGAAGGCTTCCAACTGCCCGTCGAGCGTCGCTGCGCTCTCGGAGGTGGTATGGTCGTCCTCCAGTTCGTGTGGGCGTTTCACTTCACAGGCGCCAGATCGGACCCGGCCTCGCCAGTCGGCGCCAGCGATCCGCGAGATGTCCCAGAAGACCGTGGCTTCAGGCTTGTCAGAACACCACGGGCCGGTGCACCGCACATCGGACCACCGTCCGGCATCACCGACTCGCTGGCGTTAGGGAGCCATCGAGCCGGTCGGCCGCTTCGAGCGGACTCGCTGGTAGCGGCAGATCTGTACGCCGGTGCTCGATGTCGTCGACGACAGCAGCTCGAAGGTCCGTGCCGCACCGTCATCCGGGAAGATGCCCTTGCCCCCGCCGAGCAGGATCGGCTCGATCATGAGGTTGATCTCGTCGACGAGGTCGGCGGCGACCAGCGTCCGCACGAGCTGGGCGCTTCCCATGACGTTGATGTCTCGGCCGGGTCGCTCTCGGAGCGCGGTCACGGCCTTGACCACGTCGGCTGCGAGGATGAGCGTCGTCGGTTCCCACGTCAGGTCCGACTCGGACAGCGTGCTGGACACGACGTACTTTTCGACGCTGTTGATCCAGTCGGCGAAAGGATCACCGGCCCGGTCGGGCCACGCGCCCGCCATCATCTGCCAGGTGCGCCGGCCGTAGAGCAGGGCATCGGCCCGTTCGGCGATCTCTCCGATCGCCGGACCCATCACCTCGCCGTCGAAGAACGGCATCGACCAGCCGCCGTGCTGGAACCCGCCGTCGGTGTCCTCGTCGGCGCCGCCCGGTGCCTGCACGACGCCGTCGAGACTCATGAATTCGCTGATGACGATTCGCATGCACCTCTGACGATGCCACAGCTCGAATCTCATCGTGCTCGGGGGTGCGTGTCGCGTGACTACCCGGACCAGCTTCCAGGTGACGTGGCTGATGGGCGACCGGGGGATCCCCAAGACGTGGCGGCACATGAACGGCTACTCCAGCCACCTACCTGTGGGTCAACGCCGACGGCGAGCGGTTCTGGGTCAAGTACCACTTCAAGACCGACCAGGGTATCGACTACCTCACCCAGGAGGACGGCGACCGCTTGGCCGGCGAGGACGGTGACTACCACCGTCGCGACCTGTTCGGGGCCATCGAGCGGGGCGTGTACCCCAGCTGGACGCTCAAGGTTCAGATCATGCCCTTCGAGGAGGCCAGGACCTACCGGTTCAACCCCTTCCAAGGTGTGGCCCCACGGGACTACCCGCTGCACGAGGTCGGCCGGCTGACGCTGAACCGCAACCCCACCGACTTCCATACCGAGATCGAGCTAGCCGCGTTCGAGCCGAACAACCTGGTGCCGGGCATCGGCGTCAGCCCCGACAAGATGCTGTTGGCCCGGGTCTTCTCCTACTCCGACGCTCACCGCGCTCGGATGGGCGTGAACTACAGGCAGATCCCCGTGAACTCGCCGAGGGTGCCCGTACACAGCTACGCAAGGACGGGGCCATGCGGGTCCAGAAGGTATCGGGCCCCGTGTACGCGCCGAACTCCAAGGACGGTCCGGCGGCCGATCCGGAGCGGTACCCATATGTGGAGAAGTGGGAGGCCGACGGCGAGTTCGTCCACGCCGCCCACACCCTTCGTACCGACGACGACGACTGGAGCCAGCCCGGCACACTGGTGCGGGAGGTCATGAACGACGACCAGCGCAACCGGCTCGTGTCCAACGTCGTCGGGCACCTCAGCAAGGGCGTGTCCGCGCCCGTGCTGGAGCGTGCGTTCGACTACTGGCGCAACATCGACGAGGCGCTCGGCGACCGCATCGCCAACGGAGTCACCGGCCCGTGAGCGCGGTTCAGACGTAGCCGGGGCGACCGCAGTGATCTAGGACGACCCCGAGCGGCCCCGCTGGGTCCGCACCGTTCGTGGCGTCGGATACCGCTTGGAGCCCTGACCGGCCCCGCCGGCGGCCCACAACGCCGGTAATGATCGCTGACGCCGCCGCCGATGGTCGCGCCAGAATCGACGGCCATGACGAGAAGGCGGTGTGGAGGGACGCCCTGGCCGCCATGCCCGACATTCGCCACGATTTTCAGGAGGTCGTGGTGGATGGCGACGTCGATATGGCCCGCGTCGTCGTCACGGCACGTTGACAACGAGCTCGCTGGCGTCGACGGCACTGAGCGCAGCTTTCGGATCGACCAGGCCGTCATCACCCACCTCCGCGACGGCAAGGTGGCCGAGGGAGATAGCAGACATCGCAGCCCTGCTTGCCCAAGTTGCCAAGGAGTGACGCCGGCAGTCTCCCCGAGTCCGACCCGGGGCGCGTTCGGGGCGCACTGATGTGTGCTGCCCATTAGGGTGCGCGCGACCCTGAGCGACGGAAGGAACGGCCATGCCCGAGCGAGAGGGATACATCCCCGGCGTGCCTTGCTGGGTCGACACCAGCCAGCCCGACCCAGAGGCCGCCCTCCCCTTCTACGGCGGCCTGTTCGGATGGGAGTTCGAGGACATGATGCCCGGAGGGCCGGAGGGCCGGTATTCCATGGGCCGTATTCGCGGCGGCGACGTGGCGGCGGTCGGGTCGATCCCCCCCGGTGCGCCGGCGATGGCGATGTGGAACACCTACGTCTGGGTCAACAGCGCCGACGAGACGGCGGCAAAGGCTCGCGATGCGGGCGGCACGGTGGCGATGGAGCCCTTCGACATCATGGACTCGGGGCGGATGGCGGTCCTCACCGATCCCGAAGGAGCCGCGTTCTGTGTCTGGCAAGCGAAGAGCCACAAAGGTGCCAAGGTCGTCAACGAGCACGGCTCGCTGAACTTCAACGGCCTCGCCACGCGGGACCCCGAAGGCGCCAAGGCGTTCTATGGCGCCGTCTTCGGTTGGGAGACCCTGGCATTGGGTGCGGGTTCGATGTGGACGCTGCCCGGCTACGGCGACCACCTCGAGGAGGCCAGCCCGGGCCTTCGCGCGCAGATGGCGGCGATGGGCGCCCCCGACGGCTTCATCGACGTCGTCGCTGCGCTCAATTCGATCGCCGACGACGACTCCGACACGCCGGCGCATTGGAGCGTCACCTTCGCCGTCGACGACGCCGACGCCACGGCGGAGAAGGCGGGCGAGCTCGGCGGCGAGATCGTCGCCGGCCCGTTCGATGCCCCGTGGACCAGGATGGCGGTGATCAAGGACCCCCAGGGGGCGACCTTCGTCGCCAGCCAGTTCGTCCTCGAGAACAAGGACCTCGAGGCGTAGCCGGGCGAGTAGGTTTCGCAGCCGTGAATGTTGTGGAGGACACGCCGGGTGGCTGAGGAACCCACGCAGTTCAGTGTGCTGCTGGCCGGCTACGGCACCACCACACTCGGTGAATGTGTAGATGTCGAGTCCGTGTTTGCGCTCCTCAAGGTCCGCGCCGAGGACGGGAGCCCGGCATGGCTGGTCCGCAGCGGTGGCGCCCCTTTGATGGCGGAGGAGCTGCTGGGGGTTCTCGACGGACTCATTACCTCCATGCGCCTGAGGCTGGCCATGGCATGGAAAGGCCAATCACCACCTCCGAGCACGGCCGGGCCCTTGGCACCCATGCAGTTCAGCGAGCTGCTCGCCGGCCTGGAGACATTGGGCGTCGGTAACGAGTACGTGATCGAGTCAGTGTTCGCTGTCATCAAGGCCCGACGAATCGACGGTACGCCGGCGTGGTTTGCGCGATCTTCAGAATTGAAGCTGAATCCCGAAGAGCGACTGGGCGCCCTCGAGGGATATGCAGATACCGTCCGACAGGGCCTGGCTGGCAACTGGAAGTGGTGACCTGCTGTCAGGTCATGACCCGGGAGGGGTGCCGTTGTTCGTGATCTGAGAGGTGCGGCGCCCCAACCGGTTTCGACTGGAACCAGGTGTGGACGTGGCTCGAAGGAGTGGAGCACATCCGTCCACGGCTCGAACCGGGCCTAATCGGGGTCGATTCCCCCGCATGGAGCCGTCGGGACCCGTGGGAGATCACTCCGTTGGTTGATTGAAACGGGGGGGATGGGACGCGATGACCCCCGGCACGTCGTCATTGAGGTCACCCGACCTCACCAGATCTCACGCGAGGAGCGACAACACCCATGACTTCCATGCTGACCTCGATGGCCTCCGGGCTGTCCTGCTCGAACTGACGCCCGCCCAGCAGCTCGCTGTCGAGGCCTTGGCAGGTGGAGGGACGCAACAGAAAGCCGCTGAGGCGGCTGGGGTGACCCGTGAGACGGTGACCCGTTGGGCGGGCCACCTCCCAGCGTTCAGAGCCACCCTCAACCTCTACCGCACCACCATCGTGACCGAGCAGATCGACACCGCTCGTCGCATCCGCGGCAAGGCTCTCGGCGCTATTGAGACGGCACTCGACGAAGGGAGGATCGACCCGCCCGCCCTGCTCCGGGTGGTAACCGACGCTACCGGCTCGATCGGCCACGATGTGGTCGATCGGTAACGGGCCACGCTACGGGAACTGGACCGGGACCTGGCAGTGGTAGCGCACGAGCAACACCTCGACGAGCGCCCGGATCTGCGGATTCGGGCTCGGCCGGAGACTGAGCAGCCGCTGGCAAAGACGCTTGTGCGCCACCGGCCGGGTGGTGGTGGTCGTCGACGGCCTTGTGGTCGTAGTGGTGGTGGGCGCCACCGTGGTCGACGTGGAGGTGGTGCTGGGCGCCACCGTGGTCGACGTGGAGGTGGTGGTGGGGGTCGGGGGCACGGCAACAGTCACGTCGGCAACCGCCACGCCCGGGGGACTGGTGCCCACGGCCACGGTGGCCACCACCGTGTTGGTGGCGGTGTCGATCACCGACACGATGTCCGAGCCCTGGTTGGTCACGTAGGCCCGGGTGCCGGCGGGGTTGACGGCCACGCCCAAGGGATAGGTGCCCACGGCCACGGTGGCCACCACCGTGTTGGTGGCGGTGTCGATCACCGACACGATGTTCGAGAAGACGTTGGCCACGTAGGCCCGGGTGCCGGCGGGGCTGAC
>JBBSHU010000102.1:0-9987 GCA_038232455.1 Acidimicrobiales bacterium
CTTCGACGGGCTCGTGGTACGTGCGGGGCGCCACCACCGCCGGCTGGGGCGGCGCCGGCGACATTCCTGTGCCCGGCGACTACGACGGCAACGGCACCACCGACATCGCCGTCTTCCGGCCTTCGACCGGCGTCTGGTTCGTGCGGGGCGGAGTCACCGTCGGATGGGGCGGCTCCGGCGACGTTCCCCTGCCACTGCCCGACGCCATCCGGCGCTTCTTCTTCACGCCTCTGTGAGCTGAGGGCCTCGACGGTCGCCGCGGCCTGTGCTCACCCGAGGTCCCACGACGTCGCCTCGGGCGTGTCGTGGACCTCCACGCCGATCTCGACCAGGCGGTGACGGAGGATGTCGGCCTCGGCCCAGCGCTTCTCGGATCGGGCCCGGGCCCGGGCGGCCAGGAGGGCCTCCACGAACGGGCCCACGACCTCCCGGGGATCACGGAGTCCCTTCCCGGCGGCCTCGCCCAGGCGCACCACCATTGACCGTAGGGTCGACCGGGCGACGGCCAGATCGTCGGATTGCAGGGTGTCGCGCGACCACGCCACCTGGAGGTCGTCGAGGGTGAGGACGGCTTTGACGGCGGCGTAAGGTTCGCCTGCGGCCAGGGCCACGTCGAACTCCGAACGCAGTCGGGCGACGTCGTCCACGAACAGTGAGGCGCCCGTTGCCGGCCCCACGGGGTCGCCGGCGTCCGGGCCGGCCTGGCTGGCAGCCTGGTCCCGGCTGGCGTTTCCCCGGCGGCTGCGATCGCCGTCGCCGTCGTCTCCGCCATCGTCGGCGAGAGCAGCGAGTGCAGCGATGTCGACCGTCTCACCGGAGACGAGACGAGCCATCCCGCCCTCCCGGCGAACAGTCACCACGCCCCGCCCGGCGACGGTGGCGGTCTGCTCGTCGAGGTCGAACACGCACGCGGTGTGCTCGTCGATGCCGAGGACGAAGACCTCCTCCGGGAGCATCTCTTCGAGAAGGCGCAGCCGAGCCTCGCCCATGTAGCAGTACCGGGTGTCGTGCGTCCCCCCCTCGGCGTTATCGAAGTGGGGGATGACCACGACAGGCAGGCCGATGCTCGCCATGAGGTCGAGCCCTTCCAACCACTGCGGGGCCTGGCCCACCTTGTAGATCTCGTACACCGGAAGGGCGAAGGGCCCGAGGGTGACCGCAGCGGCGCTGGCGAACGTGACGCAACCTCCCGTCGCCAGCTTGTCGGCCAGCACTACGGGCACCTGGGTGCCGATCCACTGGCGCAGGGCATAGGACGGGCTGCCGGGACCGGCGAACACGTAGCGGGCGTCACGGATCCGGTTCAACATGGTTTCGAAGTCGACCGAGCCCCCGTCGGTGGCCGACCGGTAGCTGGCCACGGCGATGTCCGCCTGCACGCTCTCGGCGAAGTACTCGACGGCCCGGGTCGCCAGGTCGTCGGCATTGCCCTGGAAGCCGAAGGGCGTGTCGAGGAGGACGGCCGGCACCGGAGGAGGCCCGAGGCGCGCCAGGAGGGCCCGATGGACCTTGCTCATGGTCGGGGCGGTCTCGCCCGAGCCCATGATAGCCAGCAATCGGGGTAGCCGAGGGACCATCCGCTCAGGCTAAACGCGCCCACCCCCTCATCCAGACTCGCCCCGGGCCACGAACACTCTCGGATGGCACACGGCTGGAGGAATCGATGAGCCGGGTAGGCGGGTGGCTGCGCCGAGGCGCGGTCCAGGTGACGATCGTGGCCGTCGGGCTCGGACTGGGGCTCGGTGGCACCGCTCTCTACCGGTCTCGGACCTCGAGCAACCACCCTTCGACCACCCCCTCGGCCAAGCGGTTCGCGTTCGATCAGGGCGCCACGCCGCTGTCGGCGGCGGCTCCGTCGGCTGATTCGTTCCCCGGCCCCGAGACTGAGCCGCCCGACGCCCCCGCCGCCCTGACTGCGTTTCTGCAGGCAGAGGCATCCGGTCGCCCCGATGCCGCATGGGCCCTGCTCGACGGTTCTGGGCACGAGCACTGGCCCACGGCGCCGGCCTGGTCGGCCGCCCAGCAGGACCTGGCCCTCCCGGTCTCCTTCGAGGTGGTGCCCCCCGGGGGACAGCAGGCAGGCGGGTCGTCGGAGGACCTCGACGTGCACGTCGAGGTCGCCCGCAAGCCCTCGCTCGATCCCTTCCGTGGCCTGGTGGCGGCCCGCAGCGCCGAAGTGTGGCGGGTGCACGCCGAGAACGGCCATTGGAGGGTCGTCGCCACCCCCGTGGAGTCGCGACCCGCCCTCCCGCCCGACGCGACCGCCCCCGAAGCCGTGAAGGCATGGGTCGACCGCCTGTCCGCCTGTGACCAGCCCGGAGCCGCCGCCCTGCAAGTCGACGCCAACCTGCTGGGCCCCGCCGATCTGGCCGCGACCCCGTGCCAGCGCAAGGGCACCTGGACGGTGGGCAGGTCCGTCGGCGTCGACCGCGGTGGTGACGTCCAGCCGCTCCTCGCTGCCTACGGCCAGGGCGCGGCCTCGTGGGCTCGGTTGGTGCCGGTCACCGGTGCCGACCGCAACTTCTGGGCCGAAGTCGCCCCTGTGGGCGACGCCTGGATGGTGGTGGGCGTGGCCGCAGGCGGTTGACAACCCTCCTCGATCACGCACCTGTTCTTCCACCACGCACGTAACCGACATGACACAACCCAAAACAAGGAGTTGATGCGAGTTGTCAAGATTCAAGAAGTTGCGATGGGTGGCCCTCCTCGGGGTCGGCCTCACCCTCGCGACAGTCGTGCCCAGCGGTGCATCGAGTCACCGTGAGGCACCACTGATCAGCGAGGACCCTGTCGCCGACAACACCGACGTGTACGCCTTCCAGACTCCAGGTGCGCCGGACACCACGACGCTGATTGCCAACTGGATCCCCTTCGAGGAGCCCGCCGGCGGTCCGAACTTCTTCAAGTTCGGCGACGACGTCCTCTACCAGGTCCACGTCGACAACAACGGCGATGCCGTGCCTGACATCACCTACGAGTGGCGCTTCACGACGAAGATCCAGAACAGCAACACGTTCCTGTACAACACCGGGCCGATCTCGTCGATCAACGATCCCAACTTCAACATCCGCCAGACGTACACCCTGACGGTGGTCAAGAACGGTGTCCGCACCGTGTTGGGGTCCAATCTGCCGACGCCGCCGGTGAACATCGGTCCGCGCTCCACGCCGAACTACCCGGCTTTGGCCAGTGAGGCCGTGCGGACGGTTGGCGACGGCGTCAAGACCTTCGCTGGTCAGCGAGATGACCCGTTCTTCATCGACGTGGGATCGATCTTCGACCTGCTCGGCCTGCGGCCGTTCAACCAGGCCCACAAAATCCCCCTGCCCACTGCGAACGGCGTCGACAGCCCGGGCGGCTTCAACGTCCACACCGTGGCTCTTCAGGTGCCGACCGCTAAGCTCACCAACGGGAGTCCGATCATCGGGGTCTACTCGCAGACGAAGCGCCAGCAGACCAGGGTCCTTCAGCCCGGGTTGCCTGGCACGCCGCCGCGGGAGGGGGGCAGATGGGTGAACGTCTCCCGACTGGGCAACCCGCTCGTGAACGAGCTGGAAATCCCGCTGGGTCAAAAGGACAAGTTCAACAACTCCGACCCGGTGAACGATGCACAGTTCCTGAAGTACGTGCAGGACCCGGAGCCGGGGCGTCTCATCCCGGCGCTGTACCCGGGCATCACCGTTCCGCCGGCGCCTCGCAGCGACCTGGTGGCCATCTTCCTCACCGGCATCCCCGGGCTCAACCAGCCCGCCAACGTGCGACCGTCGGACATGATCCGGCTCAACACGTCGATCCCGCCTTCGGCGCCGATCGGACAGGGGAACCGCCTGGGAGTGCTCGGTAATGACAATGCCGGGTTCCCGAACGGCCGCCGCCTCGAGGACGACATCACCGACATCGAGCTGCGAGCCGTGGCCGGTGCCACGCCGTTCACGCCTGCGTTCAACCGCTCGCCCAACAACGTGCTGAGCGACGGCGTGGACATGAACGACCACCCGTTCCTGAGGGCCTTCCCCTTCGTGTCTACGCCCAACCAGGGCTACGACCATGAACATCACCGAGTCGGTCCCTAACCGGTTCGACTGACAAGGGGAAACAACCGTGACCACGCCGGGAGGCCCAGCCTCCACGCACACTCGCCTCCCCGGTTCTGCCGGGGCGGACGAAACCCTCCCGGCGGTCACGCCCGGACCCCGCCGGCCTTCGGGCCGGCGGCCGGCCGGGTGGGTGGCCACGTTGGTGGCCGCCGCTGTCCTCGGCGTCCTTCTCGGTCGGTTCTTCATGGCCGGCTCGACGTCGCCGGCTCCCACCCGGGCGGCCACGGCCACCGGCCGATCCACGCAGGCCCGGGTGACCAGCCTCCAGGACCGCCTGCGGGCCACCCCCAACGACCCCCGGCTCATCGCCGACCTCGGGGCGGCCTACCTGTCCCGGGCCAAGGAGACAGCCGACCCCACCTGGTACACCAAGGCCGGCGAGCTGCTCGACCGCGGCGCCGCCATCGATCCCAACAACGTCCGCACCCTCACGGCCCAGGGCCTGCTGGCTCTGTCCCGCCACGATTTCACCCACGCCCTCGACCTCGGTAACCGGGCCCACGACCTCGCTCTCCTGTCGGCCGATCCCCTCGGCATCGTGGTCGACGCCCACGTCGAGCTGGGGCAGTACCCCGAGGCCGCCGCCGCCGCCCAGGACATGGTCGACCGCCGCCCCTCGCTGGCCAGCCTGGCCCGGGTCTCCTACGTCCGCGAGCTCACGGGCGACCACCCGGGAGCCACCACGGCCATGGCCCAGGCTGTCGTCGCCGGATCCGGGTCGGCCTACGACGTGGCCTACGTCCAGACCCTCCTCGGCGACCTGCGCCTCGGTGCCGGCGACCTCGATGCCGCCGATGCGGCCTACGCCCGAGCCACCGACACCGAGGCCGGCTACGGGGCGGCCGAGGTCGGCCGGGCCCGCGTCGCCGCCGCCCGGGGCGACCTGGCCGGTGCCGCCGCCCGCCTGGAGCCGGTGGTGAACCGGCTTCCCAATCCCGCGTGGGTCGCCCTCCTCGGCGACATCGACTCGGCCCTCGGGCGCGACGCCGACGCCGCCGCCCAGTACGGCTTGGTACGCCAGATCGAACAGCTCAACCAGGCCAACGGCGTGGCCGTCGATCTCGAGCTGGCCCGCTTCGAGGCCGACCACGCCTCCGACCCCGGAGCAAATCCGGTGGCCACGGTCGAGACGGCGCGAACCGCCCTCGCCCAACGACCGACCGTCTTCGGCGAGGATGCCCTCGGATGGGCCCTGCGCCAGTCGGGCCGGGCCGACGAGGCCCTGGGCCATGCCCGGGCCGCCGTCCGCCTCGGCACGGGCGACGCACTGCTGTGGTGGCACCTGGCCCGTATCGAAGCCGACCTGGGCATGGGCGACGACGCCCGTCGCGACCTGGCGACCGCCTTCTCGGTGAACCCGTGGCTCAGCGTCCGCGACCTCCCGCCAGCCAGGGCCCTGGCCGCAGAGCTGGGGATGCCCCGTTGAGGCCGGTGACGCGACTCCGGCTCCTGGCCGCGGTCGTGGTGGCGGGTATCGCCGTGGTCGCGCCGGCGGGCGCGGCCGGCGCCCATCCCCTCGGCAATTTCACCGTGAACACCTACGCCGGGTTGTCGGTGGAGACCGGGAGGGTGGCTGTCGACATGGTCGTCGACATGGCCGAGATCCCCGCCTACCAGGCCCGCCGCGGACTCGACGCCGACGGGAACGGGCAGGTCTCCGACGCCGAAGGCTCGGCGTGGGCAGCCAAGACCTGCGGCGACGTGGTCGGGCACTCCCAGCTGAGTGTCGACGGCAAGCCCGCCCGGCTGTCGGTGGGCGCGGCGGCGGTCGTCTTCCCGCCCGGCAGTGCCGGCCTGGACACCCTGCGCCTGACCTGTGACGTGGCTGCCCCTACGGCCATCGGCAAGGGCGAGCACAAGGTGGCGTGGCGAAGTTCCGCCTATACCGATCGAGTCGGGTGGCGAGAGGTCACCGCCACCGGTTCGGGGGTCGGCGTGGTCACCTCCGACGTGCCCGCGGTGAGCCCGAGCGCGCGCCTCACCCAGTACCCCGGCGATCTGTTGTCCTCCCCCCTCGACCAGCGTTCCGCCAGCCTCCGCGTGCGGTCCGACGGCGGAGGCCTCCCGGCCTCGGCGGCCGCAGCCGCCACCGTGTCCGGCCCTCGGACCAAGAGCGTGAGCAGCGCCCTGCCCCGCGGCGTGGACGCCGCTTCCCGCTCGTTCACCGCCCTGGTGGCCCGTCGCGACCTCACAGTGGCCTTCGGGGCCCTGGCCCTTGCTCTGGCCGTGGGCCTCGGCGCCATCCATGCGCTGGCGCCCGGCCACGGGAAGACCGTCATGGCCGCCTATCTGGTGGGCCAGCGGGGCTCCCTGCGCCAGGCCGGGGTAATCGCCCTCACCGTGACCACCACCCACACCATCGGCGTGCTCGTCCTCGGCGTGGCCCTGTCCGCATCCACCAGCCTGGCCTCCGAGGCCGTCTACCCGTGGCTCGGACTCGTCAGCGGCGCCATGCTGGCAGCGGTCGGGTTCAACCTGATGCGTCGGGCCTTCAGGGGCCGGCGTGGTCATGGCCACTCCCATTCCCCTTCTCAGGAGCCTGGCCACTCCCACGAGCACGAGCATTCCCATGGCCTGGGCCGGCCCCACTCCCACGGCCCCGATCCCGACGCCGACGCCGTCGAAGGGCCGATGTCACGCCGGACCCTCGTGGCCATGGGCGTTGCCGGTGGCATGGTGCCGAGCCCGTCGGCGCTGGTGGTGCTCCTGGGAGCCATCGCCTTGAAACGGGCCTGGTTCGGCGTGGTGCTGGTCGTGGGTTACGGCGTGGGCATGGCTCTCACCCTCACCGCCGCCGGACTGATCCTCGTGCGGGCCCGCGGGATCCTCGACCGCCGGGCGGCCACAGCCACGTCGTCGCGGCCGAGTCGACTGGCCGGGTTGGCCCGGGCCATGCCCGCGGTGACTGCCACGGTCATCGTGGCGGTCGGCCTCTTCCTGGCCGCCCAGGGAGCAACCCGCATTTAGTGCCGCTTGGCACAGGCGCGAATAGGGGCTCTGAACGGGGAGTTACGGACCTATCAGTAGGAAAGCAACCCGTGTTGCTCTCCCGGTAGTCAGGAACGCTGCCTTCCGGGCGTACGCCGATGGTGCCGCCCCGCACGACCCCGCCGCATTACAGGGACACCTGGCGACGCTCCGGAGCGATACCGTCCATCTTCGAGCGGATGGCGCCGTCAGGCCACCCGAGAAGGACCGGCACTTCCCGGGTCACTTCTCGTCGACGGAGGCCACGTTCATGGGACTGCTGGAGAACGACCCGAGCCGATCAGCGTGGCTAACCAGGCGTCTCCCTCGGCTGGTGCCCCCGGCAGGACGCTGCGGCCCGCTGCGATCGTTGCCGCGTCGGCTGGGTGGTGGTCCTCGCCGGCGGAACAGGCGAGATCCCAGGCGTGGATGTGCCATTCGCCGATTGCCAGCCCGGTGTGCTGGGCGAGTGACATCTTCCCGAGGCGATCCCAGTGGCCGAGGGTCATGTGCCAATCCGCTTCGGCCAGACGATGGCCGTAGTGACGGGCGAGGCGAAGGAAGATGGCGATCCGGTTGGGTCCGGAACTGGGGGGAAGAGCGAGCAGCTCACGGGCGTTCATCGACACGAGCGCGGGTCCGATGGGAAGCCGGGTACGGGGACGAGCAGCTTCGGCAGCATCGAGGAGGTCGTGGTAGTAGGGGACGACGGCGAGGAGGTGTCCGGCAAGGTCGACGGCCTGCCATTCCCGGCAGGCGGTCGGCGCTGACCAATCCGTGACCCGGGCCGCAATCGCCTCGACGGCCTGGACGCCATCAGCGTAGGCAGCCAGGACCTTCTCACGGTTCGGTTTCACCGTTCCCGTGCCCGCCGCATGGGAGACAGAGTGTTGAGACAGCTCGACAAGGAGGCTCCTGATTTCGGTGGCGTGACGATGCAGATTCTTGCCTCTCGGACCGATCGAGATGCCGGTGGTGGAGGAGCGCTGCCGACTGAGGGCGCCGAGGCCATCGAGCAGGAACACCGGTCCGGCGATACTGCTCGGCAGGGGGGCGCCACCACCCAGGCATCGCGGCACTTGCCGCTGGCGGGTGCACAGCGGCGATGGTCGACGGGAACAGCGGTACCATTCGAGCGCCGTTTCGACGATCGGGAAGTTCCGTTGGTCGGTGGAGCGCATGAGCTCATTGTAGAGGTGTCGACGATGCCGGGGTCTACGGCGATGACCCGGCAGCGACTACCTCCGAGCTTCCGTTCCCGCCGGCGACCCGCACCCATCTGCAGAGCCACGTGGGCGACCACGGCCGACGGTGTCTGTGCCGGGTCCGGGAGAAACGCGCCCAGGAACCGCACGGTGCAAAGCTGCACGGCGTAGCCGAGACGAGTGGCCATGCTACGAGCGCGACCGGCTCGCTCGAAGTCAGCTGGGGCGACGGTGAAGAAGCGGGACAGCTGTTCGTCGGTGGGGGCACCGCTGTAGCGGCCCCATCGACGGACTTCCGCCTCATTGGAACACCTCGCTGCGATTCGACATGCGTCCCCCCGGGCTCCACCGCCAGTCGTGCGTCCAGGCGGATCAGTCGCACGGCCGGGGCACAGACTGCTGCTTAGTTCACCACCCTGAGTGACGGGCCACGGCCTGCCGAGGAACTGCCCACCAATCCGGCCGACAGCGTTTCACGGGGTAAGGCCGCGAGGTCGGAACACGAGGAGTAACGGAAGGGTGCCACATGAGCGGAGCCGAGGATCCACCGGCCTTGCGGTCGCTAGCGCGAATCCTGTACGACTGCTACCGGGAGGCCGACCCGGCCGGGTGAGCACCGGCTTGGTGGTGCGCACCGTTGACGGCGGCGGGGCCCAGCAGGTGAACCGGGACCGCACCAGTGGCCCCGAAGGCGCCTCCGGCCTCCACCGCGTCGTGGCCACGGTCCGGTGAGCCGCCACCCTGAACTGCTGTTCATCCTCTTGTAAGCCGAGGACCGCATGCGGACCGCCAGGCCCGGGTAGGCCGCAAGGGACGATTCACCCACGAAAGAAGAACGCCCCGAATGCCCACGACGCTGGTGAGACCTCGCACCGACGAAAGCCCGTCGCATCCGCTACAGCACGTGGGTGGCCTCCTGCTGCGTTACGGCCTGGTCAGCATCCTGCTGTGGGTCGGCCTCCTGAAGTTCACCGCCTACGAGGCGCGGGCCATCCAGCCCCTGGTCGAGAACAGCCCGCTCCTGTCCTGGCTCTATGAAATCTTCAGCGTCAGGACGTTCTCGGCGTTGCTGGGCACTTTCGAGATCGCCCTCGCGCTCATGATCGCCGCCAAGCCCTTTTCCTGGCTGATCTCGGCCGTCGGCAGCTTCGGAGCCGTCGCTCTTTTCCTCGTCACCCTCACTTTGTGTTTACCACGCCCGATGCATTCCAATCGGGTTACGGCATCCCGTTCTTGTCGCCGATGCCCGGGCAGTTCGTGGCCAAGGACGTCGGTCTCCTGGCCATCGCCGTCTGGACCGCCGGCGAGGCTCTCTCGGCCCGGAAGAGCTGAACAACGGCCCATGCCCTTGCGCATACTCTTGTCAGCGGGCCTCTCCGCCTCCTGGGCCAGCCCAGGCACTGCATCTGCTCAGGCGGCGCCGTCAACGGCGCCGCCTGAGCCCCGCTCCTACGACCAAAAGGACAGACATGACTGACTTCCCCTCGGTGACCCATCTCGCCGTCACCGTCACGGACCTGACCGTCAGCGCTCCCTGGTACGAGCGGCTCTTCGGAGTCGAGCCGGCCTTGGACGAAGACAGCAACGGCTACCACCACACGGTGTTCCCCCTGGCCGGCGGCATGCTCTTCGGCTTGCACGCCCACACCGGCACATCCTCCGACGATGCCTTCGATGAACATCGGGTCGGCATGGACCACGTGGCCTTCGCCTGCGCC
>JBBSHU010000103.1:0-9815 GCA_038232455.1 Acidimicrobiales bacterium
CGAGCACCGACCACACCGCCGCCAGGTCGCCGAAGGCGAGGTGGCGGGTGCGGTCCGGTTCGCCGGGCCCTGTCTCGGAGAGCCGGGCTGCGATCTCCTCGGCCGAGCCGAGGTAGCGCGGGGAGACGATCCGGGGCTTGCCCCCGACCCGGGCCGATTCGACGAGGTAGTAGTAGGTCTTCCCGCCCTGCTTCTTTCCGACGATAGATGCCATATCTAGGTAATACACCAACCAGCGACAGAACGCGAGCCTTTGACCAGCACAAACGCGCTGGTCAGGGGCTTCTTTGGAAGAACGTTCCGAGCGGGCTGGAGATCAGCTCATCGGGATAGCCCGGAAACTCCCGCTAGCACTGGACCTTCACCCACCCCGAGCTCGTCAATCCCGACCGCGACCTGTTCTCGATGCGGACGCTCGACCTCGGCCCCCACGGTCTGGGCGATGCGGCCTTCGTCGACGCCCAGATCGCCCATTTCCCGCTGTACACCTCGGACACGACGATCACTCTCGCCCTCTGGAGCTCGAGCGAGCCCACGTCGTGTAAGGACCGGGTGAAGCGGGTGCCGGTGATGAAGCGCAACAGCGCCCGCCTCACCAAGCTGGCGGCGCGAGCCGGGCTGGCCAAGACGCTCGACCTAAAGGTAGTCGAGTACTTCGACTTCCACCCCTCCGATGACGTTTTGTCGGGATGCGGGAACGGAAGGAGTTTCCGCTCGGGCCCAACGCCGACTATCTGGCCAGCCTGTTCCACGTCCTGCAGGTCACGGGGAACGACGCCCTCGGCCCGGTGATCGAGGACGTCGCGGCCAAGCGGCCAAGCGGCAGAACGGCGACCGGGCGACGCTGGAGCAGCTGGTCAGCAATCTCAAGCGCGGTGAGCCCATCGAGCCCAGGCTTTCCGCCGGCCACACCGGCGTGCCGTACGCCAACTTCACCCGCAACGACATCGAGCGGGCCTTGGCGGTCGCCGACCCGCTCAGCCGCTGACCGCCTTGCCGTACAGCCGGTCGTAGTTCCGGGCCGCCCTGTCGAGGTCGAACACCCGCTCGGCGACGGCCCGGCACCGCCGGCGCGCCGCCTCGTCGCCCCCCAGGGCCATGAGGGCCTGGGCCAACTCAGGGAAGGTGTCCGGAGCGGACGGGTCGACGACCACGCCCAGTCCTTCGTCGCGGACCAGGTCGGCGCCGTCGCCGATGGACTCATTGACGGCCACCGGCAGCCCCATCGCCAGCGACTCGGAGACCTTCGTCGCCGCCGAGGCCACCTTCGACGGCGCCGGCCTGATGAACGCGAACGTGGCCGTGACGCCGGCCAGCGCCTGGGGCACGGCGTCGTAGGGCACCGACCGTACGTCGACCTCCTCCGGCGCCAGACCGGCGGCGTCCACCATCGGCTGGAGCGCTCCCTCGGGGTCGTTGACGATCATCCGCAGCGGGGTGCCGGCGTGGGTCGCCGCGGCGCGGGCGAAGCGGAGCATCTCCGGGACCAGGTACCAGGTGCCCAGCGAGCCCAGGTAGGCGAGGGTCGGCCGGCCCGCCGGCTCTGTCGCCGGCTTGAAACGGTCGAGGTCGACGCACGTGGGGATCACCGCCAGCGGAGCGCGGCCGCCGGCCCGGTCGATGAGCGATTGGACGACTGGCAGGCTCTTGTTCGTCAGGGTGACGACCGCGGCGGCATCGCGGAGGAGGGCCGACTCAGCCAGCTTGGCCAGCTGGAACAGGCGTCCCCCTGCCGGCCAGATCCCACCGTCGACCCGCTCCTCGGGGTACAGGCCCCGCATGTCGAACACGTAGGGCAGGCCTTTTCGCCGGGCGACGCTGCGCGCCACCAGCGCCGGCGGGTACGACCGGGCATGGACCAGCTCGATCTTGCGTTTCGTGACCAGGCGGCCGGCGAGTGCCCGGGCGAGGCTGAGGTCGCCGGCGGTGGCGCCGACCGAGAACCGCTTGTGATAGCGGAGGGGGTGCCAGGCGATGCCGGCGAGGGCGAGGCGGTCCGCCATCTCCTGGCGCAGCTCGAGGCGCGCCCACTGGGCGGGCTTCTCGAAGGTGATCAGGTCGTAGCGGTGGCCGAGGGCGCTGAGGCGTTCGAGGTAGGGCACCACCTGCGACCGGCCGAGGGGGTCGAGCGCCCCGTCATAGGAGAGGTAGAGGACGTTCACGGGCCGCCCTCAGGCGGTCGGTCACCGACCTCCGACCAGTAGGCCGCGATCCGGTCGAGGGTGTCCTCGGTGGAGTGCCGTCGTCTCCAGCCGGTGGCGGTCAACCGTTCGTTCATCCCGACCGAATTCAGCGGGTCGTGGTCGCCGTAGTGGCGGGCGCCGAAACGCAGCAGCTCGCGCCGGCCGAGGCGGTCGCCCAACCCGGCGACGAAGTCGTGCAGCGTCACGCCTTCGGCGGTGCAGATGTTGAACGTGCCGACGACCCGGCGGTTGGAGAGGTGGATCAAGGCGCCTGCGGTGTCATCGACGTCGATGTAGTCGCGAAGCTGCCGGCCCGGCGAGAGGTCCATCGGCCTGCCGGCGAGCAGCGCACGGGCGGCGCTGGGGATCAGCCGGTCGGGGTGCTCGCCCGGCCCGACGACGTTGAACAGTCGGGCCCACGCCACTGCGAGGGTGCCGCGGGCCATCGAACTCGTGGACAGCAGATGGAAGCTGGCCTTGGCCGCGCCGTACACCGACCAGGGTTCGACGAGACCGTCCTCGCGAAGCGGGTCGTCGGACTGGGCGTACTCGGCCTGGCTGCCGGCGGCGACGAGCGACCGGCACCCACTCGCCGCCAGCGCCTGGAGCAGTTCGACCGAGCTCTGAAGGCTGGCCAAATTGCCGTCGACCGAGCTGAGGTAGTCCCGCGGCGACGCGTACCAACCGAGGTGGACGCAGTCGGTGACGCCGGCGATCTGAGCCCGCAGGTCCTCGGCGTCGCGCCAGCGGTGCCGGAGCTCCACCAAGTCGACGTTGTCAGCCCGGAGCAGCGCGACGACCCTGCGCCCGATGAACCCGGCGCTGCCGGTAACCAGGACCCGTCTGGCTGGCCCGTCAGTGGGCGTCAACCGTCACCATCGTCCCATCACGGCGCAGTCCGTCGATGTAGTCGCTGGTCTCCCCGATGTTGGAGAAGCCGGCATCGGCGCCGTCGATCGTCGACCGCCACCGCGCTACGTCGGCCCGGCCGCCGAGGGAGTCGCCGCTCGGCCGGCGGTTGTATAGCAGCTTCCACACCAGGTGGGCCGGTGGTGACGCCTTGCGCCGGCTCACTGCGTCGCCCGCACGGGGGAAGCGGACGGCCAGGTTCGAACGGACCGCGGCCTGCAGCTCCGCCGGCTGCGTGGCGAGCGCCCGTTCGTACTGGCGTGCCAGCTCGTCCATCGGGAAGCCAACCCGCTGCATCGCGGCGATCTCGAGCCGGCACCGCACGAAGTACCGCTCCCAGTCGAATGCGGCCGCCTCTGCGGTGGCGGCGGCATAAGCCGGCGCACGACTCCGAGGGAGGCGGCGATGTTGGTGGCGATGAGGGTCGACGACTGCAGCGGCTGGTCGTCGTAAAGATCGTCCCGGCCGTACTCGGCGGCCATGGCCGCGTTGAACTCCGACTGCTTCTCGGGGGACAGGAGGTAGCTGAGGGCGCCGAGCCGGGGGACCCGGCCGAGGACGTGAAGCGCGACGTCGATGAACGTCGTCGTCTCGGCGGTGGCCAGCACCGCCGCCGCCGAGCAGCCGAAGTCGGGGTAGGGAGGGTGGAAGAGCGCGCCGGCCCAGCCCACCACCCGCTCGATCAGGTCGCTGCGCAACGCCGAGACGTGCCCCGACGGGGCGATGATGTCCTGGAACCCGTACAGCTTGGTCAGCTGCCCGCGGGCGTCGATGGGGTAGGTGCGCCCCGTCCACGACATGATGTCGAGCTTGTGGATGCGCGCCGGGTCGTGATTGAAGGGGGAGGTTCTTGATGTCACCCTGCGGCATGTCGATGTTGTGGTGATAGACGGCCGAGTGCCAGGTCACCACGGTCGTATCCGACGTTTCGACCACCGGTCGTACCGTCGCCAGCAGGTCGTTCGAGAAGTAGTCGTCGTCGCCCAGCAGCAGGATCCACCGGCCCGTGGCGTGAGCCACGGCGAAGTTCCAGCCATCAGCCATCGGCAGTGGCTTCGGGGGCCGGATGGCCGTGAGCGAACGCTTCTGCCCGGCGCGGGCGATCACAGCGGCCGTCTCGTCGGTCGACCAGTTGTCGCTCACGATCAGCTCGAAATCAATCTCGGTCTGGCCAACCACGCTGGCGAGCGGCTGCTCGAGGAGCCGGCCCCGGTTCCGCGTCGGGACGACAATGGAAAAAAAGGGCCTTTCCGATCCGTTCACGAGCGACTACTTCCGCGGGCGCGTGGCGTCGGGAACGCTGACAGAGCTCCGCGTGGCCATGTCGCCAGGCTATCCGACCCGCAAACGGCGCTTGCCGGGGGAATCCGCTACGGCTACGCTCAGGACGGATCGTGAGTTCCGACCCTGGCGATGGCCCCGTGACCGACGGTTCTGAACCCGTCGTGGTGGTGGCCCCGGGTCTGGGTCGCGCCGTCGCCCGGAGCAGCGTCTGGAGCCTCGGTGGCCAGGCCGCGTCCCTGGGTGTGGCGTTCCTGGCCACGCCCTTCACCGTGCGTTTCCTGGGCGCCGAGAGCTACGGGCTGGTCGCGCTAGTCAGTTCGTTGATCGGCTACGTCACCGTGCTCGACCTGGGCATGGGCACCGCGTCGACCCGCGTGGCGTCGGAGGCCTACGCCCGGGGCGACGAACGGGGCGAGGCGGAGGCCATCTGGACCGCCACGGCCATCACCCTCGTCCCGACTGTGCTCGCCGCGGTGGTCATGTGGCTGGCGGCGCCCGAGATCGTTAACCGGTTCCTCCATCTGGCGCCATCGCTGCGGGGCTCGGCGGTCTTGGCTCTCAGGCTGGGGGCGGTGGCGGTGCTGGCCCGGATTATCAGCACGGTGATCAACACACCTGAGCTGGTCCGCCTCCGGTGGGACCTGTACGTCCTCATTACCAACGGCAGTGGCGTGGCCCAGGTGATCGCCGTTGCCGTGGTTGCGTCGGCCGGCGGGGGCGCCGGCGCCGCGCTCGGCGTCATGGCCGGCGCCGCCCTCGTTTCGCTCCTGCTCCATGCCGCCGTCGGGGCGCGGCTGGCACCGGCGATGCGGCGACCGGCGGTGCGGGCGACGCTCGTCCGGCCGCTGCTCGGCTTCGGCGGGAGCCTCATGCTGGCCAACGCGCTCGGGCTCATCGTAGGCAGCGGAGAGCGCTTCATCCTGGCCGCCACCCACCCGATCCGGGCCGTCGCCCACTACGCCATCGCCGCCAACCTGGCCCAGATCATGGCCGTGGTGCCCATCGCCATCTGCCAGCCGTTGCTTCCGGCGTTCGCCCGTCTCAAGGCCAAGGGCGACACCCAGCAGTCCGTGACGTTGTACCGGAGGGCGCTCACGGCCATAATCGCCGCCGTCCTTCCGATCGCCGTGTCCCTCGCCGTGATCGGGGGACCGTTCCTCGACTTGTGGGCGGGCAAGGAGTACGGGGCGTCGAGTGTGACGCCGCTGCGCATCCTCCTCGTGGGTGTCGTGATCAACGCCTGCGCCTTCGTGCCCTACAACTTCCTGCTGGGCATGGGGGAGATCAGGGCGATCGTCCGCTGCCACCTCTACGAGCTCCCGCTCTACGCCATCTACGCCATCCCGACGATCAGCCGTTTCGGGGCCAGCGGCGCCGCCGCGGTGTGGACGTTCCGGCTGGCGCTAGTCACCGGGTACATGTTCTTCGTGGCTGCCCGGAGGGGGCCGGACAGCACAGCGCCGTTCGGTGAGGTGCTGTTGCGGGTGGGTCCGGCGGCGAGCGTCCTCGTTCTCCCGTTGCTTGCCGATCTCCTCACGGCCGGTCCGGTGATCCCGATCCTGGTCCTGCTCGCCACGATGCCCGTCTACGCCGTGCTCGCCTGGCGCCGGGCCCTCGAACAGTCCGACCGGGCCCAGATCCTGCGGCTGCTGCGCCTCGGGAACCGGCCATGAGCTCGTATACCCTTGCTTCCATGTCTCGAGCCGCCGGATGAAGTGCGTGATCCTGGCCGGCGGGCGGGGCACCCGGATCTCCGAGGAGTCGCATCTCAGGCCCAAGCCCATGATCGAGATCGGTGGCCGGCCGATGCTCTGGCACATCATGAAGGGCTACGCGTCGCACGGCGTGAACGACTTCGTCGTCTGCCTAGGCTATCGCGGCTACATGGTCAAGGAGTTCTTTAACAACTACTTCCTGCACGGCGCCGATGTCACCATCGACCTGGCCAAGAACCAGGTCGAGTTCCACGACACCCGCAGCGAGCCCTGGACGGTCACGCTCGTCGACACCGGTGAGGCAACCCAGACGGGGGGGCGTCTCCGGCGCGTCCGCCGCTACGTTGAGGACGACTCGTTCTGCATGACCTACGGCGACGGCCTGGCCGACGTCGACGTGACCGCGCAGCTGGCGTTCCACCGTGCCCACGGGAGGATGGCGACCATGACGGTGGTCCCGCCGCCGGCCCGTTTCGGCAGCGTCGTCCTGAGCGGTGACGAGGTCGGCGTGTTCGAGGAGAAGCCGCTGGCCGAAAGCGGCCTGATCAACGGCGGGTTCTTCGTGCTGTCGCCGGACGTCCTCGACCTCATCGCCGGCGACGACGTGGCGTGGGAACGAGCTCCGCTCGAAGCGCTGGCTGACCGCAAGGAGCTGCGGGCCTGGCGCCACGACGGCTTCTGGCAGCCGATGGACACGATGCGGGAGAAGGAACTGCTGGAGAGCCTGTGGGACTCCAATGACCCGCCGTGGCGCACGTGGGACTGACGCCGGAAGGGTGGCGTGGGCGGCGCGTGCTGCTCACCGGGCACACCGGGTTCAAGGGGGCGTGGCTGCGGCTGTGGCTGGAGGCGCTCGGGGCTGACGTCACCGGCGTGGCCCTCGCTGCCGAGCCGGGTTCGATGCACGAGGCCGTCGGGGCCGGGCCGGCGGGTAGTGACGTCGTCCTCGACATCCGTGACGCCGACGCGCTGGCGGCGCTCACCGCCGAAGTCCGCCCCGAGGTCGTGCTGCACCTGGCCGCCCAGGCGTTTGTCCGCCGAAGCTACGTGGACCCGGTCGGCACGTTTTCGTCGAACGTGATGGGCACGCTCAACGTGCTGAGCGCGGCGCGCCTCGCCGGCACTGTGGGCGCGGTCGTGGTGGTCACAAGCGACAAGGTCTACGAGAACGACGGGTCGGGGAGGGCGTTCCGGGAGTCCGATCCCCTCGGCGGCGCCGACCCTTACTCGGCGTCGAAAGCGGCGGCCGAGCTGGCCGTGCGCAGCTGGCGCGCCGCCCACCACGCCCCGACCGACCCGGCCACGGCCACAGCCCGGGCCGGCAACGTGATCGGTGGCGGCGACATAGGCGAGGACCGCCTGGTGCCCGATGCCCTGCGCTCGCTTGTGTCGGGCCGGCCCCTCGGGCTCCGCCACCCCGAGGCCACCCGTCCCTGGCAGTTCGTGCTGGAGCCGCTGGGCGGCTACCTCCTCCTCGCCGAGGCGCTGCTCGATCGGCGGGAGGGCACGCCGGCGGCGGTCAACTTCGGGCCCGTCGAACCCGAGCTGAAGGTGAGCGAGCTGGTCGACCTGCTGTTCGACCGGATGGGCCGGGGCGGGTGGGAGCGGGACCCGGGGCATCATCCCCACGAAGCCCCCGCCCTGCGCATCGACCCCTCGCTCGCGGCCGACATTCTGGGCTGGCGTCCGGTGCTCAGCACCGAGGACGCGGTCGACCTCACTCTGGCGTGGCACCGGGCCCGCGAGGCCGGCGACGATCTGCGGGCGCTCGCGATGGCCCAGATCGAGGCCTACGCTGCCCGTTTCGCCGGCATCGGCGCGGTGGTGTCATGAGCGGATGTCGGGGCTGCGGCGCCCCGCTGACGACGACGTTCCTCGACCTCGGGACCATGCCACTGGCGAACGCGTACCCCCGTTCGCTCGCGGAGGCGGAGACAGAGCGGCGGTTCCCGCTGCACGTCTTCGTGTGCGACCGGTGCCTGCTCGTGCAGCTGGCGCACGACGTGGCGCCCGAGGAGATCTTCTCCGACTACGCCTACTTCTCGTCGTACTCCTACAGCTGGGTGGAGCACGCCCGGCGCTTCGCTACGGCGGTGAAGGACCGGTTCGGCCTTGGCCCCGACAGCCTGGTGGTGGAAGTCGCCAGCAACGACGGGTACCTTCTCCGCCAGTTCGTCGCCCTCGGCGTGCCGGTGCTCGGCGTCGAGCCGGCGAAGAACATCGCCGACGTGGCCATCGCGGCCGGCGTGCCCACCGAGGTCTGCTTCTTCGGCGCCCAGACGGCCAGCGATCTGGTCGACGCCGGCGCCCGGGCCGACCTGGTCGTGGGCAACAACGTCACCGCTCACGTCCCCGACCTCCACGACTTCGTCGAGGGCCTCCGCCGCATGCTGCGGCCCGGCGGCGTCGTGTCGCTCGAGTTCCCGCACCTCCTGCGCTTCCTGGCCGGCGTGCAGTTCGACACGATCTACCACGAGCACTTCTCGTACCTGTCGCTGCTCGCTCTCGAGCCGATCCTGCAGGCCCATGGCCTACGCGTGTTCGACGTCGAGCGGCTGGCCACCCACGGCGGCAGCATTCGCGTCCTCGCCGTCCTGGCCAGCGACTCCCGGCCCGACGAAGACGGCGTGGCCCGCGTCCGCGCCGCCGAGCGCGCCGCCGGCCTCGACGACCTGGCCGCGTACACGTCGTTCGCCCCGCTCGTGGAGCACTGCCGGGCGTCCCTGCGCAGCTTTCTCGACACTGAGCGCGCCGACGGTGGCTCGATCGTGGCGTACGGCGCGGCGGCCAAGGGCGTCACCTTTCTGAACTACTGCGGGGTGACGACGAGGGAGATCGCATACGTGGTGGACCGCAGCACCGAGAAACAGGGCCGGCTCATCCCCGGTGCGCACCTGCCGATCCTCGCCCCGTCGGAGGTCTGGAAGACACGCCCCGACTACGTCCTGATCCTGCCGTGGAACCTGCGCGACGAGATCGTCACCCAGCTCGCCGATGTGCGGTCATGGGGATGCAGGTTCGTGACGGCGGTCCCGGAGGTCGAGGTCCTGCCGTGATCTTTCGCCCGACGGCGATCGACGGGGCGTACATCATCGAGCCCGAGCGCCACCATGACGAGCGGGGCTTCTTCGCCCGGACATTTTCGACGGAGGAGTTCGTCGCCCTCGGGCTCGACACGGCGGTCAGCCAGTGCAGCGTGTCATACAACACTGTGGCGCACACCCTGCGGGGCATGCACTACCAGGCCGAGCCGTACGGGGAGTCCAAGCTCATCCGCTGCACGCAGGGAGCGGCGTTCGACGTCCTCGTGGACCTCCGCCGCCACAGCCCGACCTACCGTGCCGTGCTCACCGAGGTCCTCGACCCCGAGAACATGCTGCAGGTCTTCGCGCCGCGGGGCGTGGCCCACGGATTCCTGACCCTCAGCCCGGCGACGGAACTGCACTATCAAATTTCTGCTCCCCACCGGCCCGAGGAGGGGCGGGGCCTACGCTGGGACGACCCCGGCGCCGCCATTTCCTGGCCCAGCCATCCGGCCGTGATCTCCCGCCGTGACACGGAGTACCCCAATCACGACTGGTGACGGTACCCCTCTCTGTCAGGCTGATCTGAGACCAGCGGGTTGTAGACCATCCCACTGAGGGCGAGACCGGAGCAGTAGACGAGATGACCATGCCAACCCTGACCGAACGCGCCCATGATGGTGCCGTGGGCGATCCCACGC
>JBBSHU010000104.1:0-9781 GCA_038232455.1 Acidimicrobiales bacterium
CCCCCCCCCCCCGCCCCCGCCCCCCCCGCCTCCGCCCCCCCCGCCTCCGCCTCCGCCCCCACCGCCTCCGCCCCCTCCGCCTCCGCCCCCTCCGCCTCCGCCCCCTCCGCCGCCCCCGCCGCCGCCCCCTCCGCCGCCCCCTCCGCCGCCCCCTCCGCCTCCCGTACAAGAGGTCCCGCCGCCCCTGCCGCCCCCGCCGCCCCCTCCCGTACAAGAGGTCCCGCCCCCTCCGCCGCGCCCGTCCCCGCCGCCCCCTCCGCCCGGACCAACACAGTCGCCCGTGGCAGTGACGGCCCCGCCGGCAGCAACGGCGAAGCCGCCCCTGCAGAGCACACCCGCTCAGGTGATCCCACTTGCAGTTGTCGCAACCCCGATGCCCGGGCCCTTGAACCTGATCGCCACACCGACGGTGACCTCGGTAGCGTCGCCGACCCCCAGGGCTTCTCAGGCGATCACCGACACCTCGCTGCGGACCCCGGCCCCGTCAGTCAATGCGGGGGCCGGGTTGGCTCGTACCGGCTCGGACACCAAGGCCACGGCGGCCTTCGCCCTGCTGTCGGTGTTGCTCGGCCTCCTTCTCCTTGTGGCCTCGCGCCGGCCGACCAGGCCTCTTCGCAGGCGCTGAGGGCTCAGGGTCCAGAAGATAACTACCTGTGCACTCCGGAAGCCACCTACCAGCGGATTCTCATCATCGAATGCACAGGTAGTTATCTTCCTGACCCTCAGGCAGTCATCGTCCGCCACCGGGCCGGTGTGACGAGAAACGCGGCTCTCACTCACCTGCGAGCGAGAGCGCGGCCACGTCCGGATGGTTGAGCAGAACCAGTGCCGTCCACCTGCCGGCCTCGCCGAGTGCCGGAGTCAGGCGTCGTGGCCCGGGTCGATGTCCATAACCGCCCGGAAGCCGAGTTGGCCTGCCCACGGTGCTGCCTCGCCGTTCACCGGTTCCATGAGGAAGCCGACATGGTCGCCGGTGTCGCTGCGCTCCACTACCCGGCCGGCGAACCACCGGGCGCAGTCAGTGAGCACGGGAACGTCGGATGGGCCCAGCCGCCACCGACAACGGGAGAACTTGTCCACTTCGTCGCCGGTCTCGCCCCCGAAGAGCACGGCCAAGTCGCGGTTCGTCGGGGCCGGAAAGTGCACGACGAGAACCGCGGAGCGGCGTGCCACCCGGTAGGTACGGTTCTTCTTCGAAAGCCACACCATGAACCGGAGGGGCTCGATGCTGCACTGGGCGGCAAAGCCGACGAGGCAGCCGGCCTGCTCACCGTCGGCGGCTGCGGTGACGATGACCATGGGGTAGTCGAGGTCTCCGGCCAGGTCGTGGAACCGGTCCCAGGTCATTTCCTCTTCCTACCCGGCCACTGCCCTTGTAGACGACAGCACCGCGAAAGAGACCCTTGGCGGCGGTCGTCGACGGCGCTACCGTGACGCCACGGCACACGGCAATGCTGACAGACGCAGAGGCCTGGGCAGGCCGATCACGACCGGAGTGGATCGACCCATCCCATCAGCGGGGTGGCTCCCACGGCGAACCGCCCGCCGGGGCGGGCTGCGGTGCCTGGCCGCAGTCGCAGGGGTGGCGACGGCGACGAGCCTGACTTTCTGGGCCATGGCCGGAGTGTCGGCCGGCCAGCCCGACAGCACGGCTCCGCGTGATGTCCGCCAGACCTTCCTGGCCGACTGCGCGGTGTGCCACGGTGCCGAGGGGAACGGCACGAGCCGGGGCCCGAGCCTGATCGGGGTGGGCCGGGCCTCGGTCGACTACCAGCTGTCGACCGGCCGGATGCCGCTGGCCGTCGTCGGACGGACGAACGATCAGGAGGGATCGCCGCTTCAGCCCCTGCCGAACAGTGCCGCCGGCGATTCCGACATCGTCCCCCGCCGCCACGATCCGGCCTACACGCCCGAGACGATCGCCGGCCTGGTCGATTACATCGCCGGTGTGATCGGTGGCGGTGGCCCCGAAATCCCTCGCGTCGGCGAGGGCAACCTGGCCGAGGGCGGCGCCCTGTTCCGCCAGCAGTGTGCCGCGTGCCACGCCTGGGCGGGTGACGGCGGCGCCCTGCTGCGCATCGAGGCGCCGGCCCTTCACAGCGCCACTACGACCCAGATCGCCGAGGCCATCCGGCTCGGACCCGGGCAGATGCCGGTGTTCGGCACGGCGGCCCTCACCGACGCCCAGATGGACTCGGTCGTGGCCTACGTCCGCTACCTCGACCAACCTCGCGACCGTGGCGGCCAACGGCTGTGGCATCTGGGTCCCTTCGCCGAGGGCGCCGTCGCCCTCGTCGCCCTGGCCGGGCTCCTGCTGTTCACCCGTTGGATCGGAGAGCGCGGATGACCGCCCACGGCGCCGGCTCGGCGCCTGAACGGGTTGCCGGGGACGATGGCGCCGAGCGCCGGGCCGAGCGCCGGGTGGCCGTCCTGTTCCTTCTCTCGTCGGCCAGCGCCGTCGCCCTCACCATCGTGTATTGGCGCGGCGGCCAGCCCCAGCTCGAGGGTCTGTTCCTCGGCCTGGCTCTCGGCGGCGTGGCTTGTGGCTTCGTCGTCTGGGGAAACCGGCTACTGCCTCAGGGGCCGTTCGTCGACGAGCGTCACGAGATGGCCAGTTCCGAGACCGAGGTGGAAGGGGCCGAGGACGACTTCGAACAGGGTGGCCTCATCACCCGCCGCAAGCTGGTGGTCCGCTCGCTCGGTCTGGCCGTGGGAGGCCTTGGTGTGGCCGCCCTGTTCCCTATTCGCTCCCTTGGGCCGAGTCCTGGTCGCACCCTGGTGCAGACACCGTGGCGGGCCGGACTACGCCTCGTCACCGAGGACGGCCGTCCGGTGCGCACGATCGACGTCCCCCTCGAGGGCCTGGTGACGGTGTTCCCCGAGGGCTTCCCCGGCTCGGCCGACGGCCAGGCCGTCCTCGTTCGGGTGGCACCAGGACTGGTGAAGCCGGCGGCTGCCCGCCAGGACTGGTCGCCTGATGGCTTCATCGCCTATTCGAAGATCTGTACCCATGCCGGTTGCCCGGTGGGTCTGTACCAGGCCGACACCCATCAGCTCCTCTGCCCGTGCCACCAGTCCACCTTCGACGTCCTCCACCACGCCCGGCCCCAGGACGGCCCGGCGGCCGCGCCCCTGCCCCAACTGCCCCTGAGCATCACCCCGGAGGGCTTTCTCGTCGCCCGAGGCGATTTCTCCGAGCCCGTCGGCCCGTCGTTCTGGCACCGCTCGTGAGCCGGCGAGCAAGGGTCGGCGTGGGCCTGGTGGTCGCCCTGGCGGCGGGCTGCAGCGGCGACCCGCCGTCGATGCTCGACGCCCGGGCCGGGGAGGCCCGCCGCATCGCCGGGGTCTGGTGGCTGATGTTCGCCCTGGCCACGATCGTCTACGTGGTGGTGGCCGCCTTCATCGTGGTGGCCGTGGTTCGCGGCCGCCGCGAGACAGCCGGACAAAAGGCTGGGCCCGAGCGGCCCTCTGAGCGGGGTGACGGTCCCAAGGACGACACCTTCATCTGGTTCGGCGGCATCGTCGCCCCGGTGATCATCCTGGGTGTGCTCGCCGTTGTCACCGTCAACACCACCGGGGTGCTCCGCAAGCAACAGCAGGGGGAGTTGCGCATCCAGGTCGTCGGCAAGCGCTGGTGGTGGGATGTCCGCTACCCCGAAGACCGGGTGACCACGGCCGCCGAAATCCACATCCCGGTAGGGCGGCCCGTCGACATCGAGCTGACGTCGGACAATGTGATCCACAGCTTCTGGGTACCGCAGCTCGCGGGCAAGCTCGACACCATCCCGGGCCAGGTGAACCACCTCCGCCTGCGGGCCACCGAGGCGGGTGCTTTCCGCGGCGAGTGTGCGGAGTACTGCGGCATCCAGCACGCCCACATGAGCCTCGTCGTCATCGCCGAGCCGCCCGTCGACTTCGACCGCTGGATGATCCGCCGCCGCGGTGGTGCGGGATTGGCGCCCACCTCCGAGCTGGCCGCCCGGGGACAGGTGGTCTTCACCAGGGAGGCCTGCGCCGGCTGCCACACCATCAGGGGGACCCAGGCTACCGGCACCGTCGGGCCTGACCTGAGCGATTTCGGCAGCCGGAGGTGGATCGGGTCGGTGACCGTGGCCAACACGGCGGCGAACCTGGCCCGCTGGATCGCCGACCCCGAGAGCATCAAGCCGGGCAACCTCATGCCGCCCACCTCGCTGTCCTCCGACGACCGCGACGCCATCGCCGCCTACCTGGAGGGTCTCAAGTAGTGGCCATCGTGGAAACCCCCGCCGTGAGCGAGAACGAGCTCGGTGAGCTCTGGGAGGACGCGCCGGGCCTCCCCGGGTTCTTCTCCACCGTCGACCACAAGCGGATCGGCATGCGCTACATCTACACGTGCTTCTTCTTCTTCTTCCTGGCTGGGCTGATGGCCCTGGTGATGCGGGCCCAGCTGGCCCAGCCCGACGCCAAGGTGGTGGGGCCGCAGCTCTTCAACGAGCTGTTCACCATGCACGGCGTGACGATGATCTTCCTCTTCAACACGCCCGTGCTGGCCGGGTTCGGCAACTACCTGATCCCGCTGCAGATCGGGACGCGCGACATGGCCTTTCCCCGGCTCAACGCCTTCAGCTACTGGGTGTTCCTCCTGGGTGGGATCTTCATGTACAGCAGCTTCCTCTTCGGCATGCCCGACGGCGGGTGGTTCGGCTCCTCGCCCCTGGTCGGCAAGACCTTCTCGCCCGGCCTCAACATCGACTTCTGGGGCCTGGGCATCGTCTTCACCGGGCTGTCCACCACGGTGGGCTCCATGAACTTCATCGTCACCATCTTCAAGCTGCGGGCCCCGGGCATGTCGCTCAACCGCATGCCGATCTTCGTGTGGTCGATGCTCGTGTTCTCGTTCATGGCGATCTTCGCGGTGCCGGCGGTGACCCTGGCCACGGGCCTCAACGAGCTCGACCGCCTCTTCGGCACGTCGTTCTTCGTACCCGCCCTCGGCGGCAGCGCGTTGCTCTACCAGCACCTGTTCTGGTTCTGGGGCCATCCCGAGGTGTACATCCTGTTCGTGCCCGCCACCGGGATGATCTCCCAGATCGTCCCTGCCTTCTCGGGCCGCCCCCTCTCCGGCTACCTGTGGGTGGCGGGCTCGCTCGTCACCGTCGGGTTCATCAGCTTCGGCGTGTGGGTGCACCACATGTTCGCCACGGGCATGCCCGCGGTGGCCATGGCGTTCTTCTCCGGGGTCAGCCTGATCATCACCCTGCCCAGTGGCGTTCAGTTCTTCGCCTGGATCGCCACCATGTGGAAGGGCAGGGTGAGGCTGACCACCCCGATGCTGTTCGCCATCGGCTTCCTCCTCATCTTCCTGCTGGGCGGGATCACGGGCGTGATGGTGGCGGTGCTGCCCTTCGACTGGCAGGTCACCGACAGCTACTTCGTGGTCGCCCACCTCCACTACGTGCTCAACGGAGCGGTTGTTTTCCCGATCTTCGGCGCCATCTACTACTGGATGCCCAAGATGACGGGCCGGATGCTCAACGAGAAGCTGGGCAAGCTGAGCTTCTGGGTGATGTTCGTGGGTTTCAACATCACGTTCTTCCCGATGCACATCCTGGGCTTCCTCGGGATGCCGCGGCGCATCTACACCTACGACAACGGCCTGGGCTGGGCTGGGCTCAATGCCATGGTCAGCATCGGATCGGCGATCTTCGGCCTGGGCACGGCCATCACCCTGTTCAACTGGATCTGGAGCCGGCGCCGCGGCGTTGCCGCGGGCGACGACCCGTGGGACGCCGACAGCCTCGAATGGTCCACGACCTCGCCGCCACCGCACTACAACTTCGCCGCCATCCCCCTCGTGGCCAGCCGCCACCCGCTCTGGGACCAGCGACCCCTGCCGTTCGCCGAGTCGGGCGACGAGCCGGAGACGAGCGGGCTGGGCATCGAGGGGGCGATCGAGCGCGAGACGCCGGTGACGAGCGGAATCGACACCCGGCCCGAGGGCAACCTCCAGATCCCGCACGAGACCTATCTGCCCTTCGTCGTGGCCCTGGGGCTGTCGGTGCTATTCGTCGGGCTGCTGGTGCAGGCGGTGGCGGTCGGGGCCGCCGGGGTGGCGCTGGCGGTGGTGGCTGCGTGGTGGTGGGCTTGGCGCACCGAGGAGGACCTGGCGCCGCCGGACGTCGAGGCGGACGCGCCCGTGCGGGACGACGTCCCGGCCGGCGCCCCGGCCGGCGCCGGGCCCGAGCCCGGGGATGGGGCGGGATGACCGCTCCCACCGCCACCGTCACCCCGGGTGTCACCCGGCCGGCCACCCGGCGCAGCTACCCGACGGCGTGGTGGGGGATGGCCGTGGTGATCATGACCGAGGCCATGGTCTTCGCCATCCTGCTGGCCTCCTACCTGTTCCTGCGGGCGGCATCCAAGCAGTGGCCACTGGGCGACATCGAGGTTCCCGACCTGAAGTTTGCCCTGCCGTTCAGCTTCGTGCTGTGGGGTAGCAGCCTGCCGATCTTCTGGGCCGAGGCCAGCATCCGCAACGGACACGTCGGTCGCATGAAGACAGGACTGCTGATCAGCTTCGTCATGGGCCTGTCGTTCTTCGCCTTCACGCTCTACGACTTCAACGAGCTGCACTTCGGCTGGCGCACCAACGCCTACGGCTCGATCTACTACACGATCGTCGGCCTCCACGCCCTCCACGTCTTCCTGGGCCTGGGGATCAACCTGGTGGTCCAGCTCAAGGCGTGGCTGGGCCGGTACGACCGCGGTCGCTACGCGAGTGCCGAGGTGTTCTTCCTCTACTGGCACTTCGTCGATTTCGTCTGGCTGGCCGTGTTCCCGATCCTCTTCCTGTCACCCCACATCCGATGACCGACACCCCCACGACCGACACCCCGGTGGCCGACGCGGGTGAGGAGGCCCGGCGGGCCCACAGCATCGCTTCGGGGGTCCGGGAGGCGGTTCTCGTCTGGTTCGCCCTGCTGGGCAGCATCGGGGCCTGGACCATCCACCTGCTGCTGTTCGTCGGCATCGTCCGCTTCACCTGCAACGCCCACGGCTACGTGTGGGTCATGCACCTGGCCACGGTCGTCACCTTGGCGCTGACCATCGCCGCCATCGCCCTGTGCCTGCGCATGCTGCGATCGTCCGACGGCGACGAGTCCTCCGACGACCAGGGCGGCCGGGCCCAGTTCGTCGCCCGCCTTGGCCTGATGATCGGCGTCATCAACTTCGCCCTCATCGCCCTGGAGGAGATCTACGTGATCGTCCTCAACTCGAGGCGCTGTGGCTGAGGTAGGCACCCTCGCCCTGCTGGCGCTGACGGGCGGCCTGTACGCGCTCGGGCTGTCCCGGGCCTGGACGGCTGCCGGTAGGGGACGACTCGTGCGGACTTCCCAGGCCTGGCTGTTCGCCGGGGGCGTGGTCGCCCTGGCCCTGGCGCTGCTGCCACCACTGGAAGGGCGCACCGACCACAGCCTCACCGCCCACATGATCCAGCACGTGCTGCTGCTGGTCGTGGCCGCCCCCCTGCTGGCACTGGGCGCTCCGTTGCCCACGTTGCTGTGGGCCCTGCCCGAGCAGTGGCGGCCTCGGGCCACCGCCGCCTGGCGCCGTCTGCTGCGCAGCCACAGTGTCCATTGGCCGGCGTGGGCGGGTGGGGCCCTCGTGGTCGAGAGCCTGGTGATGGCCGCCTGGCACCTGCCCGTGGCCTACCGGGCGGCCCTGCACCACGACGGCCTGCACGTCGTCGAGCACGCCACCTTCGTGGGAACCGCCTGCTTGTTCGCCTGGGCTGTCGGGGTCGGCTCGGCTCGCCGCCACGGTTCTGCGGTGGCCGTCGTGTTCCTTGCCGCCCTGCCCGGCAGCGCCCTCGGCGCCGCCCTCACCCTCGCCTCGCGACCGTGGTACGCCGAGTACCGGTCCCTGGCCGACCAGCAGATGGCCGGCGTGGTCATGTGGGCATTTGCCGGAGTGGCCTACGTGGTGGCGGCGGCGTGCCTGTTCGGCGTGTGGTTGGGCGGCCTGGAGCGCGACACGCCCGGGCGCCCGCTGGTATCGGCGGTCGGCCCATGATCGACCGGACGTTCCGGTGGTTCGACCGCCGGTTGGGCGTGGCCACATTCACCCGCAGCGCCCTGGACAAGATCTTCCCCGACAACTGGTCGTTCATGTTGGGCGAGATCGCCCTGTACTGCTTCGTGGTCCTGATCACGACCGGCGTCTACCTGTCGTTCTTCTTCAGCCCCAGCGCCAAAGAGGTCGTGTACAACGGCAGCTATGTGCCGCTCAAGGGCCTGCACATGTCGGAGGCGTTCAACTCGACGGTACGGCTGAGCTTCGATGTCCGGGCCGGCCTGGTGTTCCGCCAGATGCACCATTGGGCCGCCCTCATCTTCACCGGCGCCATCTTCGTGCACCTGTGCCGGGTCTTCTTCACCGGCGCCTTCCGCCGGCCGCGCGAGGTCAACTGGGTCATCGGGATGACGCTGTTCATCCTGGTGATCTTCAACGGTTTCAGCGGCTACTCGTTGCCCGACGACCTGCTGTCGGGCACCGGCCTGCGCATCGGGTACTCGATCGCCCTGGCCGTGCCCGTCGTGGGAACGTGGGCCGCCTTCTTGGTCTTCGGCGGCGAGTTCCCCTCGCCCGACATCATCTCCCGCCTGTTCGTGCTCCACGTGCTCATCATCCCCGCCGTGATCGCCGGGCTCCTCGGCGCCCACCTGGCCATCCTGTGGCGCCAGAAGCACACTCAGTTCCCGGGGCCGGGGCGCACCGAGACCAACATCGTCGGCTCCCGCCTCTGGCCCACCTACACCGCCCGCTCCATCGGCCTGCTGGCCGGAGTGTTCTCGGTGGTCGCCCTGCTCGGCGGGCTGGTCCAGGTCAACCCCATCTGGCTGTATGGGCCCTTCCAGCCGTCGGCGGTCAGCACCGCCTCGCAACCCGACTGGTACATGGGCTGGATCGAGGGTGCTCTCCGGCTGGCGCCGGCCTGGCGTTTCCACCTGTTCGGCTACACCGTGTCGGAGCTGTTCCTACCCGCCGTGGTGCTCCCCGGCGTCACCTTCGGGCTCCTTTATCTGTGGCCCTTCCTGGAGCGGCGACTCACGGGCGACACCGCCGAGCACCAGTTGCTCGACCGCCCCCGCGACCGCCCGGCGCGCACGTCGATCGGCGTGGCCGCCCTGGCCTTCTTCTTCGTGCTCTTCGCCGCCGGCTCCCAGGACATCGGGGCCCAGAAATTCTCCACGCCGATCCCCACCGTGACGGTGGTGTTCGACGTGGCCCTGGTGGGGGTGCCCCTGCTGGCGGCGCTGATCACCTGGAAGATCTGCCGCGACCTTGTTGGCGGCGACGAGTTGGAGGAGGAGAAGGACCGGATCAGACGACGGCTGTCGGGCGACGACGACGAAACGGACGCAGACGCGGGCGGTCCACCTCCGGAGAAGCCGAGTCGAGGGCAGCGGGGCTCGCGGGCCGCGGTGGTTGTCGTCGGGGTGCTCCGGACCCTCGGCCGCCGCCGGCGCAAGCGCCCCACCGAGGACCTGTCGAAACGCTGAAGGCCCTGGACCCCAAGAAGCAAGAAGGGAGACGCGAACCGACCCCCTCGCCGTTGAGGGGGTCGGTTCACTGCACGGCAGCTGCGGAGGTTTACTCCAATGTGCAGCCGCAGGAGTTGACCTCCCGCACGATGACGCCCTTGCCCGTGTCCATGTGGGTGGTGCAGGGCATGCAGGGGTCGAAGCTGCGGATGGCCCGCAGGACGTCGATGCCCTTCACCTGGTCGTCGGGCACG
>JBBSHU010000105.1:0-9679 GCA_038232455.1 Acidimicrobiales bacterium
ACGGAGCCGGCACTCCGTTCGGGCACGGAGCCGGCACTCCGTTCGGGCACGGAGCCGGCACTCCGTTCGGGCACGGAGCCGGCACTCCGTTCGGGCACGGAGCCGGCACTCCGTTCGGGCACGGGGCCAGGCGCTCTGCTGCTCGCCGGGGGGCTGGCGGTGGGACTGTCAGCCGCTCCCTTGCGGGTCGGCGCCGGGGAGTTGGGCGCGGCGGTTGTCATCCTGGCGGCGGCTGCGGTGGTTGCCGCCGGGGTGCGGCGGGGGGCCTTGAGCCTTGCCCTGCTGGCGCTCGCCGCTGCCTCCGGGCCTGCGGCCCTGGCCCCGGGCTCCCGGCTCCTCGCCGCCGCTGCCGTGGTCGTTGCCGCCGTCGACCTGCCCTGGGCCTGGTTGACGGCCGTTCCCGGCGCAGTCAGCCTGGCCGCGGGGGTGGTCGACGACGGAGGCCGCCTGGCCGTCGCCACCGCCGTCGGGGCTGCTGCAGTGGCCGTGCTCCTCGCCCAGGCCGCCTCCGAAGCAGGCGCCTCCAGGAGGCGTCCTTCCCTTGGTGCCCTACCGGCGGCGGGTATCGGGGCCTGGTTGATCGTGGCCCCCGGCACCTGGACCTGGGCCGGGGCATCCCTCGGCGCCTACGACGAGGGAATGGCCCGGGCTGTGGCCGCCGGATTGCTGGTCGTGGTTGCCTACGTCCTTGTCGGTGCGCTCCACCGCCCCCCGAATACCCCGCCTGGTCGACGGGCCGCATCGCGGTCGGCACGGCCGGGGCGCCCCGGGGAGGGGTCGGCCCAGTTGGTAACATCGGCAGGTAGTGCGTCGACGCCCCGCCCTCGCCGGGCAACCCGCTCTCAGCGTGCGCGCCCCTTCGGGCGCGTCCCCGCGCGCCCGTCAAAACGGACCAAACGGTCGAGGTCCCGCAACCGCACCCGGTCGCCGGAGGCCTGAGCAGGGCCGAGCACCGGCGCGACGTGGCCCCGCGCCGCAGGCCCGGTCCTCTCGTCGACGTCGGCCGAAGCGTCCGAGTTTCTTCTGGCGCTACCGGCGGGTGTGGTTCCTCCTCGCTGTGGTCGTGTTCACCGGATTGGCCGGCGCAGCCTGGCTGCTCACCCACATCCCCCTGCCTCCTGAGGTGCCCCAGGCCCAGACATCGATTGTCTACGACGGCACCGGGAGCCAACTGGCCCTGTTCCACGGCGACGAGAACCGGTTCCCGGTCCGCCTCGACCAGGTGCCCAAGGTCACCCAGGACGCGGTGGTCGCGGCCGAGGACCGCAAGTTCTTCGAACACAGCGGCGTCGACCCGATCGGCATCCTGCGCGCCACCTGGGCCGACCTCCGCCACAAGGGCGCCCTCCAGGGGGGCTCGACGATCACCCAGCAGTACGTCAAGAACGCCTTCGTCTCCGGCAGCGACCGCACCCTCGTTCGCAAGCTCAGAGAAGCCGTGGTGGCGGTCAAGCTCGAACAGAAGTACTCCAAACAGCAGATCCTCGAGCGCTACCTGAACACCGTCTATTTCGGGCGCGGAGCGTATGGCATCCAGGCGGCGGCCAAGGCCTATTACCAGAAGGACGCGTCCCAGCTCGACCTGAAGGAGTCGGTGTACCTGGCCGGCATCATCCGTTCCCCGTCGGGTAGCGACGTGTCCGACCATCCGGCCCAGGCGAAGATGCTGCGCACGTTCGTCCTCAACTCCATGATCACCAGCCGGGTCATCACTCCGGTCCAGGCCCAGGAGGTGGAGCGGGTCGATCTGGCCTCGTACGTGGCCCCGCCCGTCCGCCGGGACACCACCGTCACCTCGTCGATCAAAGGCGTCGACTACTTCGTGGAGTACGTGAAACAGAAGCTGCGGACCAGCTACTCCGACGACCAGATCTTCCGCGGCGGCATGCGCGTGTACACGACCCTCGATCCCAGGCTCCAGAACCTGGCCTACGACTCGGTCTACACCGAGACCCTCGACCGCCCCGCCGACCCGGCCGGTGCCCTCGTGTCCCTCGACAACGACGGGCATGTGGTGGCCATGGTGGGCGGCAAGGACTGGGAGGCGTCGAAGGTGAACCTGGCTGCGGGCGCCGGCTTCGGCGGCAATGGTCGCCAGGGCGGGTCCACGTTCAAGCCCTTCCTCCTGGCCGAGACCATCAAAGAGGGGTACTCGGTCCAGTCGTCGTTCAACGGCCCGGCCAAGATCGTCTTCCCCAAGGCCGACAACGGCAAGGATTGGAAGGTCAGCAACTACGAGGACAGCGCCTACGGCCAGGTCAACCTGATCGACGCCACCGTCAACTCCATCAACTCCGTCTACGCCCAGCTGGTCACCGTCATCGGTCCCCAGAAGGTGGCGGAAATGGCCCACCAGCTCGGCATCAAGTCCGGCCTCGGGGACCCACCCCCGGTCTCCATCACCCTGGGCACCCCCAACGTCTCGGTGCTGGAGATGGCCGACGCCTACCTGACCTTTGCCAACGAGGGGAACCAGACCGACCCAAGGGCCATCAAGCGCCTCACCGTGGGCGACAGCGTGCTCGTCGACGACCGGCCTAAGCGCACCCGGGTGCTCGAACGGGAGCAGGCCGACATGGTGAACTTCATCCTGGGCCAGGTCATCGAGCGGGGATCGGGTGCCGCGGCCCAGCTCCCGAGCGGGCCGGCGTGGGGCAAGACGGGCACCACCGAGGACAACGGCGACGCCTGGTTCATCGGCTTCAACCGTAAACTGACGACAGCGGTGTGGATGGGCTATCCCGCCGGCCAGTCCGTACCGCTCGTCAACGTCCACGGCGTGGCCAAGGTGAACGGCGGGTCGATCCCGGCCGAGATCTGGCGGCGGTACATGTCCAAAGCCGCGCCTGACACCGGCGTCTATCCCGTTCCCACCGAGTTCGGCGGGCGGCCCATATCCGACAGCGGCATCCTTCCTTACTCGACACCGACGTCGTCCACCGTCGTGGGCAAGTCCTCGGATTCGTCCGACTCCTCCGGGGACTCGGGCGCAACCCGGAAATCCGCGCCGACGTCCAAGCCCGACGTTGCCGCCACTCCGCCGACCACTTCGGCAACCGTCGACACCGAACCGCCCGCACCGCGGGCCACCAGCCCACCCGTAACGGCCAACCCCGTCTGCGAGCGGAAGCTACCGGTGACGGTGCCCGGCTGCTGATCCCGACCGGGAGAGGCCTCGTGCCTCGGTAGACTTCGGTCTCCGCCGGCAGCCACCGGGCGCCGGACGGGAGGAGGCACAGATGGGCCAGCAGGTGTCCGCCCCTGCCGTACGGGCGCGCAAGGGCGGTGCGCCCCTCGTGATGGTCACGGCGTACGACTGTCCGGGGGCCCGCATCGCCGACGACGCCGGCGTCGACATCATCCTCGTCGGCGACTCGGTGGCCATGGTCGTGCTCGGCTACGAAGACACCCTCCAGGTCACTCTGGCCGACATGGTCCACCATGTCGGAGCGGTCGCCCGGGCCCGGCCCGACGCTCTGGTGGTGGGGGACCTGCCCTGGCTCTCGTATCACCTCGACCCGGCCGACACGGTTCGTAACGCCGCCGCCCTCATCAGGGCCGGGGCCCAGGCCGTCAAGCTCGAGGGCGGCCGCCGCCGGGTGGCGATGGTCGCCGCCCTGGTGGCCGCTGAGATCCCCGTGATGGGCCACCTGGGGCTCACACCCCAGTCGGTGCACGTCACCGGTGGCTACCGGGTTCAGGCCCAACAGCTGGAGGGGGTCGAGGCTCTCGTCGACGACGCCCGGGCCCTAGCCGACGCCGGGTGCTTCGCCATCGTGCTCGAGGCCGTGCCCGCCGAGGTGGCCCGGCTGGTCACCGAGTCCGTGTCGGTGCCCACGATCGGCATCGGTGCCGGGCCCCACTGCGACGGCCAGGTGCTCGTGTTCCACGACCTCCTGGGCCTGGAGGACCGCATCGCACCCCGATTCGTCCGCCGGTACGCGTCGCTGAAGGCCGACGCCGTGGCCGCAGTGACGGCCTTCGCCGCCGACGTACGCACCCGCCGCTTCCCGAGCGAGGCCGAGAGCTATCGCCTGAGCGCCGACGTGGCCCAGGCCCTCGATGCACCAAACCGGGCCGATCGCACGGCATGACCGAACCCGACGACGACGGCCACGACGAAGGCGGCCACAAGTGGGGCGGCATCGTGCGATGGGGTGCCGGTGTGGTGGTGTTGCTCGGGCTGGTGACCTTCGTCACCGTCGGGGCCACCCGTCCCGCCGATCCGCATCTGCTTCCCCATCCGACGCGCCCCCAGGTGGCCGGTTTCGGCGAGATCGCCTACCGCATCGACAAGGCGCCGTCGAACGAACGGTGCGCCCTCCTGGCCGACACCACCGCCCAGCAGCAACAAGGCCTCATGAACCGGACCGATCTCGCAGGACACGACGGCATGCTGTTCCGGTTCGGCGGCGACACCCGAGTCGGGTTCTACATGAAGGACACCCTGATCCCGTTGTCGATCGCCTGGTTCGATTCGAAAGGCAACTTCGTCTCGGAGACCGACATGGAGCCATGCCTCGACCAGATCGACTGTCCGAACCACTACGCGACCCGCCCCTACCGTTATGCCCTTGAGGTGACCAAGGGGGGCCTTGGTGACCTGGGCATCGGCCCCGGGTCCCACGTGTCGGTGGGCGGCACGTGCGCGTAGGTAACCGGCGGCTTCGATCAACGGCGGCGAAGCTGCCGGTAATTCAGTCGCCCTCCCAGCGGCGGTCCTCGCTGTCCCACTGGTCGTTGCGGGCCTCCACCCGGTCCTTCCACGCCCTGGCTTCCTCCTCGGACGGGTAGGGACCCAGGCGCTGTTCTGCCTCGCAGGCCTGGTCTGCGTGTTCCGGGCGCTTATGGCGCAGGCACCAGAACCACTCGCCTCCATCACCCTCGTCCATGGCAACCTCCGGTCTTGTCTGGGGCTGAATGTCATACCCCGCTGGGAGCATGGGTCCCATGCAGGTACCATTGCTCCAAACCGAACACCCTGCTCCGGGGAGTCGCCTCGGAGCCCTGCGCCACGCGCAGGTCCGGAGGGAGGCGACATCCCGGGTATGCGCCCGTACGAAGTCATGATCATTCTCGACCCGGCGCTCGAAGATGCGGCCGTTCAGGCCCAGGTCGACCGATCCACCGAGCTCATTCGCAGCGGAGGAGCCGAACCGGGTCGAGTCGACCGGTGGGGCAAGCGCCGTCTGGCCTACGAGATCGACCACCACCGCGAGGGCACCTACCTCCTGGTCGAGGCACGCGGTGAGCCCGGCTCGCTCGACGTGCTCGACCGCGCCCTGCACCTGGCCGACGAAGTGCTCCGCCACAAGGTCGTCCGGCTGCCCGACCATGCCACCAAGCGGCCGTCGCGTCCACCTGCCGAGATCGCCGCCCCCGCGGCCAGCGACACCGCCACCGCCGAGGTGGCCAGCGACACCGCCGCCGACGCGGCCAGCGCGACCGTCCCCGAGACGGTCGGCGAGAGTGCTACCAGCGCAAACGGAGCGTGAGATAGATGGCCGGAAACAGTGTGACCCTGGTGGGCAACATCACCCGAGATCCCGAACTGCGGTTCACCCCGAGCGGCCAGGCAACGGCCAGCTTCGGGCTCGCCGTCAATCGGGTGTGGAACGATCGGCAGACCAACGAGCGCAAGGAAGCGGTTTCGTTCTTCGACATCGTGTGCTGGCGGGAGATGGCCGAGAACGCCAGCGAGTCCCTCGCCAAGGGGGCCCGGGTTCTGGTCACCGGTCGGCTCGAGCAGCGTTCCTGGGAGACGGGCGAAGGCGAGCGCCGGTCCAAGATCGAGGTCGTGGCCGACGAGATCGGCCCGAGCCTGCGATGGGCCACCGCCGAGGTCCGCAAGAACGACCGCCGTGGCCCATCCGAGGGTGGTAGCCCGGTCGGCGCCCCAGCCGGGGCGGCATCCGGTCCCAGCGGCGGCGGCGGCCAACCCCCGGCACCCACCTACGAGTACGGCGAGGAGCCCTTCTGATGGCCCGAGGAGGAGGCGACCGCGACCGTGAGCGCAAGCGCGCACCGAAGGACACGGGCAAGCGGATCAAGAAGAAGGTCTGCGTGTTCTGCAAAGACCAGGTGAAGTGGGTCGACTACAAAGACGTCAACCTGCTGCGCCGTTTCATGTCCGACCGGGGCAAGATCCGTGCTCGTCGTGTGTCGGGCAACTGTCGCCGGCACCAGAGCGACGCCGCCATCGCCATCAAGACGGCACGCGAGCTGGCGCTGCTCCCGTACAGCCAGCGGGCCACGTCCGATGGTGGGCGCGGCGGCGGCCGGGGTGGGCGCGGCGGTCGTGACGGCGCCTCGGGTGGTGGCGCCCGCTTCGGTGGGCCCAGTCGCGGTCCCGGTCCCGGGTCCGGGCCCCGTCCCGATCCCACCGAGCCTCCCCCCTCCGGCGTCGAGAGCGCAGGCTCGAGCGTCGACGTCATTCCCGACATCGTCGCCAGCCCCGACGACATCGTCACTGCCTCCGACCTCGGGGCAGGCGACGAGGAAGGAACCCCGTGAAGGTCATCCTGCGGGCCGATGTCTCCAACGTCGGCAACAAGGGCGACGTCCTCGACGTGGCCGACGGGTACGCCCGTAACTTCCTCGTCCCCCGGGGCCTGGCGTTCAAGGCTGCTTCGGGAGCGATTGCCCAGGCGGCCGACATGCGGCGTGCCCGCGATCTGCGGCACGCCCGCGACCGCGCTTCGGCCGAGGAGGTGGCCACCCGGCTGGCGCCCAAGGTGATCACCATCGGCGCCAAGGCCGGGGCCGAAGGTCGTCTGTTCGGTTCGGTCACCGTCACCGAGGTGGTGGCTGCCGTCGAGAGCCAGGCCGGGGTGAGCCTCGACCGGCGTCAGTTCCACCTCGACGAGCCGATCAAGACCCTGGGATCACACGAGGTAGCCGTCCGCCTCCACACCGATGTCGAGCTGCGCCTCACCGTGGAGGTTGTCCCAGCCCAGCAGTAGTATCGAACGCATGTTCGCTGCCCGGTCGACCCACAGATTCGGAGTGGTCGTCCACCGGGTTGCCCACAGCATTGGGGTCTATCGATCCCCAGGGTGGCCGGGTAAGGGTGAGCGGCATCATGGTCCAATCTCTCGATGACACCCGCCGCCGCCAGGGCGCAAGCGCCGGCGGCCGGGTCCCCCCTCACAACCTCGAGGCCGAGGAGTCGCTCCTCGGGGCCATGCTCCTCAGCCGCGATGCCATTGTCGCTGCGGTCGAGGCCCAGCTCACCGGTGAGGACTTCTACAAGCCGTCCCACGGTCATATCTTCGAAGCTGTCACCTCCCTGTACGCCCAGGGGGAGCCCGCCGACCCCGTCACCGTGGCCGACGAGTTGCGGCGGGCGGGACTGCTCGAAGGCATCGGCGGCCCCGCTACCCTCATCTCCGTCCAGGCCCGCACACCGGCCATCGGCAACGCCACCCGCTACGCCACGATCGTCGAGGAGCACTCGCTCCTGCGCCGCCTCATCGCCGTGGCCGGCGAGATCGCCGAATCGGGCTATTCCGTGCCCGACGACGTGTTGGCGGCCATCGACGAGGCCGAGGCCATGGTGTTCGACGTCGCCCAGCGCCGGGTCACCGACTCGATGCTGCCGATTCGCGAGTTGCTCGAGCTCCACCTCGACCACATCGAGGCGCTGTACGAGCGGGGCCAGGACATCATCGGTGTGCCCACCGGCTACATCGACCTCGACCACCAACTGGCTGGCCTCCAACCCTCCAACCTTGTCATCGTCGGTGGAAGACCCGGCACGGGCAAGGCGCTGAGTCTCGGTACCCCGATTGCCACGCCCACGGGCTGGACCACCATGGGCGAGCTCGCCGAGGGCGACGAAATATTCGATGAGCATGGCCAACCGTGCCGGGTCACCTACGCTACGCCCGCCATGCACGACCGCCGCTGCTACGAGGTGGCCTTCGACGACGGCTCGACGATCGTGGCCGACGCCGACCACCAGTGGTTCGCCTATGACTTCCCGGCCTGGAGGTCGTTGCGTGATCAGTCGTACCGGGCGACCCGCCCGCCCGCCAACCCATCGCTTGCCCGCGACCAGAGCGCCAAACGGCACCGGCCTCGGGACGTGACCACCCAGCAGATGGTCGACGAGGGCCTTCGTGTGTCCAACGGCCGGCCCAACTGGTACATCCCGCTCACCCAGCCACTCGATCCTCCCGAGGCAGTGCTGCCGGTCGACCCCTATGTGCTCGGCTGCTGGCTGGGCGACGGGAAGTCGTGCGGGTCGGAGATGACCATCGGTGAGGGTCCAGAAGATAACTACCTGTGTATTCCGGAAGCCACCTACCAGCGGATTCTCATCATCGAATGCACAGGTAGTTATCTTTCTGACCCTGAGGCCGACTGGCGGCATTTCCACGACGAGTTCGTTGCCGCTGGCTATGCCGTCGAGCGACGAGCCAATCTGCAAGGGGCCACGGTGCCCGTGGCTGGCAAAGGCATGTGGCAGGGCCACCGGGGGCCCCTCCGGGTCTTGACCCGTGAGCTCCTGGCCGTCGGTCTAATAGGTGGTGCCCAGAAGCACATCCCCGCTCCCTATCTTCGAAGCTCGTTCAAGCAGCGGCTGGCGCTGTTGCAGGGCCTGCTCGACACCGACGGCCACATCACCGCGAACGGCGACGTCGAGCTCTGCCTCAGGGACGAAGCGCTCCTCGAACAGGCTCACGAGTTGGTGTGCTCGCTGGGGCACAAGCCTGGTCTCGCCCGGCGGCATTCGGTGCGACTGCCCGACGGCCGGATCACCGCGGCCTGGCGCTTCCGGTGGTTACCGCTCGATCCGGTCTTTCGCCTTGCCCGGAAGGCCGATCGCTTCGAGACGGCGAGGAGCCATCGAGAGACTGGCCGTGTCGCCCATCGAGCCATCACCCATATCCGACCCGTGCCCTCGGTGCCCGTGCGCTGCATCACCGTCGACTCGCCGAATTCGCTGTATCTCGCCGGCCGGTCGATGATCCCGACCCACAACACCTCCTTCGCATTGGGCATCGCCGCCCATGCCGCTCTCGACGCGCGCGCACCCGTGCTCGTGTTCTCCCTGGAAATGAGCCACCTGGAGCTCACCCAGCGGCTGCTCTGCTCCGAGGCGCGCGTCGACGCCACCCGGATGCGCAACGGCAAGCTGCTGGAGACCGACTGGCCCAAGATCAGCCACGCTGTCGGCCGCCTGGCCGAGTCGCCCATCCACATCGACGACAACCCCCGCCTTACGGTCATGGAGATCCGGGCCAAGGCCCGCCGGCTGAAGAGCCGCCACGGCTTGGGCCTGATCATCATCGACTACCTCCAGCTCATGACCGGGCGCACCTCGGCCGAGAACCGCCAGGTCGAGGTGTCGGAGATCTCCCGTGGCCTCAAGATCCTGGCCCGCGAGTTGGAGATCCCCGTGATCGCCCTCTCCCAGCTCTCCCGAAACCTGGAGACCAGGGCCGACAAGCGCCCGATCCTGGCCGACCTGAGAGAATCAGGCAGTTTGGAACAGGACGCTGACGTGGTCATTTTCCTTTATAGAGATGAGCTCTATAACCGGGACAGTCCGGATCGGGGCACGGCGGAGGTCATCGTGGCCAAGCACCGCAACGGCCCCGTCGGCATCACCCAGCTCGCCTTCCTCGAGAACTACACCCGCTTTGCCAACATGGCCCGGGGCGTCTAAGAGTTG
>JBBSHU010000106.1:0-9507 GCA_038232455.1 Acidimicrobiales bacterium
GATGCCCAGGTTGTGGACCTCGTAGCCGTTGTTGGTGAGGATGATGTCGACCAGGTTCTTGCCGATGTCGTGGACGTCGCCCTTCACCGTGGCCAGCACCACCCGGCCCTTGCCCCCCTGGTCGGACTTCTCCATGTGGGGTTCGAGATGGGCGACGGCCGCCTTCATGGCCTCGGCCGACTGGAGCACGAACGGGAGCTGCATCTCGCCCGAGGCGAAGAGATCGCCCACCACCTTCATACCGGCGAGAAGGGTGTCGTTGACGATGTCGAGGGCCGGCGTGGTCGTGAGGGCCTCGTCGAGGTCGTCGGTGAGGCCGTTGCGGTCGCCGTCGATGATTCGGTGGTGCAGGCGCTCGGCCACCGGCCAGCCGGTGCGGTCCTCCTTCTCCACCTTGTTGGCGTCGACCCCCTCGAACAGCCCCAACAGCTCCTGGAGCGGGTCGTAACCCTCGTGGCGACGGTCGTAGATCAGGTCGAGGCAAACCTCGCGCTGGCGTTCGGGCATCCGCGACAGGGGGATGATGCGCCCGGCGTGGACGATGGCGGCGTCGAGGCCGGCCTCCACGCACTCGTGCAGGAACACCGAGTTGAGGGCATGACGGGCCGCAGGGGTGAGGCCGAACGACACGTTCGACAGGCCCAGGATGGTGTGCACCCCGGGCAACTCGGCCTTGATGCGGCGGATCCCCTCGATGGTCTCGATGCCGTCGCGCCGGCTCTCCTCCATGCCCGTCGACAGCGGCAGGGCCAGGGTGTCGAAAAGCAGGTCGGACGGTTCCATGCCGTAGCGGTTGACGGCGAGGTCGTGGATGGCCTTGGCCGACCGCAGCTTCCAGTCGGCGGTACGGGCCTGGCCCTCCTCGTCGATGCAGGTGCACACCACGGCGGCGCCGTACTCCCTGGCCAGGGAGAAGAAGCGGTCGAAGCGCGTGCCGGGAGCGTCGCCGTCCTCCAGGTTCACCGAGTTGAGCACCGGCTTGCCGCCGATCCACTGCAGACCCTGCTCGATCACCGCGGGCTCGGTGGAGTCGAGCACGAGGGGGATGCTGGCCTGGGTGGCGAAGCGCCGGGTGATCTCGTCCATGTCGGCCACGCCGTCCTCGCCCGTGTAGTCGACGCACACGTCGAGCAGGTGGGCGCCCTCCTTCACCTGGGCCTGGGCCATGGCCACGCACCTGTCCCAGTCGTCGGACAACATGGCCTCGCGGAAGGCCTTCGATCCGTTGGCGTTGGTCTTCTCCCCCACCACGAGGAACGACGTGTCCTGGCGGAACGGCACGTGCGAGTAGATCGACGCCGCCCCCGGCTCGTGGACCGGCTCGCGCCGGGCCGGGGTGAGGTCGGCGCAGCGCTCGATCACCGCCCGCAGGTGCTCGGGCGTGGTGCCGCAGCAGCCGCCGATCACCTGGACGCCGAGCTCGGATACGAAGCGGGCGTGGTAGTCGGCCAATTGTTCGGGCGTGAGGTCGTAGTGCATCTCGCCGTCGACCACCGAGGGCAGGCCGGCGTTGGGCAGGCACGAGATGGGCACCCGACAGTGCTGGGACAGGTGGCGCAGGTGCTCGTGCATCTCTCCGGGCCCGGTGGCGCAGTTGAGGCCGATGACGTCGGGGCGGACGGCTTCGAGCACGGTGAGGGCGGCGGCGATCTCGGTACCCGGGAGCATGCGCCCGGTGAGCTCGACGGTGACCTGCACCTGTAGGGGTACCTGGCGGCCGAGAGCGGCCATGGCCCGGCGGGATCCGATGATGGCGGCCTTGGCCTGGAGGAGGTCGAATACGGTCTCGATGATGATGAGGTCGACGCCCCCTTCGAGGAGGCCGGTGGCCTGGACCTCGAAGCAGTCACGGAGCTCGGCGAAGCGGATCTGGCCGAGGGAGGGGAACTTGGTGCCGGGGCCGATCGACCCGGCGACCCAGGGGCCCCCGTCGCTGCGGGAGTAGCCGTCGGCCACGTCGCGGGCGATCCGGGCCGCCTTCACGTTGAGCTCGTGGGTCCGTTCAGCCAGGCCGTATTCGGCCAGGGTGACGGGCAACGACCCGAAGCTGTCGGTCTCGACGACATCGACGCCGACGTCGAGGAACGACCGGTGCAGATCGGCGATCACGTCGGGCCGGGTATCGACGAGTATCTCGTTGCAGCCTTCCAGGGCCGCGCCGCCGAAGTCGTCGGCGGTCAGATTGCGCATCTGCAGATTGGTGCCGGTCGCCCCGTCATAGATGACGACACGCTCACCCACGGCTTCCAGGTAGCTGGTCACCCGGACGAGGTTACCGGCCATCGCCATCCTGCTCGTCGGAGATCGGGCACCCGAGTGTCAGGGACGGAAAAGGAATCAGTGACATCAAGGTCGAATAGGTCATTGAAATGGGTTTCCGGGGGGAACGTTCGAGCCGTGACGCGCCTCGTCACGGCACCTCCCACCGACGACGGACGTGGTGGCGATGATCACCATGGTCCTGCTCGCCGTCATGTTCCTTGCCGTCGTGGTGCCCCAGGCCCTGTCGGCCCGGAGCGAGCGCCAGCAGGAGTTCCTCGCCAGCATCCGGTTCCACGGCGGAGTCGTCGTGGGCCGGGACGACGCGCCGCCGCCGGCACCGACGCGCCGACCACGTTCGACGCTCGCCCGCCGGAAGTCGCTTCTGGTCTTCCTGCTCGTGGCCGTGCCCGTGTCGGCCATCCCCGCGGTCCTGACGCCGGGCAAAATGACCCTCATCGCCCAGCTCGCCGTCGACAACTGCTTCCTGGCCTACATCGGGATGCTCGTGCGCTGGCGTGACGCCCGCTCACCGGCGCGTGTGGCGGCACCCGCCCCCGACCTCGTCCTCACCCCGGCAACGGTCCACCCGGTCCTCCGCGCCAGCTGAGGAGGTTTGGAGCGCTGCCGGCTGGCGGACCCAGCGGGGATGGGCCCCCGCTGCGGAGCGGCGGGGGCGGCCGAAGGCCCGGGTGCCCGCCGCGACGTGGCAGTAGGCTCGGCCGACCGTGAGGATCTACACGCGCGCCGGCGACGACGGCACGACCGGCCTGCTCTTCGGGGGACGGGTACGCAAGGACGCGCCGATCACGTTTGCCTGCGGCGACGTCGACGAGGCCCAGGCCGCTCTCGGCCTGGCCCGCAGCGCCGCTGACGGCGATCCCGAGCTCGATGCCCTCGTGGTCGGACTGCAACGTCAGCTCTGGGTGCTCATGGCCGAGCTGTCCACCGCCGTGGAGAACCGGGAGAAGCTGCGGGCCGGCCAGACTCTCGTGACCGCGGAGATGGTGGAGGGCCTGGAGGTCCTCATCGACGACCTGGCCGCCCGTGCCGACCCACCCACCGAGTTCGTGGTGCCCGGTCAGACACCGAGCGCGGCCTTCCTCGACATGGCCCGCACCATCGTGCGCCGGGCCGAGCGCAACACCGTCGGCGTGGCCGCCGAGGGTTCACACGTCGTGCCCTACCTCAACCGTCTCTCCGATCTGTTGTGGACCATGGCCCGTTGGCGAGAGGGAAAGTCCATCACCGCCCGACAATGACTGCGACGCAGGAGTGACAACACCATGACGATGACCTTCACCCTGGCCGCCGCCGCCGACCCCGAGGTCGCCGTCCTCGGCGTTCCCGTCTTCGCCGGCGGTGCCCTGCCCCCGGGCACGGGCGCCGAAGTCGACGGTCATTGGCTCTCCGAGCGCCATTTCGAGGGTCGCCCGGGCGAAACCCTCGCACTCCCCGCCGACGACGGCACCACCGTCATCGCCGTGGGTATGGGCGACCCCGACGAGGTGACGACCGAGACCTTGCGCCAGGGGGCCGCCGCCCTGGTTCGAGCCGCCTGGCACGCCCGCACGGCGGCGTCGTCCCTGGTGGCCGCGGCACCCGGTCTCGATTCGGGTGCTGCCGTCCAGGCCGTGGTCGAGGGCGCCGCCCTGGCCGCCTACCGGTTCACCCGCTACAAGGGTGACCCCCACCCGTGCCGGTTGGAGCGCTTCACCGTCATGGGCAAGGGCCGGACGGCCGGCCGTGGCCTCGAGCGAGGCGTCCGGGTGGCCGCCGCCGTCACCATGGCGCGCGACCTGGTGAACGAGCCGGCGGGCGCCATGACCCCGTCACGACTGGCCGAGGTGGCGGCCGAGGCGGCGGCCGGTGGACGGCTCGAGCTCACCGTCTGGGACGAGGTGGACATCGCCAACGAGAACCTCGGTGGCCTCGTTGGGGTGGCCCGCGGCTCGGACGAACCGGCCCGGCTGATCCAATTGGCCTGGGAGCCGCCGAAGGCCCGGGCCCGCATCGCCCTGGTGGGTAAGGGGATCACCTTCGACTCCGGGGGCCTGTCCATCAAGTCGGCCGAAGGCATGGAGACCATGAAGACCGACATGTCGGGAGCGGCGGCGGTACTGGCCACCATGGCGGCCCTTCCCGACCTGGCCCCCAACGTGGCCGTGTTGGCCATCGTGCCCGCGACCGAGAACATGCCCGGCGGCCGGGCCACCAAGCCGGGCGACGTGCTCAAGGCCCGGAACGGCAAGACCATCGAGGTGCTCAACACCGACGCCGAGGGCCGCCTGGTGCTGGCCGATGCCCTGTCCCTCGCGGTGGAGGCCGGCGTGGACGCCATCGTCGACCTGGCCACCCTCACCGGCGCCTGCATGGTGGCCCTGGGACCGAAGATTGCCGGCCTCATGGGTACCCACGACGGATGGGTCGACCAGGTATCCGCCGCTGCCGACCGGGCCGGCGAAAAGGTGTGGCCCCTGCCCCTGCCCGACGAGTACCGCCGTTCCATCGACTCCGACATCGCCGACGTGAAGAACATCGGCTCCGACCGGTACGGGGGTGCGCTCACCGCCGGCCTGTTCCTGCGGGAGTTCGTGGGCGACGTGCCCTGGGCCCACCTCGACATCGCCGGTCCGGCCCGCAGCGGCGATGACGACGGCTACGTGCGCAAGGGCGGGACGGGGTGGGGCGTGCGAACGCTCCTGGAGCTGGTGACCTCGTATCGGCGCCCGGGCCCGGCTCGCCGTGCCCGGCCCGAACGCTGACGTGGGAGAGTGAGGCGTGGCGGACACGGGTGAGCCGGGGGGTGGAGGTCGACGCCCTCGGTCGACCGGAGGGGTCGGCCACGAGGCACCGGCCCCCCACCGCCGAACCCCGGCCAAGAAGGCGCCCCTGACGGCGCCGGGAGAGAAGAAGCCGACGGCGACTACGGCCAAGCAGGTCGCGGCGAAGAAGGTCGCGGCCAGGAAGGCGACAGCCAAGAAGGCGGGTGCGGTCACCGGGGCGGGAACGTCGACAACCCGGCGACGGGCCCCGGCCAAGAAAGCCGCGGCTTCTGCCGAGGCCCTGCCGGACGACACTGCGGCCAGCCCTGCGGTGGACACGCCGACCCTACCGCCTCCATTCGAAGCGCCACCTCCACCTCCTCCGCCGCCGCCGCCTCCTCCGCCGCCGCCTTCCTTCGAAGCGCCACCGCCGGCGCCGCCGCCGCCGCCCCCGTCCGAAGGACCGCCCCCGCCGGTCTGGGCACCGCCCGGCGGCGTGCCGGCTCCGAGCGCTGGGGCCGGCGCAACCCCGCCTCCACCGCCGCCCCGTCCGCCTCAGGCGGGGATTGGGCCGCGCCAGCCGGGGCGCCGCCACCCGGCGCCCCCAGCCCACCAGGCAGCCCACCGCCGCCACCGAACTGGGCGCCGAGCGGCGGTGCCCCAGGACCCACACCGGCAGTCTCCAAGTCCATGGGCCTGGCTATCGCCGGCGTGATCATCGGCATCGTGGTCGCCCTGGGCGGCATCGCCATCGACGTAGCGATCGGCTATTTCGCCTCCACCACGACGAGCTACCGCGACCTGAAGGTCGGCGACTGTCTCGACGACCCGGGTAGCAAAGTCTTCCGGGTCAGCCGCCACAGCTGTTCGAGCTCTCACGAGCGCCAGGTGTTCGCCATCCTCGACGACCCGGCGCCGTCGTCTGCGCCCTTTCCGGGGACCACACCGCTGCGAACGCTGGCCCAGGCCGAATGCGTCGCTCGGTTCGCACGGCTGGCCCCCTCCGTTCCCGACCAAGCGGCCCTCCGTGTGTTCTTCCTCCTCCCCATCGAGACGGTCATGGGAGAACGACGACAATCGCCGTATCGTCTGCATGGTGGGTAACCGCGACGGCTCGCCGTTGACCACACCGTTGCCGACCCTCGCCCGTTAGGCCCGTCCTGGCCTCATGCCGATCCCGACATCGACCCCAGCCCCGAGCCGCGTCACGGTGTGGACCCTGGCCCTCATCCTGGCCCTGGTAGCCGTGGGCGCGGCTGTCGTCGTGCACCGGCTCGCACCGACGACCGGATCGCTACTGGTCGACGGGCGGTCGGGGTGGCGCTCCGTGCCGGCGGCAAGTACCGGTGGGCGGGGATCGGCGATCACCGCGGCCGCCCCCGACACCACAACGACCGTTGCACCCGAACCCACGACCTCCCCCCCCACAACCGTCGCCACCAAGCCGCCGAGGCCGACCGCTACCGACCTCCCGCCATTGCGGTCCGGCAGCGTCCACGCCCGCGTCACCGCCATCGGCGACTCGGTGATGTTGGAGGCCGGGCCCGACCTGGCGGCGGCAATCGACGACCTCACGCTCGACGCCGTCATCGGGCGCCAGGTGGGAGCCACCATCGAGGCCGCTCAGACCCTCCACGACGCCGGCCGGCTGAGCGACGACGTCGTGGTCCAGGTGGGTAACAACGGCCCGGTCTCGGGCGCCGAATTCGACCAGCTCATGTCGCTCTTCACCGGAGCGCAGCGGGTGGCGGTGGTCAACCTGAAGGCCGACCGGGAGTGGGAGGGGCCGAACAACGAGGTGTTGGCCGCAGGGGTGGCCAGGTGGCCCAATGCCCTCCTTCTCGACTGGAACACCCTGGCGTCGGCCGATCCCGAGGGGCTCCTCAGCGACGGAGTGCACCTTCAGCCCGCGGGCGTCGAGTTGTACTCCCGACTGGTCCTCTCCGGCCTCTGACAATTCGGTTCGGTCGAGGGGCGACGGCACCCTGGCGGGGCAGCCCAACCAGGTCTGACAGGGCGGTGTCACCGGTGGGTCGGGACCGGTGAGCACGCCATTAGGGTCGTGGTTGTGAACGCGACACGACGACGGGCGGCGGCAGTCCTGGTGGCGGTGGTGACAGCGACGCTGTGGGCCGCCGTACCCCCGGCCGGCGCGGTCGCCGCCTCCCGCACCTTCGTGCATGTGGCTACGCCGGCCAATACGTCCCTCAACAGCACGTTCATCGACAATCCGTTGACCAACGGCAACCCCAACGCCGTGCTCCTGGTCACCCCCAACTGGAACCCCGGCGGAGGAAGCGGCGTCTACGACAATCACAACGTGGGCGTCTCCTACGATCCCGCCACCGACAAGTGGTCCGTCTTCAACCAGGACCTGGCACCGATGCCCGATGGGGCAGCCTTCAACGTCGAGGTCGCCCCGAGCGGGGCGGCGGCCTTCGTGCAACGGGCCGACTTCGCCAACACCTACACCTACGCGACCTTCTTCAACTACTACCTGACCAATGGCAACCCTGACGCCTTGATCTTCGCCACGTCCAACAAGAACCCTCGCGGCGGAGTCGCTCCCTACGACAACCACGCCATCGGCGTCTACTACAACGCCAGCTTCACCAAATGGTCGGCCTTCAACCAGGACCTTGCCACCATGCCTGACGGGACCGCCTTCAACGTCGAGATCGTCCCCGCCGGCCCGTCCTCCTTCGTCCAGCGGGCGAGTCCAGCCAACACGACCACCAACGCCACGTTCATCGACAACCCCCTGACCAACGGCCACCCCAACGCCTTGGTCTTCGCCACTCCCAACTGGAATCCTGGTGGTGGGGACGGCACCTACGACAACCACCCCATCGGCGTCTACTACGAACCCAGCGTCGGAAGATGGGCCATCTTCAACCAGGACCTGGCCCCGATGCCCGGCGGGGCCGCCTTCAACGTCGATGTCGCCACCGGCGTCCATCCCATGGCCGACTACGACGGCGACGCCAAGGCCGACATCGCCGTGTTCCGGCCGTCGACGGGCGCCTGGTACGTCAGGAACAGTGGCGGCGGCAGCACCGTCACCAACTGGGGCACGACCGGAGACGTCGCCGTGGCCGGTGACTACGACGGCGACGCCAGGACCGACATCGCCGTGTTCCGTCCGTCGACGGGCACCTGGTACGTCAAGAACAGTGGCGGCGGCAGCACCGTCACCAACTGGGGCACGACCGGAGACGTCGCCGTGGCCGGTGACTACGACGGCGACGCCAGGACCGACATCGCCGTGTTCCGGCCGTCGACGGGCACTTGGTACCTCGAACTCAGTGGCGGAGGTAATACCGTCAGGGCTTGGGGGGCCTCGGGAGATGTCGCCGTGCCGGGCGACTACGACGGGGATGCCAAGACCGACGTCGCCGTGTTCCGGCCGTCGACGGGCACGTGGTACATCAATAACAGCGGAGGCGGCAGCACCGTGACCGCCTGGGGGGCCTTCGGCGACATCGCCGTGCCGGGCGACTACGACGGGGATGCCAAGACCGACATCGCCGTGTTCCGGCCGTCGACGGGCACTTGGTACATCAACCTGAGTGGCGGCGGCTCCACCGTCACCAGCTGGGGTGGGTCGGGCGACATACCCGTGCCGGGCGACTACAACGGCGACGCCAAGTCCGACAACGCTGTCTTCCGTCCCTCCACCGGTACCTGGTACATCAACTTGAGTGGCAGTGGCAGCACCGTCACTGCTTGGGGGACGTCAGGCGATGCCCCGATCGGGCAACCTCCGGGGACCTGAGCCACACCACCCCGCAGGGAGCAGACGGGCCCAGCATGCGAACCGCGGACGGCGCTGGCCGCGGTTCGCACACCAGAGGCGATCGGCGGCCGGGGGTCGTGGGGCCCGGCCGCCGGTGGGATCAGGCGGCGGCGTCGCCGCTCGGGCCGGCACCGGGACCGGGGAGGATGCTGAGGTCGTGTCCCTCGACGGCGGCCAGTGCCTGGCGATGGCGGTCCCAGGCCCACGACGCGGCCTCACGGCAGAGAGCGGGATGGAACTTCCGTCGGGCCAGTTGGCGCTCGGTGGCCTCGAAGTCCTCACCCAGCTCGACCAGGCTCAGGGCCAGGCGTCGGCAGCGCCGGCGCAACTGGTCGGCCGGGGGCGCTCGCAGCTGGTCCTCCTGCCATGCCTGGTGCGCGGCCTGGAGGGGCCCGGGCAACCGCTGCACCTGGCGACGGTTGAGGGGCGGGAGCTTGCGCCGGACGGCAATGGTGCCGGCGCTGCGGGCCTCGGCCAGGTCGAACTGGCAGCAACGGGTGAAGGCCCGCATGAACGGGGAATGGCGCCCACCACGGCTGCCGAGACCCAGGGCCTGGGCGGTGTCGGCGAGGGGTAGGTCGAAGCCGTCGGGGCTGGCTTCGAGGCCGGCGGCCAGTCGGCGGAGAAGCCATGTGGTCGACGGCCCCAGGATGCAGGCCATTATGTCCAGGACCGGCGTGTCCAACA
>JBBSHU010000107.1:0-9486 GCA_038232455.1 Acidimicrobiales bacterium
CGGAGGGCGTCCATTTCAAGCTCCCGAGACGGGTGGCCCGTGGGGAGGGGCCCGCCGCCCGGTTTTCAGGGCGGTGGGAGGGGCCGGCCACGGGACAGGACCCGACGAGGCTCACGGGGCCGAATCGTCGCCCGGAGGGCGTCCATTTCAAGCTCCCGAGACGGGTGGCCCGTGGGGAGGGGCCCGCCGCCCGGTTTTCAGGGCGGTGGGAGGGGCCGGCCACGGGACAGGACCCGACGAGGCTCACGCCGGCCGGTAACGAATGAGGCCGGGGTGCTCGATGTACTCGGTCTTGATCGTCAGCACCCTCTTCATGTCGGGCCGGGCCGCCTGCAGCCGGTCACCGAGGGCGGTGCACTTGGTTCCGAACGTCTGGTAGTTGGGCGACCACACCAGCCAGATGTCGTGCTGGGGCCCGGCCCGGTCCAGCAGCATCTGGGTGAACGGCGCCGTCGTGGCCGCGTGGTTGCGCTGGGCGTAGTCCACCCAGTCGACCCGATCGGGTGGACCGCCGAGGGGGAACGGGATCTGCACCAGGCCTCGATCACCGAGCAGGCGGCTCACCGAAGGGCCGAGCTGGTCGGGGCAGTAGGCGACCACATCACCGGGGCGAGCCTCGGTCCGTAGGACGCGGGCAACCTTGGCCGCCGTGGTGCGGTCGCCGAAGACGTTGGGCGTGATGGCGATGAGGCTGAGGACGACGCATGCGGCGATGACCCCACGGAACACCCGGGGTTCGGTGAACCGGGTGATGCCCAGGGCGACGAGGAGCAGGACGAACGGAAACAGCACGGCTGCGTAGCGCACGGCGAAGCCCGACTGACCCACGACTCCCGCCACGAAGGCCACGGCGAGGGTGCCGAACCCCACGACGGCCACGACTCGGGCGTCGGGGCGGGTACGTAGGTCGAGCTCGATGCGGCGGCCGTCGATCGGCCGTCCGAGTAGGGCGACGACGATGAGCAGCCAGGTCAGCAGGCCGAGGACGAAGCCCGGGTCCCAGAAGCCGCCCGAGAACTGGAACACGGTGTCGAACAGGATCCGGACTTCGGGCCGCCCAGCCCAGGGTGTGCCGGTGTGGCCGACCTGGAAGACGAAGATCGGCACCCAGGGCAGGAACGCCAGGCATCCGACGGCCATGGCCAGACCGGCCCGGCGAGCCTCGTTGCGGCCCGGGCCCCGGAGAGCGCGCAGGGCCACGAAGACGGCGGCGACCATTAGGAGATACAGCGACCAGTAGTGGGTCAGGAGCAGTAGCCCGGTGAGGACCGAGACGGCGACGGCCCGGGACCAGGTGAAGCGCTGCAGCAGGTCGACGAGAGCGAGCCAGCCGAGCAGCGCCAGCAGCGTCATCAGCGAGTACATGCGGGCCTCGGTGCCGTAGCGCACCGCGAACGGAGAGACGGCCATGAGCGCCAGCGCGGCCACCGCCAGCCGTTTGCCTCCGAGGCGGCGGCCGGCGATCCATATGAACGGAAGGGCTGCCACCCCGAACACTCCCGAAAGGGCCCGCACGGCGATGGTGCCCGTCCCGAAAACCGCCATCCACCCGTGCAACAGCACGTAGTAGAGCGGCGGCGCCCCGTCGTGGCGGAGGGCATCGGGCAGCCGGGCGAGCGGAAGACGGGCGATGTTCACCGACAACGCCTCGTCGAGCCACAGGTGGGCGTCGGCGGTGAACCGTAGGACCACACCGACGACGACCACCGCGGCAACGAGGACCCTCCAGGCCACGACCCGGCCGCCGCCGGGGCCGGTCACGACCGGCGCTGGCGCCGGTGGTCCTTCCGCCGGAGTGCGAACCTCGTCATCGCGGTCGCGGGGAGCGGCGTCGCCCTGGTACTCGAGATGCACGCGAGCACGGTAATGCCCGCCCGGACACCGGGGCGCTCAGGGGCCGGGTTGGGAACCTGGTGCGGTTCGTCCGAACGGGGCCGCCCAGCCCGGCCGCCCGGCTCCGATCGGCGACCGGGAGACGCCGGCGCTGACCGGTTCGGGCTCCGCGTCCGGGGCAGGGGCCGGATCCGGAGACGTCAGGCCGTCGGGATCGGACTCGCCGGGACCGTTGTCGATCACCACCGGATGGCGTCTGACCACGACGATCAGCCCGATGCCGACGAAGGTCAGCAGCCAACCCCCGACGTCGACCGGCGTGTAGCCGTAGTGAAGGCTCACGTGCTTCGACGTGGGGATCACGACCATGAGGTTGGGGGTGACCCGCCAGGGGCCCTTGGCCCCCGATGCCTTCCAGTTCGGGAAGTAGGAGGCCTTGACCAGCACGGGCGAGCCGGGGCGGTCGACGTCGAAGGAGAGGCTGTCGTCGCCCTCTCGGATGTTGCGGACCTGGGTGGGGGCCACGGGCTCCAGTTTCGGCTGGGCCACCGAGATGTCGGTGCCCACCGTCTTGGACGCACCGGCTTTCGGCGGTGCCTTCTGGGAGGTGACTTCCACCCGGGGCCAGTCCTTGGGGCCCGAGGCAGCGAGGGGTACGTCGCGGCGGCTGGGGTCGTTGAACCAGTCGACGGAGAGACCCAGCCACTCCTTGGAACCGATCTTCGTGCCGGTGACCACGTTGGGCTTGAACGCCAGCGGAGTCACCAGCCCCGATCCGGCCACCTCGAACACGTGCCATTGGCCGGTCTGGGCCACCTCGTGCAGGCTGGGGTTGGCGTTCGCCTGGCTCAGGGCCTCGGGGGAGAAGGCCAGGTAGTACCTCGACCCGAGCAGCTGGAGGTCACGGACGCCGCGGTTCACGTCGAGGCTTCGGTAGGGCAGATCGCGCATGGGGTTCGACGGGGCCTTGGCCAGCTCGGCCGCCGACAGGAAGTGGTAGGGCACGGTGGCCGACGACTCGAAGTAGAGACCCTCCATCGAACCGATGCAGCCGTTGGTCCAGTAGGGCAGGAGCATCAGCGCCATCGGTGTGCCGAAGCGGTCGAGGGACGAGTCGTACTCCCAGTGGGCCCGCCCGCAACCGATGTTGCGCCCCACTTGGGACATGGTGTCGATGATCCCCTTGTACTCGGGGTAGGCGGGCTTGCCCTCGTAGCCGCTGTAGTTCCACTTGGCCCACGAAGAGATGAAGGTCGACTCCGGGCTCGACGGCTTGGGGGCCCAGCCCGGCAGGACGCCGAGCGGTCCGGCCACGAAGACCCACGCCACCAGGGCGGCCACCACCGGGGTCACCAGGCCGACCTGCCTCGATGGACGATCGGGGTCTTCGGCAATCAGGCGGGCGAGGCCGCGGGAGGCCTCGGCCACGGCGACGCCGGCCAGCAGGAACACGCACAGGTACCAGAAGGGCAGGGCCCGGGCGTTCCAGAGCCGGGCCTGGGGGCCGTACCTGAACACCAGGCCGGAGAGCAGCGCCAGTGCGGTGATGGCCGTGCCCGTCCGTCGCCGCAACGCCACGGACGCGATCGCCCCGCCCAGGGCCAGTAGCACCAGCCACCTGATATTCGCGGGAACGAGGTTCTCCTGGTAAGTGGTGAGCTTCTCCCAACCCATGTTGTTGCTGTAGGGGAGGCGGAACAGGAAGGGGACGCTCCAGAAGGCCGCCAACAGGCCCCCGATGGTTACGACGATGGCCGCCAACTTGGCCCGGGCGACGCTCGGCCGCAGCACCAGCAGCACGAGGGCCCCGGTCACCGCGAACAGGGTGGGCAGCAGGTGGCTCAACCCGGTGAGGGTCAGGAGCACAGCGGCCCAGACCCGGTACTTGCCGGTGTCGAGGCTGCGGGCGAACACGCCGAGGAACACCAGGGCCAGTGACAGGCTCACGGAGAACGAGAACTCACCGGCCAGCGTGGAGGCGATGTTGCCCCCGTAGATGGTGTAGCTCCAACTCCCGCCGGTACTGGAGAACCCCGAGTAGAAGAGGAAGGGGACGGTGGCCACCGCCAACAGGGCCGGACCCGGGAAGCGCATGCCCGACAGGCGCCCGAAGGCCCAGGCGGCCACGGGCAGGGTGAGGATGCCGGCCACCGTGACGAGCTTGAAGGCGATCCCGTAAGGGAGGATGAAGCTCAAGAAGGCGATCAGGAGGGCCGGCAGCGGAAAGTAGAAGACGTAGGCCGGGAACCCCGCGTACCACGAGGGCGCCCACCCGGTGAGGCGAAAATGGGGGAGCACGTGATGGCGCAGGAAGTCGGGTCCCCACACGTGGGCGCCGGTGTCGCCGCCCGCCGGTGTGGTGTTGGTGAGGAGCAGCCTCGGCTGGAGCTGGAAGAAGGTGAAGATCACTGCAGCAGCCACCACGGCCAACGTGACCCACGCCTCGATGGGAATCTCGGCTGCGCGTGCGCGCACGCCGGCAGCCCTCTGTGCCAGAACGGACTGCTGGGCTCGTTCCATGGCGGCCATGTTTGCACTCCGAAGGGGGGCGAGCGCGTCAGGCCCGCCTTCCCAGCCGACGGGGCTGTGCTTAGACTCTCCCCATGGTGGGTAGCGCGGGCGAAGGTCCGCGAATTCCGATGAGGGGAGAACCCATGCTGGTCAGTGAGCAGTGGCTTGCTTTCGTGCGCAACCTCGATTGGGTGACAGCCCACTTCGGGCACCGCTAGGTCTTCCGATGCCCAGCCCCCACCCGCGCCTGAGCGTGCGCGACGTCCGCGACACCCTCGGCGATAGAAGTTTCTCGCCGGAGTCGCCCTGTCGGGTGGGGGTGGAACTGGAGTGGATCACCGTCGCTCGGGGCGACGAGGTGGCCCGGGTCGATCCCGTCGACCTGGCCCGAGCCGTCGCCGCGGCAGGGCCTCTTCCGGGCGGCAGCACCGTTACCTTCGAGCCTGGCGGCCAGCTCGAGGTGAGCGCCCCACCCTTCGTCGGTATGGGTGATGCCTGCGCCGTAGCCGAAGCCGACACCGCCCTGGCGCGGGCCGCTGCGTCGGCGATCGGTGTCGATCTGGTCGGATTGGGTGCCGACCCGCTACGACCGCCTCGGCGCGTGGCCAACTCGGCGCGGTACCGGGCCATGGAGGCCTACTTCGACGCCGACGGGCCCGCCGGCCGTCGCATGATGGCCAACACCGCTTCCGTCCAGGTCAACATCGGCGTCGGTCCCACCGCGGACGACGCCGCCCGCCAATGGCGGCTGGCCCATCGCCTGGGCCCCACCCTCGCCGCCGCGTTCGCCAACTCCCCGTTTCTCGAGGGGCGGCCGACCGGCTTCCGCTCGGCCCGACTGGCCACCTGGATGGCCCTCGACCGCAGCCGGGCCGCTCCGGTCGACAGCGACCGCCCGGGGCCCGCCGCCTGGGCCGACTATGTCCTCGACGCCCGAGTCATGCTGATCCGGCCCGAGCCTCGGCCCGCGCCCGGCCGAGAGGCAGAGCCTGGATCCGCGCCCGACCACTTCGTCCACCTCGACTCGCCACTGACGTTCGGCCAATGGGTGGCCGAGGGTCACGAGCTGGGTTGGCCCACAAATGACGATCTCGACTACCACCTGAGCACGCTGTTCCCTCCCGTGCGCCCCCGGGGATGGCTGGAGCTCCGGATGCTCGACGCCCTACCCGACCCGTGGTGGCAGGTCCCGGTGGCCGTCACCGCCGCCCTCCTGGCCGATCCCGAGGGAGGCGATGCGGCCAATCAGGCCGCCACGTCCTGCAGCGCCGTGGGTCGTTGGATCGATGCAGCCCGCACCGGGCTCGGTCACCCGGCCCTGGCCGCGTCGGCCAGAGACTGCTTCGGTGCCGCGCAGGCGTCGCTCGACCGACTGGGGGCGCCTGCTTCCCTCGTCGACATGGTCGCCGCCTATGCCGAGCGCTGGGTCGACCGGGGCCGCACTCCGGCCGACGACCGCCTCGACGCCTGGGCCGAACACGGGGCCCTGTTCCCCGTTCCGGCGGCGGTGGACGCATGACCCTCGAACTGTCAACACCGGCCCTCCGGGTTCCGGACGTGAAGACCACCGTCGCCGCCCAGCTCGACGAGGCCCGTCGACGGTCTCTCGAACTGCTCGCCCCGCTCTCCGACGCCGACCTGGTCCGCCAACACTCGCCGATCATGTCGCCGCTCGTCTGGGACCTGGCCCACATCGGCAATTACGAGGAGCTGTGGTTGCTGCGAGCGGTGTCGGGAGCACGGCCCATCGACGCGGCCCTCGACGACGTGTACGACGCGTTCCGCCATCCGCGGCGCACCCGGCCGGCCCTGCCCCTCCTGGGCCCGATCGAAGCGCGCCGCTACCTGGGCGAGGTCCGGGACCGGTCCCTCGACGTTCTCGACGGCCTGGCCGCCTTCGACGCGGCCACAGGCCTGGGCACTGCCACTCGGCTGGCCGACCTGGTCACCAACGCCTTCGTGTACGGCATGGTCGTGCAGCACGAGCACCAGCACGACGAAACCATGCTGGCCACCCTGCAGCTCATGGGCGGCGAGGGCTACCGACCCCTCGCTCCCGATCCTCCGCCGGGCAGCCGGTTGGCCGCCACCGAGGTCCGGGTGCCGGGCGGACCGTTCGTGATGGGCACCGACGACGAGGCCTGGGCCTTCGACAACGAGCGACCGGCCCACGTGGTCGACCTCGAAGCCTTCTGGATCGACACCGCCCCCGTGAGCAACCACCAGTACCTCGGCTTCGTCGAAGACGGTGGGTACGACGAACAGCGTTGGTGGACCGACGAGGGCTGGGCATGGCGCAACGAGACCGGGGCGCAGCATCCCCAGTTCTGGTGGCGCGAAGGCCCCGGCTCGTGGACGCGGGTCCGGTTCGGCTGGGAGGAGGCCCTGCCCCTCGACGAGCCCGTGCAGCATGTGTGCTGGCACGAGGCCACGGCTTATGCCAGGTGGGCCGGTCGTCGCCTGCCCACGGAGGCCGAGTGGGAGAAGGCGGCCTCCTGGAGCGGCGACGGCCACAAGCGCCGCCACCCGTGGGGCCCGGGCCCGAGCGGCCCCCTGAGCGGGGTGCCGGGCGGCTTCGAACCGGGGCTGGCCAACCTCGGCCAGCGTCACTTCCGTCCTGCACCGGTGGGCGCCTATCCGGCCGGGGCCACGCCCGCTGGGTGCCACCAACTGCTGGGCGACGTCTGGGAGTGGACCTCGAGCGACTTCGAGCCCTACCCGGGCTTCCGCTCGTACCCCTATCGGGAGTACTCCGAAGTGTTCTTCGGTTCCGGTTACAAGGTGCTCCGCGGTGGGTCGTGGGCCACCCACCCCACCGCCGTTCGCACCACGTTCCGAAACTGGGACCATCCGATCCGCCGCCAGATCTTCGCCGGCTTCCGCTGCGCCCGCGACGACTGATCCGACCCCGGCCACCCAGAAACCACCGCCGTGTGTCGCTTCCTCGCCTATCTCGGTCCATCCGTGGGGCTCGAAGAGCTGGTGTGGGGACAACCGCACTCCATCGTCCGCCAGAGTTGGGCCCCTCGCCAGCAGCGGGCGGGCGCAGTCAACGCCGACGGGTTCGGGTTGGGCTGGTACGACCTCGCGGTGCGCCCGGAGCCGGCCCGGTGGCGGTCGCCCCGGCCGGCATGGGCGGAGCGAAGCTTCCGCAGCGTCGCCGGACTGTTGCGTACGACCTGCGCCCTGGCCGCCGTTCGTGACGCCACCCCGCCGTCGCCGATCGAGGAGAGCGGCACACCACCGTTCACGGCCGGGCCCTGGTTGTTCGCCCACAACGGAGCCGTGCCCGGTTTCACCGGGCCTCTCGGGGTGCGCCTGCGGCACATGGTCTCCGATACCCGGGCGGCCGGTATCGAGGGCGCGTCGGACTCCGAGGTTCTGTTCGCCCTAACTCTCGACCGCCTCGACGCCGGCGCCGATCCGGGGACGGCCCTGGCCGGCGTCGTCGCTGATGTCCTCGGCCTGAGCGGGGTGCCGGGCCCGAGCGGCCCTCTGAGCGGGGTGCCGGGCCCGAGCGGCCCTCTGAGCGGGGTGCCGGGCCCGAGCGGCCCTCTGAGCGGGGTGCCGGGCCCGAGCGGCCCGGTGGGGTCGACGGGCAAGCACCCCGTCCTCGCCGACGGGGATCTCGGGGGGGTCGCGGCGGCGGCGGCCGAACCCCCGGTACGGCCTCTGGATCGGCCGGCGCGGGCGGCGACAAGTCCGGGCGGCTTACAGGAGCGGTCGACGATGCCCAGCCTGAACTGCCCGAACGCCTGGCCGAGGGACGCCCGTCGGCCGAGGCCGGCGACCGGGCCACCGTCCGCCGACCCCGGATCGGCGACACCCGGCCCGCCCCTCCCGACGAAGGCGTGGACGCAGCCGACGAGCTCGACCCCGAAGCCACCACCGAGGACGGCGGCGGGGCACGCCGCCGGCGGCGCCGGGGCGGTCGGGGGCGCAGCTCCGGCCAGAGCCGGGTCGTCGACGGAGTCGCCGAGCACGAGGAGCCCGTCACTCTCGACGAGGAGACCCTCGAGCGCCGCCGGGGCCGGGAGCGCAAGGGCCGCCCGGTGGGCCGCTACTTCATGTGTGTGCACAGCCGGGCGCGCGTGACCCAGATCGCCGTGCTCGAGGGACGCTCCCTCATCGAGCACTACGTCGCCCGTCCGGCCGACGACGCCACCCAGATCCACGGCAACATCTACCTCGGTCGGGTGCAGAACGTGCTCCCCGGGATGGAGGCGGCGTTCGTCGACATCGGCACCCCCAAGAACGCCGTGCTCTACCGGGGCGATGTCCAGTACGACCCCGAGGACGTCGAGGAGAAGGGCTCGAAGGCAAAGGGGCAGTCGGCGGACTCCGTTCGCATCGAGAACCTGCTCAAGGTCGGCCAGACGGTGCTCTGCCAGGTCACCAAGAACCCCATCGGCACCAAGGGGGCCCGCCTGACTCAGGAGGTCTCCCTGGCCGGGCGCTTCATGGTGCTGCTCCCGGGGAGCACCACGTACGGCATCTCCAAGCGCTTGCCCGACGACGAGCGCAAACGCCTCCGTCGCATCCTCGACGAGGTCCGCTCCGAGGGCAACGGGCTGATCGTGCGCACGGCCGCCGAGGGAGCCACCCCCGTCGAGCTCCAGCGCGACGTCGAGAGGCTCCAGCGGCAATGGGCGCAGATCGAGGAGCAGTCCCGGCACAAGGGTGCTCCCGCCCTGCTGTACCGGGAGCCTCCGCTGGCCGTGAGGGTCATCCGGGAGGAGTTCAACAAGGACTACCGGGGCGTGTTGATCGACGACGTCGATCTCCACCGCGAGGTGCACGACTACGTCTCCTCGCTCATCCCCGAGCTGGCCGACCGGATCGAGCTCTACAAGGACCCGTCGCTTCCGCTCTTCGAGCGCCAGCACATCCACGAGCAGCTGCACAAGGCTCTCGACCGCAAGGTCTGGCTGCCCTCCGGTGGCTCGTTGATCATCGAGCGCACCGAGGCCCTCACCGTCATCGACGTCAACACGGGCAAGAACGTGGGTAGCTCCAACCTGGAGGAGACGGTCTTCCGCAACAACCTCGAGGCGGCCACCGAGATCGCCCACCAGCTCAGGCTGCGCGACATCGGCGGAATCATCGTCATCGACTTCATCGACATGGAGATCCGCAAGAACC
>JBBSHU010000108.1:0-9384 GCA_038232455.1 Acidimicrobiales bacterium
AGTTCTTGATCCGGGATAGAGACATGAAGTTCACGTCGTCCTTCGACGCCGTCTTTGCATCCGAGGGCATTCGGATCATCAAGACGCCGGTCCGGGCACCCCGGGCCAACGCCTATGCCGAGCGCTTCGTGGGCACCGTGCGCCGGGAGTGCCTGGACCGGCTCCTGGTGTTGGGTCGTCGCCACCTCGATGTGATCATCGCCGACTACATCGAGCATTACAACGGCCATCGTCCGCACCGCTCACTGGACCAGCAGGCTCCGACGGACCTGACCGGGTCGCCGACCCCGGGTCTCGAGCTGGATGTGGCCAGGCTGCGAAGACACGACGTTCTGGGCGGCATCATCCACCAATACCGACTCGTGGCTTGAGCTGGCGGAGGGGTTTTCGGCACCCACAGGGCGGTATAAGTGCCCTGGATGTCGATCTGGCCCGTAGCATCGAGGCTGTAAGGTGAGGGCTTATAGGCACTCGGAGTGATATAGCTCTCGGCCGTCGGTTTCGGGAAGGCGGAGTACGACGCGCCCACTGCGGCACCCTGTACTCGTCGAGCTGGTTCTCGATCACCAGCCGCACCGCCGACCTCCCCTTGTGCGCCGACTGCAACTGCCCCCCTGCGGGCACAAAGGCATCGACCATCGCCCGTGCGGGGCCGTGCGCCAGTACATCATGCCTCCGGCGAACACGATGACCGGGCGGTGACCTTGGCATTGGGCTGTCATCACCTCCTCGAGGCGCCGGGCCCGTCCCAACCGGCGCGCTTCACGGTCGGCGCGCCCGAGACGTGGCTGCCCGAGGAGCTGCGCGGCAACGTGCTGGCCTGGGAAGACTGACGTGGCCGACGACGCTGCCCTGACGCCGCCAGGCGCCATCTCGACACCCTCGCCCGGACCTGGTGGGACCCCTGTTCGGCGCGGCCCGTCGCCTCGGCGCGGCGGTGGAGGAGGCCATGGACGCCCACGGCTCGTTCGTGGCCCTGAACAACCGGGTGAGCCGAGCGTCCCCCACCTGCACGTTCACGTGGTGCCCCGCCGGCGCAAGGACGGCCTCCGGGGTTTCTTCTGGCCCCGGCAGCGCTACGAGGACGCCGACCACGCGGCCACCGTGGCCGCTTCGATACGGAGGGCGCTTCCGCCCTAAGATCGCCCCGACGATGCGTGCGGTCCGGGTCGAGCGGTGCCGCAAGGTGATGGCGGACCATCGAGAGCCCCTGGCCGTGGCAGGCGTGGCCCTGACGATGGTCGCGGTGACCGTGCTGTCCACGATGTACCTACCCACGCGAGTGCGCAGCCCCGACCTGCTCGCCGGGCGGCCGTGGTGGGAGGGGTGGGTGAACTGGGACGCCGGGTGGTACCGCCACGTCGCGCTGCTCGGCTATGACTACACCCCCGGCATCCAGGGGTCGGTGGCCTTCTTCCCCCTCTACCCCCTGCTGATGAGGGCCGGCCACCGGCTATTCGGCAGCGACATCGGGCCCGGCGTGGTCATCGCCCTGAGCTCCGGCACGGCCGCTGTCCTCCTGCTGTCGCGCTGGTTCCGCGACCGGCTCTCGCCGGAAGCGGCCTGGACTGCGTTGCTGCTCGTCCTGCTCTACCCCTTCTCCTTCTTCCTGTTCGGGCCGATGTACGCCGACGCCACCTGCCTGCTCGCCGTCGTGGGTTCCTTCATGGCCCTCGAGCACGGCCATCCCTGGCTGGCCGGGCTCATCGGGGCCGCGGCCACGGCCACCCGGCCCCTGGGAGCAGTGCTCGTGATCGGCCTGGTGGTGCGCACCCTCGAGCAGCGCGGCGTCTTCGACCGGGAGCTGGTGACGGCCGGCGGCCCCGTCGCACCTCCCCACCGCGCCGACGCGGACGGGGCAGCAGGTTCGGTCCCGCCGAGCACCGCCGGCTCGCTTCAGCGCCTGAGCCGTGTCCGGGCAGAGGACGGCGGTGTCCTGCTCGCGGGACTCGGTTTGACGGCCTACGTCTTCTACCTCTGGGTGCGATTCGGCGACCCGCTGGCCTTCCTCACCGTTCAGGAGGCGTGGGGTCAGCAGCAGGATCTCTCGACCTGGTTCAAGTTCGACTTCTTTCGGGAGATGACCCGGTTCGACAGCCCGAACTCGGTCATCATCCTGGCCAGCCACGCGGTGGCGACCGTGGCCGCGTTCGCCCTCCTCCCGCGGGTGGTCCGGCGCCTCGGCTGGGGGTACGGCATCTACGCGATCCTCATCGTCGGCCTGCCGGCGCTGTCGACCAAGAACCTCTTCGGCATGGGCCGGTACCTGCTCCTCGCCTTCCCGTGCTTCGCCGTCGCCGGTGAGCTGCTCGCCGAGCGCGGCCGGCTGAGGGCTTGGATTCTCGCCGGCAGCGGTCTGGCCATGATCGCTGCGGCCTCGTTCTTCGCCCGGGCGTACTACGTGTCCTGACCCGCCCTATAGCAGGCGGTTGGCCAGGGCCATCCTCCATTCGTCGGCCCGGCAGAGCAATGAGCGCCTCGATCACGTCGGTCGGGACACCGCTGTTGGGGCTGGCCGCCCCGTGCGCCAGGCGCACCGAGGCCAGCGCCGGATGGCGTTCCGCCACCCGGATGGGCCCGGCCACCGACACCCGCCCAGGGCGCAGGACCCGCAGGTACCACCCGGTGCGGCCGTTGGCGTGCATGCGGCGCTGCATATCGCCCCAGCGCCGGTACATAACCAGTTTATAGCAGGGCCACGGATGGTGCACTCCTGGCAGAGCCACCGACATCGCCGTGTTCCGGCCCTCCACCGGCACATGGTTCGTAGCCGGTGGGGTGTCGGTCAACTTCGGAATCTCCGGCGACATCCCCGTGCCCGGTGACTACAACGGCGACGGGCGCACCGACTTTGCCGTGTACCGGCCCTTCACCGGTCAGTGGTTCGTCAACGGCGGACCCACGCTGTTCTTCGGTGCCACCGGCGACGTTCCCGTGCCCGGGGACTACGACGCCAACGGCACTACAGACATCGCCGTGTTCCGACCCTCCACCGCGACCTGGTTCATCCAGGGTCGCCCCCCGGTGACCTTCGGGGCCACCGGCGACGAGCCCCTCCCCCTGCCCGTCGCCATCTACAAGGCGTTCTTCTAAACCACCTGGGGGGACGCCACGACTTTGATCGGAGTCACCAGATGACGATGAACCCGTCCCACTTAGCCGGGTTCAGGCTGTTCGGAACACGGCTGGCTCAGACCGCCCGGACGGCCGTGGTCGTGGTGACGCTGCTGGCGCCCTTGACCGTCGGGGTCGCCTCCGCGCCCGCCTCCACCATCACATCACGACCCCCTACGTGCCCACCAGGATCGATGCCCCGGACGGGGGGCGCGGGGGGGAGCGGCTGGCCAGCGCCGGCCTGCCCGGGCCACTCGGCGGCAATCCCGTGGGCGGCGACCTCGACGGTGACGGCGTCAATGACTTCTTCGAGGCATCAGGGGGGCGGGTGCGGGCCATGAGCGGCCGGACCCTCACGCCGCTCTACTTCATCGATTCCCCCGAACCCCAGAGCGCCAACTTCGGCTTCTACATCGCCGTCCTCGGAGACGTCACCGGTGACGGCATTCCCGACATCACCGTCGGCACCGACGCCCAGAAGGTGGGCGGGAACATCGGTCAGGGAAAGGCCTGGGTGTTCAGCGGGGCTCTCGCGGACCACATCGCCCCGGCGACCGGCCTGCTGTTCGCCCTGGACAATCCCGTGCCCCAGGCCTCGGCCCGGTTCGGCTGGCGCATCGGCCGGGCGGGTGACGTGGGCAGCGGGCCCACCGGCACCGGACCACGCGACGGCATCCCCGACATCATCGTGGGGGCGTCTAACCAGGACGTGTGCATAGGCACCTGCAACCCGACGCCGCCTCCCGGCGTGGCCTGCGGTACTGGTATCCCGGTGCCGACCAACTGCTATGTGAACCAGGGCCAGGCCTTCATCTTCAGCGGCAAGCCGGCCACCACGCCGGCGGGGCCACCGGCCTCATCCGCACCCTCAACCTGCCCGACGTGGCGCTACCTCGTGTTTGACCAACTGCGGCACGTTCGGCCTGGCCGATCGTCGACCGGGAACACGGCCCGAGCCGGCGGGACGGGGGCGGCAGGTACACCGGAGCGTCCCGTAACACCCGCCCGGATCATCCGCCCGTTCCGGGGGGGGTCAAACGGTACGGGTGAGCGGTACTTCAGTGTTCGCCCATCCCGTGGTGTCCAGGTGCCAACTGCACAGGCTTCGAAATTGTGGAATCGAAATTGCCCAAGGCGCTGGCCGCCACCGTGGCCCGTAAGATGCGAGGGGGGCCGACCACGGGGTAACACAGGGCGGTGCTGGGTAGGTACCGGGACGGCACAATTTCGACAGAAGGGCGTCCTGATGGCCGGCAAGGGTGAGTTGTACCAACGTCACGACAAGAAGTGGGCGTTTCGCGTGAAGGCCTCGAACGGCGAGGCGGTTGCGACGGACGGCGGACAGGGCTACGAGGCGAAGGCATCGGCAAAGTCCACATTGGAGAAGCTCATGCGGGGCGACTACAACGGCCCGATCGAAGAGGTGTAGCGAGGCGGGCGAAGGCCCGGAAATCAGCGGACGAAGGAGCATTCCAGCCCACACCGCAAATGGCCTGGTAGTGGGTATTCGCCGACGAGCATCCGAATGGATCCTGTGGCGCGTTCGGTGTTCGGCAGGAGGGTGAGCACGCCCTGCGTGTCGTCGGTCGGGAGCCTGGGTCATTCCCTGCGGATGGCGTTCGCTTCCGCCTAACAACTGCGATGCCGTCGCTACCGGCGGCGATGCGCGAGAGAGGAGCCGAATTGCGACAGAGGACGGTTGAGGGCCGTCGGGATCGGATGGCGTTTGCCCGGGAGGCGGGTCTGGGCCGAGCCTCGCTTCCGAGCGCGGTGGCCGGGACGATGGTGGCCTACGGGACCTTCGCCGTGCTCGTCGCCCTGGTCGGCGGCATCGCCGCTCGGGTGGCAAGTTCGGGCCACAGCGATCTGAGCCCCAACGACTGGCAGAACCTGGGGACAGGTGCAGGAATCGCCGTCGCCGTGCTGCTCGCCTTGTCCTATCTCTTCGGTGGCTACGTAGCTGGGCGCATGGCTCGCCGAGGCGGTGTGGTCAACGGCCTGCTCGTCTTCTTCTTGGGGGTCGTCGTCGCCGCGGGGGTGGCCGCCATCGTGGGGACCCAGACGGACAGCGGGACCATCGTCCGCAACCTCCGCAACGTCGGCGTGCCGACCTCTGGCAAGGAGTGGTCCCAGATAGGAACGGTGGCCGGCGTGGCGGCACTTGTGGCCATGTTGGTGGGCGCCGCCACCGGCGGGATTCTCGGTGAGCGCTGGCACAACAAACTGGCGGCCCGAGCCGCTGATCCGGGCATCGGCCCGGCCGCGGAGGAGCGACGACGCGAGGCCCAGGCCCGCGTCGACCGCGAGGCCCAGGCCCGCGTCGACCGCGAGGCACGCGGGTCCTTCCCGGCCGCAGGCGAGAGCACCGAGGGCGTACCGGCTTCCCAACAGAGCCCGGGGGACGGGCCCCAGGGGGCCAGGTCGGCGCGGACTGTGAAATCGGACGAAGGAGGCGACATGGCGACGGAGGCGCCCGATGAGAGACACACTGAGGTGAACGACACGCACTCGCACACTGACCGTCGAAAGGATGAACGATGAATATCGACAACGACATTCGATGCGGTTCGTCGGAACGTGCGCCACGGCCATGGTCCGGCTGGGCGGCGGCGACGTCGGGCGGCATGAGGGGGGCGAACCGGCCCGAGCGGATCCGGTAGGCCATGACCCGGCCGGGCCCGGCCTGAAAGTCGGCCTCCTGGTCGGTCTCGGCCACCAGCACGTTCGCCGTCACCATGACGTGGGGCTCCTCGAGCACCGGCGACAGCCGGAAGGCGTTGCGGCGGCAGCCTGGTCAGGATTCATTCGTGGGCTTTGAATATCCGTCGCTACCGGCACGCCAGATGGGTGCTTTCGTCGCTGGACACCCTGATCTGGGCACGTCGTCGCCTCTGGCAAGCGGGTTCGCCCGGCTCCTTCCGCCCACGCCGGCCTAGGGCGATCCTCCGCGGCCGTCTGGCCGGTGAAACCTGCGGTCGTGACGTGCCCGCCCAGTGGCACAAGGCCCTATGGTTGAGCGGCGAGCGACAAAGCAATCGCCGGAAGGGGGTGGTGGGCCCATCGCCGTTTCTGCGGCCGCTGGGGGGGTACAAAGCCGTACATGAGGAAAGTGCGACTCGCCGGTGAACTGCGTAGCGCGATCGAGGCGCGCCGCCTCGTCGAGGACGAGTTGGGTCTTGCGGGGGCTGGGGAGGACACGATGCTCCATACCCAGCTCGTGGTCACGAGCTCGTCACCAACGCGGCACGTCACGCGCAGACTCCGGTCGAGTTGACGATCGCCACGGCCGTTGGTCGCGTTCGCATCGAGGCACGCGACGGCAGCGCGGCGACGCTCACACCACACGTCGACACGCCGACGCGGCACCGAGGCCTTCAGCTGATCGAGGACCTCTCCGACGGTTGGGGTGTTGAGGCCCAGGACGCCGGCGGCAAGGTCGTCTGGTGTGAGCTGCCCAGCAGGGGAATCGCCCGCTAATTATTGCGAAAGGTCAGTCGCGTCGTCGCCGGCGCGCTCCGCACGTAGCGCCGCATTCACGACCTTCTGTCGCGTGCGCTCGGGGATCCTGACGCGTCCTGCGGCACCCGGTCGTCGTTCCCGCACGTTGCCCTCCTGTTTGGGCACCAGCGGTTCGCTGCCAGTCTCACATGGTCACGCCGACATCCATTCCCGCCCGGTCTACCATCCCCGAAATCAGAGCGCCACTCGCGTTCGGCGGCATCCCACGCACCGCTCACTGGACCAGCAGGCTCCGACTGACCTGGCCGGGCCGCCGACCCCGGGTCTCGAGCCGGATATGGCCAGGCTGCGAAGACACGACGTTCTGGGCGGCATCATCCACCAATACCGACTCGTGGCTTGAGCTGGCGGAGGGGTTTTCGGCACCCACAGGTCCGACCGACCACCTTGCTGGTACCGTTACTGGGTCCGCGGCATCAGCTCTCATGGCAGTATTCGCTTTAACAATCTTAGGAAGGCAGGTGGCGTGTCGGCCGATAAACGTCCGATGACCGATCAGGAGATCCAGAGCGCCCTCAGCGGTTTGCCGAGTTGGAGTCTAGTTGGCGGGAAGTTGCATAGGGAGTTTAAGTTCCAGGACTTCGTAGGAGCATTCGGGTTCATGACGAAGGTAGCAATTCTAGCCGAAAAGATCAACCACCACCCGGAATGGTCAAACGTCTACAATTCGGTCGTTCTAGACCTTTCAACGCACGAGGTGGGCGGTATAAGTGCCCTGGATGTCGATCTAGCCCGTAGCATCGATGCTGTAAGGTGAGGGCTTATTGGCACTCGGAGTGATATAGCTCTCGGCGGAAAACCCTTAGGTGGTCGATGGCGACTTTGGCCCGGAGACCAAGAACATGGTTGAGTGGTTCCAGGGTTGGTCCATCGCCGTCGCCGTCGACGGGATCGTAGGATTTCAGACCTGGGCGAAGGGAATTGCCGCCGCCGGCCAGGAACTCGCCAGCGTCGTCGGGGTGTAGGAACCGGACGATCCGGGCGGTTAGCCCATGTGCCCTCCAGTCAGCGGACTCGGGGCGTCCGCTTGACGAACGTGACCGTTGCCCCGCGATAGGTACTGGGCGCGCTACACGCTCGCGGTTGTGACCGCGCTGATGGGTTCGAGGCGGATCGCTATCCGCGGCGACGACGATCGCCGCTCGGCCATCGCGTCGCGTCCATCACCCATCAGGTTGGTCCTCACCCAGCGCTCGGCAAACGCGTTGGCTTTGGGGGCCCGAACCGGGGTGCGAATGGCCGTGACGCCGATCGAGGCGAACACTTCGTCGAAGCTCGAGTTGAACTTCGTGTCGCGGTCGCGGATGAGGAATCCAAACCGGCGCCGGGCATCTTCGAGATCGGAGGTGAAGTCGCGAGCCACCTGCGTGACCCACGCCATCGCCGGGTTCGTCGTCACCCCGAGCAGATGCACGACACGGCTGTCGACCTCGACAGCAAACAGCCGGTAATAGCGCCGTAGGGTCACGCCGTCGACGTGGAAGAAGTCGGTGGCCAAGATGCCTGTGGCCTGGGCGCGAAGGACTCCGACCAGGTCGGACCCTGACGTCGTGGAGCAGGTGGAAGTCCTCGGCGAGCAAGGACGCTGGCGACGCTCGTCTTGGAGACGGTGACGCCGAGCTTCTTGAGCTCGCCGACAATGCGCAGATGGCCCCATCTCGGGTTCTCCCGGGCGATCCGCACGATCAACTCGACGGTCTCGTCCGGAAGGACCGGACGCCCGGGGCGGCGTGCGGGTAGGTCCAGCGTCGACGGACGAGGCGGCGGTGCCAGTCGAGGATGGTCTTCGGCGTGACGAGAAACGCCGACCATCGCTCGCGTGGCACAAGGCCGGCGAGCCCGGCGATGAGCGCCCGGTCCGACCAGGTAAAACGAGGCCGGGTCACCTGGCGGCGCAGAACGCGAGCTGGTGGCGGAGCACCAGGATCTCCGCATCCCTGGCGAAGCCGTCCATGGGTAGGAGCTTGGCGAACCCGAAAGCACGACGAATTAGGCGGTACAGGAAGGAGTGCGCCACGGCGAGGGAACATCATTTGAGCCGGTTTTAGCTGGTCAAGCCGTGCCGCGAGTTTCTGGACCCTTCAGGCCTTGCGAGCGCCGCCGTGCTCGTCGACCGCCGACGCCTGCTCGCCCGGTGGCCCGACGTGGCCCCCGGTGAGCCCCTGACCCTGCGCCCCTGGGGCACGCCCGTGCCTCGAATGGGTCCGTGCCTCGAATGGGTCCACTTGGCCAGACAGTGGCTAAGTCCTGCGGACGTCGGCCATGTTCGTGCGGAACCCGCACAGAGAGTGAGAGCGCTGTAGCGTCCCGGTACAGTCGCCAGGTCGCCAGGTCGGCGGGACTGGAGTCATCGGGGAGATGGAGCCACATGTTGACACGGAATCACAAGATCGGCTTGGTTCTCGCCTTTCTGCTCGGCTTGACTGACATTGCGATCCTCATCCCAGCGCTGAGCGGGGATGACAGCAGCTCCAAGCCCCCCGTCCTCATCGTGGTGCTCAGCGTGGCTGCTGGCCTGATCACGCTTGTCCTCGTCGTGATGGCCTGGCGGAAGCCCATCCGGCCGTTGATGATCGCCATCATTGCTGTTAGAGCGATCTCGGGTCTCGGAGACATCACGGCCTTCGGTCAGAGCGCCTTTGTGGTGACTATTTCCGCCATCTTCCTCGTGCTGACGATTATCGACATCTATCTTCTCTCGAGTTGGATCCGGAAGCCTTCTCCGGCCTCTTAGGGGGTTGCAGGGCCGGA
>JBBSHU010000109.1:0-9230 GCA_038232455.1 Acidimicrobiales bacterium
CTAGTGTAGTGTCCACCAAATGACGCGCGGTATGGAGTAGCCTTCAGGGTATGGCGAATCGCCCGGCAGCGTCGCTGGCAATGACGGCGGAGCAACGGACAGAACTGGGGACGATCGCCCGATCGAGCGCTCGGCCCCATCGAGAGGTTCGCCATGCCAAGGCGTTGGTGATGGCGGCCGACGGGGTGGCCAACACCGAGATCGCCGAGCGGATCGGGGTGGGACGGGGCACGGTGCTGGCGTGGCGAGCGCGCTTCGAGTCCGACGGGACAGAGCGCATAGGCAAAGTGGCCAAGGGCCGGGGACGCAAGCCATCGATCCCCCAAGCGACGATCGAGGCCATCGTCCACGACACGCTCCACACCACCCCGGAGGCGGAGACGCACTGGTCGTGTCGGTCCATGGCCGCCCACGCCGGCATCTCCAAGGCCATGGTGCAGCGCATCTGGTCCTCGCGGGGCATCAAGCCCCACCTGGTGCGAACCTTCAAGCTGTCAAACGACCCTCGTTTCGAGGAGAAGCTGGTCGACGTCGTGGGGCTCTACGTCGATCCCCCCGAGCGGGCCGTTGTGCTCTGCGTGGACGAGAAGAGCCAGATCCAGGCCCTCGATCGCACCCAGCCCAGTTTGCCGATGAAGAAGGGCCGGTGCGGGACCATGACGCACGACTACAAGCGCAACGGGACGACGACGCTCTTCGCCGCTCTCGACGCCGCCACCGGCAAGGTCACCGGGCTGTGCCTCTCCCGGCATCGTCACAAGGAGTTCCTGGTCTTCCTCAAGGTCATCGACGGCCAGGTACCCAAGGGCCTCGGCATCCACCTCGTGCTCGACAACTACGGCACTCACAACCATCCCAACGTCAAGACATGGTTGGCCAAGCACCCACGGTTCCACTTGCACTTCACGCCCACCTCGAGCTCGTGGCTCAACCTCGTCGAACGTTGGTTCCGGGAGCTGACCGACCGGGCCATCCGCCGTGGGGTGTTCCCGAGCGTCGACTACTTGATCGCCGCCAGCGATGACTACCTCGACAAGCACAACGCCGACCCCAAGCCCTTCACCTGGACGGCAGCGCTGAATCGATCATCGAGAAGGTGGAACGAGGTCGGGCCGCTCTCAGGGAAGCGTCGGGTCAATGAGGAGACACCGCACTAGTAGGCCTTGGCCACAGTGGCGATCAACCCCGGCTCCGACGACGACATGGGAAGCTCACCGTCGTCGCGTTGGAGGCAGCGGACGGTGACGCCGCCCTGGGCGAGGCCGACCTCGTCGTCGCGCACCACGTCCCACGGCACCCGGGCGAAGCCTGTCTGAGCGGCCTCCCGGGCGTCGCTCACCGACGTGACGTCGGTCGTGCGGGCCTGGCGCATCTCGGTGGCTTGGCGGTAGAGGACGGCCTGGATGTCGTCGAGCGTGCCGACCGCCGCCTCGGCCACGCCATCAACGCTCAGGGCCGTCTTCTCGCCGGTGTCGCGCCGCACCAGCGTGGCGTTTCCAACCGCCAGGTCTCGCGGTCCGATCTCGATGCGGACGGGGACGCCCTTCAGCTCCCACTCCACGGCCCGTCGTCCGAAGCTGGTACCGACCCGGTCGTCGAGCTCCGCCCGCACGCCGCGCCCGACCAGGTCGGCCACCAGCGACGAGGCCACTTCGCCGGCCCCGTCGTCGGCCTTCACGAGTACGACCACGACCTGGACGGGGGCGATGTGAGGGGGCACGCGCATGCCGGCGTCGTCTCCGTGGCCCATGATGAGCGCGCCGACCAGCCGGGTGGTCACGCCCCACGAGGTCTGCCAGGCGTGCTCGGTGGTGCCGGTTGCCGTCTGGAACTCGATGCCGAAGGCCTTGGCGAAGTTCTGGCCCAACTCGTGACTGGTGCCCATCTGCAGGGCCTTGCCGTCGCCCATCATCCCCTCGAAGGTGAAGGTGGCGTCGGCCCCGGCGAAGCGCTCCCGTTCGGTCTTGCGTCCCACCAGCACGGGCAGGCCCAGCATGTTGACGGCGAAGTCCTCGTAGACCTCCCGGAGGATGCGCACGGCGTAGGCCCGGGCCTCGGCCTGGGTGGCGTGGGCGGTGTGGCCCTCCTGCCAGAGGAACTCGGTCGTGCGAAGGAACAGCCGGGGCCGCAGCTCCCAGCGCACCACGTTCGCCCACTGGTTCAACAGCATGGGCAGGTCGCGGTGGCTCTGCACCCATTTGGCGATGAAGACGTTGATGATGGTCTCGCTGGTGGGGCGCACCACGGCCGGCTCCTCGAGCTCCTTGCCGCCGCCGTGAGTGACCACCGCCAGCTCCGGGCTGAACCCCTCGACGTGCTCGGCCTCCTTGCGAAGGTAGGACTCGGGGATCAACAGCGGGAAGTAGGCGTTGCGGGCGCCGGCCGCCTTGATGCGATCGTCGAGCTCGCGCTGCATGCGCTCCCAGATGGCGTAGCCGTACGGGCGGATCACCATGGTGCCCCGCACCGGCCCGTTCTCGGCCATCTCGGCCTTGGCGACCACGTCCTGGTACCACTGGGGATAGTTGTCCGCCCGGGGGGTTAGAACGCTGGGAGCCATGAATGCCGACAGTACCGGCACTACCCACAAGTAGCCTCTCGTTCGTGAGTGCCCCCCGCGTTCGGTTCGCCCCGGCGCCGACGGGCTTCCTCCATGTCGGCAGCGCCCGGGCCGCCCTGTTCAACTGGATGTTCGCCCGCCACACCGGGGGCACCTTCGTCCTGCGCATCGAGGACACCGATCCGGCCCGGTCGCGCGACGAGCTGGTCGAGGGTATCGAGCGCACCCTGCACTGGCTGGGCCTCGACTGGGACGAAGGGCCCTTTCGTCAGTCGGCTCGTATGCACCTCTATGCTGAGGCTGCCGACCGGCTGCTGGCCGAGGGAAGCGCCTACTGGTGCGACTGCACCCGGGAGGCCGTCGACGCCCGGACCCCGGCCGGCGCCCCCCCGGGCTACGACGGCTTCTGCCGTGACCGCGGTGTCGAGCGGACGCCGGAGACCGCCCTGCGGCTGCGCACGCCCGACGAGGGCGAGACCGTGGTGCACGACCTGATCCGGGGCGACGTCCACTTCGACCACCGCACCCTCGAAGACGTCGTCATCCAGCGCCGCGACGGCACGCCCACCTTTCTGTTGGCCAACGCCGTCGACGACGCCGACATGGCCATCTCCCACGTCATCAGGGGCGAAGACCTACTGCCGTCCACGCCGAAGGTGTTGCTGTTGCGCCAGGCCCTGGGCAACCACGAGGTCCCCGTGTTCGCCCACCTCCCGCTGCTCGTCGACGAGAAGCGCCAGAAGCTCTCCAAGCGCCGTCACGCCATCGCCGTGGAGGAATACCGGGAGCAGGGGTATCTGGCCGAGGCCTTGCGCAACTACCTGGCCCTCCTCGGGTGGGCGCCCCCGGGCGACCGCGAGATCGTGCCCCTCGACGAGATGGTGGACCTATTCGAGGTGGAGGCGGTGAACAAGGCGCCGGCGTTCTTCGACCTGACCAAGTTGGCCCATGTGAACGCCACCTACCTGAGGGCATTGCCGGTCGCCACCTTCGTACGTGAGTCGTTGCCCTGGCTGATGGAGGACCCGCCGTGGCCGCCCGAGCGTCTCGATCCGTCGGTCTTCGAGGCCGTGGCCCCGCTGGTGCAGGAGCGGGTGCAGACCCTCGGCGAGGTCCCGGGCATGGTCGATTTCCTGTTCCTCGAAGCGCCGGACATCGATCCCGACTCGTGGGCGAAGGGGGTGACCCGCATGGCTGAGGCCGGAGCGGTGCTCGGCGACGCCATAGCCACCTTCGAGTCCTGTCACTGGGAGGCCGAGGCCATCCATCAGGCCACCCTGGACATCGCCGTTCGTCACGGTCTCAAGCTGGCCAAGGCGCAGGCGCCGATCCGGGTGGCCGTCACGGGCCGCAGTGTCGGACCGCCCCTGTTCGAGTCGTTGCAGGCCCTCGGGCGGGCCTCGACGCTGGAGCGCCTGCGAGCCGCCCGTGCCCGCTGGGCATCGGAACAGCCGACGTCTGCCTCGCAGTGAGACTCGTCGTCAGGTTGGCGGCCGGGCTGGTGGCGGTGTTGTTGGTCTACCTGGGGGTCACGTTCGTCCAGGTGTGGATGGCCTCCAGGCGCGACGACGCCCGTCCAGCGCAGGCCATCGTCGTCCTGGGGGCGGCCCAGTACAACGGCGAGCCCTCTCCGGTGCTCAAGGCCCGCCTCAATCACGCCGCCGACCTGTGGCGACGCAAGCTGGCCCCGGTGATCGTGGTGACCGGTGGACGCCAGACCGGTGACAAGTTCACCGAGGCAACCGCGTCGGCCAACTACCTGATCGCCAAGGGCGTGCCCGACGAGGACATCCTGCGAGAGGTCTCGGGCCAGTCGTCGTGGCAGTCGCTGAAGGCAACTGCCACGTTCCTGCGCGATCGCAACATCAACCACGTGCTGCTCGTCTCCGACCCGTTCCACTCGTACCGGATCCGGGCCATTGCCACCGAGTTGGGCCTGGACGGTCATGCCTCGCCCACCCGCAGCAGCCCGATCGGCGGCACCGAGGAGGTCCGCTATCTGTTGCGGGAGACGGCGGCGGTTGCCCTGGGGCGAGTGATCGGCTTCCGTCGGGAAGCCGGGGTCCAGGGGGTGGTCAGCCGCGGCAGCGCGGCGACGACCGGCTACGCTGAGTCTGCCCATTCGGGGGTGGTGTAATCGGTAACACGACAGGTTCTGGTCCTGCTGTTGGGGGTTCGAGTCCTCCCCCCCGAGCTCAAGCTGCGTCGGCCCTGCGTTGGGGGCCATTCCGGCCCCATCGTCTAGAGGCCTAGGACACCACCCTCTCAAGGTGGCGACACGGGTTCGAATCCCGTTGGGGCTGCAAAGACACCCAGTAGGCATGAGGCCCTCCCCGGAGGGCCTCCACATTTCGGGCCGGGCTCAGCTGGGTCGGAGCCCGACGACCAGGACCTGGTCCATGGCAGCAAGGTGGACGTGACGGTCCTTGGGTGGGTTGACCACGACCTCGGTCGTCTCATGGATCCGCCACCCCAACACCGACACCGACTTCACGGATGGCTCCGAACACGGTTGTGTCGTCGTCCTCGAGGCGGCGATGACCTGGTCCTGCGGGCCGAAGATGCTGTCCGGTGGCGGGTTGAGCTCCACGAAACCGTCGGCGCTGTAGCGTCCGATCACCGACGAGGCGGGGAAAGCGAGCAGGGCTTCCCGGTAGGTGTGGCCGACGAGCTCGGGGACATCGGTGAAGTAGGACTCGTGACCCCTGAAGGAAAGCAGCTCCTGGAACACGTGGGACAGCCCGGACTGGTGGCAGGCCTGGGCCGTGACCTGGGCGATCACGTCCTCGGAGTTCACCGTGCTGACCGCCCCTTCGGTGACGGCCCTCATGGCCTCGGCGTTCTCGGAGTGCTCCAGCTCGGCGACCAAGTGGGCCTGTGAGAAGTCGGGGTCCGAGGGTCCTCAGGCTCATCACTGCTTTCAGGACCCCCGCGTCGCCCGTCTCACCGGCGAGCACGATGACCGAGCGGGCCTGGCCGACGCATAGGCGAAAGGCGGGCGGCAGGTAGGAAGCCCTGCCGGGCTTCCAGTTCCATTGTGGACGCCAAAGTCCGACCGTGGTGCTCGGCCGAGTCGAGTGCTCATCCCAGTGGCCCCACATAGCCCCCCGTTCCCGGGAACGATTCATCGGACTACCCTTGCGGGACACCCTTTCTCGAAACCGCCCGTGGGAGCTGGCACGGTCCCGTTGAGGGTTCCCCGGGTTCCTGCGGGACCCGGTCATCGCGGATCGTCCTGCATCCCGACCCCCGGCGCCTGTGGACCGAGGCGGAGTCGGCCAGCGCCGTGAGCTTGTGCGCCTATCGTCGAGCGTGTTCGCGTGGTGCCTGCGCGATGGGGGGCTCGCTTCGATCCCGCCAGAGTGCGGCTCGACATCCCGCTGCCTGACGTGGTCGCATCGGCCACGGCGGTACGATAGGCGACCGCCTGTTCGGCCTCTTCCACTTGGCGCGACCGGGCACTATGCACTCGCGCCGGGCAGAGTCTTCGTGTTCGCTGGACGTATCAATAGCGGGAGGGGCGATGCCGAGCGCCGATGAGATCCGGGACGCACAGCGAGCGACGTGGGCAGGGCTGTCTGGCGGTTGGGAGAAGTGGGACCTTGTCATCATGGATCAGTTGGGCCCGGTCGGCGCAGCGATGATCGAGCGTCTCGATATCGCTGAGGATCAGCAGCATCTGGACATCGCCGCGGGTACGGGTGAGCCGGGTCTGAGTATCGCCCGACTCTCGCCGAAGGGTCGCGTCGTGCTGACTGACCTCGTACCGGAGATGTTGGACGTCGCCGCGCGACGATCCGACGCGCAGGGGGTCACCAATATCGAGACGAAGGTGTGCAGCGCCGATGATCTGCCCTTCGGCGACGCCATATTCGACAGCGTGTCCGTGCGTTTTGGGTACATGTTCTTCCCTGACGCGGCCAGAGCGACGGCTGAGTTCGTCCGTGTGCTCAAGCCGGGCGGACACATCTGCTCGTCGGTATGGGTCAAGCCCGAAGAAAACCCGTGGACGACGATCCTCATGCGGGCAATCGTGAATGAGGTGGTGTTGGCGCCACCCGACCCGGACGGGCCGAATATGTTCCGGTGCGCGGCCCCGGGTCATGTCAGCGCCGTGTACGAGGCCGCGGGGCTGTGCGACGTTGCCGAGTGGGATGTCGACGTCGAGCTGGTGACGTCGTCGCCCACGGAGTATTGGGAGATGATGAGCGAGCACGTCTCGCTCGCAGCTGCCGCCCTTCAGCAGGTCGACGAACCGGCGCGGGAGCGGATCCGGGCGACGGTCATAGCGAACGTGAGCACGTATGACAAGGACGGCAAGGTCCGGGTTCCGGGGGTGGCGCGCTGCATCGTGGGAATGAAATAGGACCGAGCGACGGGCGCGCGACCTCCACGCGGGTGGCCGACCCAGCGGTGGGGGATGGGGCGAGGTCGAAGCCGCGCCGAAACGGCGGTTCGGTTGGGGAGTGCCGTGAGTTTTCATCGCGGCTCTCGGCCTTGTTGGGGCAACGCCGCAGACAAGAGATGGATCTAGCTCAACCTGGATCTGCCCTTCGGAGCCCAGGCGCTCCGCTAGGACCGCATCCAGCACGAGGCCATCGCAACCGAAGGCGACAGCCGGCGGCTCTGCGACCTGTTCGGGCTGGGTATCCAGCAAGCCAGCCGGTAGACCGACGCCATTGCCGAACCGGCCACGCCTCCGGCCCGGCGAGAATGAACCAGCCCGATAGGACTCGACCGTGATGGGCCACCCGTGACCAACACCGAGCCAGCACCGAGCGACTCCAACACGAGCACGTGGCTGACTCCCGGTGTGGCCGGGATCGGCCTGGCCAGCCTGCTGGCCGATGTCGGCCACGAGATCCCCACGGCACTGTTGCCGTCCCTGCTCGTCTCTACCCTGGGCGCCCCGCCTCAGCGCTTGGCGCCGTCGAAGGAGTGAGCGACGCGCTTGCCGGGCTCGCCAAGCTCGGTGGCGGCGCGCTCGCCGACGACCCCGACCGGCGGCGCTCCGTCGCCGTCGGCGGTTATGCAGCCACGGCCGTCCTGTCCGCGGCTATCGGCGCGGCCACCGCGACCTGGCACGTGGCCCTCCTGCGCGCCGGCGCCTGGACCGCCCGCGGGCTGCGGGGCCCGGCCCGCAACGCGCTGCTCGCCGATGCCGTACCCGCCGAGGCCTATGGACGGGCCTATGGCTTCGAGCGCGCCATGGACAACCTCGGCGCAATCCTCGGACCCCTCGCCGCCGTCGCCCTGGTCGCCACCGTCGGCACCCGGTGGGCCATCGGCGTGTCGGTCGTACCTGGCCTGCTCGCCACCGTCGCCGTCATCTACGCCATTCGCCACACCACCACGACGGCGGGCACCGAGCGGCTGCGAGCGCCGCTGCGGATCCGCGTCCGGCCCGTCCTCAGCGGCATCGCCGAACTCGGGTGTGCCACCCTTGTCGCCAATCGTTCGACGCGCCGGATGGGATCCACCCTCACCGCCATCCTCTTCGTCGCAGTCTTCCCCGCCAACGTCCAGATGGCAGTCGACTGGCGCCACCGCTCGGGCCTCGACCCGCTCATCGCGTATGGACGGCTGCCCCTCCAGGTCCCTCTGGTTGTCTGGGCACTGCACGTCCGCCGGACAGCATCCATGCCGCACTCGCGACCAGCCAGGCATCACCCAGCGTGAGGCCGAGTCGCTGCAGCAACCCCTCCGCAGGGCCGAGTACGGCTGCCGCCAGACACAGCCCCGAACCCACCCCCGTAGCCACCGACGCCGTCGCGGCTCGACGGTGGCCCGCGGCGGCGAGGGGTCGGGCCGCGAGCAGCGGCGTCGCGGCCAAGGTCACGTATCCAAGCACCGCGAACCCACGGTGGACAATGCCGGTCATCGACGACGCATCGAGTGGGAAGGCGGCGACACCCAGCGTCGCGAGCCCTGTTCCCGCCGCTGTCTTCCACGCCGAGCCGGGCACTGACCCGCGCAGCGCCACTGCGTAGACCGGCACGCCGACGCCGAACCCCACGAAACCCGCCGTCATCAGCGGCCGGGTCGGCGCCCCGACAGCCGCCAGCCGGCTAATGCCAGCGTCGACCGGCATATAGCCGCGCCGCATCGCGCCACCCACCAGCCAAGCCGATACGAAGGCGGCGGGTCCGACGATGCCGCCCCAGGCCGAGCGCTGGTGGGAGATCAGAGGCTCCATCATGCCCGGGACCGCTGGGTCCCGGAGTAAGCACGTCCACGTCCCACCCATCTGAGGGCCCTCCCGGCCAGAACGTCCCCGGGAAGCCCGGGAGGCGACCGACGAGGCTCGCTTGACGGCCGAGAACGCCCCCTCTCCGCGGTGATCCGTCGAGCTGACCATCGAGCTGGTGGCCCTGCGGGGAAAGGCAGCCTGGGGCTGAGCGGCCCGGTCCGGCGCGCATCGATGGGGCTGCCAAGGACAAGCTGCTGGCCATCGTCGATGAGGCCATGGCCGCCGACTGGTCGCTGGGTCGGGTGTGCACGGTGCTGCAGATCGACCGCCGGCGGGTCCGGCCCTGGTAGGCCCGCCGGGCCCCGGGGGCGCTCGACGATGCCGCCCTGGCGGCAACCCGATCCATGGTCTCCTCGGCTGGAAGATCGAGGCGATCCTGGCCCTGGCCGAGGAGTGGGGGACCGGTCGACCACAGCCACC
>JBBSHU010000110.1:0-9218 GCA_038232455.1 Acidimicrobiales bacterium
TGGTCCGGGCCCTGGTCAGGCGGCCAGGCGTTTCCGCAGCTCGCCTGGCACCTGTTCGTGGTCCGGGTCGATCAACTCGATCAGGTCGACCAGGTGGTTCTGCAGCTCGATCAGGCGCTGGCCGTGTGCCGGGAGATCGTCGAGCAGGTCATCGACCAACGAGTGCCGCAGCAGCGTGAACCACCGATCGAATGCCGGATCATCCAGCCTGGCGATGAAGGCGGCGTAGCCAAGGCAGTCCCAGCGAAGATCGCCCGGGCCGACTCCGTCGTTTTCGGTCAGCATGATCTCGCCGACGGCGCGCTGCTCTCCCCGGAACAGGCACAGCGCTTCGTCGGCGATCGTGACGGTCGTGGACAACGTGTCGCGTACCGCCTCCATGGCATTCATCAGCTCCCGTTGACGCTTCCTGTCAACCGGATCGAGAAGGAGCATGCCCCGGCGGATGATCTCGCTGTAGCAGAGATATTGTGCGATCAGATAGAGGGTATTGGAGATGGCGTATTCCCGGCGCTCTGGTGGTGAATCCTTGCCGCCAAGATACCTCCCGAGAAAGTTCATGGCACCGATGTTGTACAGGCGGGTCTGGAGGTCGAAAGCGGCACGAAGGAGCGGGAACCGGTAGCGCATGGCCATCTCATCTGCCAGGGCTGCGCGATCTCGCACCGCCGATCGTCGGTTGATGACGATCGCGGTGATGGCGAACGCGCCGGAGATCACCGCACCCAGCAGTGACACGAGGGCGTTCACAGCCCGAGCACCGAGCGCATGTTCGTGGCCTGGGCGGCCCGGCCCAGGAACTCCTGGATGCCCAGCAGCTCCTCGGTGGTTCGGACCAGCGAGTAATGGTCGAAGGGGCTGTCGGATATCGAGCCGGCCGGCGTGCTGGGGCTGACGACGATCGAGGGCATCGGCGTGTACTCGTCCGACGCCACGAAGATCGCCGTGGTGCCTGAGCGGTAGGCGGCGCTGGCCGTCAACCTGGGGATCCACTTGCCGAGCCACTTGTCACCTGTGGCCACGTTGCAGTTGTGGGTGTCGTGGCAGAGGTCGGGGGTGACGAACGAGAAGGCAGGCAGGATGTCCTGGTCCAGGGCGTCGGCCAGGGCGCCCTTGTCGGGCGTCCCCAGGGCGACGTCGTCGGTCTGACAGGCCGCTCGGTCGCCCATGCCGGTGCAGTAGGCGGCGGGGTTGTGCTTCACCGCGTAGTCACCCTTCGGGGTGAGGGCGCAGGTACCTTCCAGGCTCCTCGTAGCTGCGGGCCTGGCGGGCCGACTGGCGGACCTGGCGGAACAGGTTGTCGACGGTGAGGGGGTGCGATGCCGGCCCGGCGTCGTCGGCGACGCCGTGCGTGTCGCCCGGGGTGGCCCCGATGAGTTCGGTAGCGGGGGGCTCCCGACGCTGGAGTAGCGGGTGGCGGTGCCGCACCGGTGGGCCAGCGCCGTCTCGAATGGAGCGGCCGTGTTGCCGATCACCTGCCCGCAGGTGTGGTTCTTCACGAGGATCCACACCACGTGCTCGTAGGCGGGTGGGGAACGAGCTGGCGAGGGCCGATGCCGGGCCGCTCGCCGAGTACTGCGATCGTTCTGTCTGTCGGTTGGAGCAGGCCACCGGCGAGGTGGAGGAAGGTCGTCTTCCCTGCGCCGTTGGCCCCGACCAGCCCCACGACGCTCCCCGCCGGAATCGAGATTGCGCAGTTGCGCAACGCCCAACGCCATGCGTACCACTTGCCCACGCCCCCCGCCACGATGGCGGTCATGCGACGCCCTCGGTCGACGACGCTCGGACTGTGCTCTCGAACAGCGCGGAGATGCTGTCGTCGTCGAGCCCGGCCCGCCGCGCCTTGGCCAGCCACCGGCCCAGTTCGATTCCCAGCGCCCGGTGAGCGCCGAGCGCGGAATCGGCGAGCGTGCGGGTGACGAACGTCCCGAGACCCGGTCGCCCCGCGGCCAGGCCCTCGTGCTCGAGCTCGCGGTACGCCTTGAGCACGGTGTTGGGGTTGATCGCCACCTGGGCGACGACATCCTTGACAGTCGGTAGCTGGTCGCCCTCGTGGAGCACGCCGAGGCGCAGCGCCTGCCGGACCTGCTGCACCAGCTGAAGGTAAGGCGGCACCCCCGGCCGCGGATCGATGCGGAACTCGATCAACGGTTCAAGTAATACTCTAGGTACATAGGATGATAGTTACATCTGCTGTCGATGGCGTCAACGTACCTCCCGGTCCTCGTGCCCACTCGGTCGAATACAGACCCGACGGTTTCGCAGACAGGTTGGGGGGATGCTCGTGTGGACACGGTGTGGGTTCCTTTCTCTGCTTGCAAACTTCGAGAGGAACCTACGCTCGCCGTCTATTTACACCGTCGGGAGCTCCGTCGTGCATCACGAGAGTGCGGGTGGCGAGGCTCTCGGCCAGGGCGACGTTCTGCTCCACGAGCACCACAGCCGCACCCGACGCGGCGAGATCGGTGAACGCCCGTGCGCACTCGGCGGCGCGATCGGGCGACAGCCCGGCCGAGGGCTCGTCGAGCAGGAGAACACGGGGCACGGTGCACAGGACCCGTCCGATGGCAAGGAGCTGCTGCTCGCCCCCCGACAACGACGATGCTCGTTGCCCGAGCTTGGACCCGAGGACCGGGAATCGTTCCAGCCACTCGGTCCGCGTGGCCCGCGATCGCTGCCGGTCGGGTGGCCGGGAACCGAGGTCGACCGCGTCGAGATTCTCGGCGACGGTGAGCGATGGGAACACGCGCACCGACTGGGGCAGCAGGCGGAGGCCGAGACCTGCCCGTCGCTCGACGGCCATCGACTCGACCCGGCGGCCGTCGATCGTGACCCGGCCGCGACGCGACCGCAGCAGGCCGGCGATGCCCCACAGCAACGACGACTTTCCCGATCCGTTCCCACCGAGCACAGCCACGATCTCGCCACCCTCGACGTCGAGATCGGCCTCCCGCACCACCGGCGCCCGGTCCCAACCGACCTCCAGCCCCCGGACCGCCAGCATCACGGCGCCGGCGCGGGCGCAGGCGCGCCGAGGTGGGGCGCCAGCGCCGGATGGGCCGCGACGTCGGCAAAAGACCCTTCGGCCACGACCGAGCCGTCGGCCATGCCGAGGACCCGGTCGCAGACCCGCTCGACCCAACCGTGGTCGTGCTCGACGACCAGGACACCGACTCCGGCTTCACGGCGTTGGCGGATGATGCCCGTCAAGCCCTCGAGTTGAGCGGGGTCGACGCCGGCACCGGGCTCATCGAGCACCAGGTAGGTGGGGCTGGCGGCGAAGGCCCGGGCCAGCTCCACCCTCCGCCGCTGACCGTGCGACAACGCCCCGACGGGCTGGGTCGCGAACCCGGCCATGTCCAGCTCGGCCAGGGCCTCCATGGCGGCGATGCGCAGCTGCCGCTCACGGCGCCGGAACCCGGGCGAGCGTGTCCAGGCACCCACCAAGGAGGGCCGCACTCCCCGCTGGGCCCCCACCATCACGTTGTCGAGCACGCTGAGGCGCTCGAACAGGCGCAAGCCCTGGTAACTGCGGACGACACCGGCCGAGGCGAAGCGCGTGCTGCGGGCTCCGGTGAAATCCACGCCATCGACCACCACCCGCCCGGACGACGGCGCGATCGCTCCGCTGGCCAGGTTGACGAGGGTGGTCTTTCCTGACCCATTTGGCCCGATAACGCCCAGCACCTCGGCGGGACGGACGGTTAACGACACGCCGGCCACGGCGTGCACTCCGGCGAAATCGCGGGAGACGGAGTCGAGACTCAGGCCCTTCATGGGGCAATCTCGGCGACCACGGGCAACTTCGGCGCCGGGAGGCGCAGCATCGTGCGCAAGCGGACCGCGGCGGCACCCACCAGGCCGAGGCGGGAGGCGACCACCATCAGGATGACCACCCCGGTGATGGCCTCGGACACGTCGCCGTAGGCCGAGAGGCGGTCGAGGACGGCGGTGATGGCCACCGCGGCGACGACGGTACGGCCCATGTGGGCCTCACCGGCGATCAGCACCACGAGAATGACGATCACCGTCTGGTTCAGCCCGAACGACACCGAGGACACGAAGCCGTTCTGCACGGCGTAGAGACCCCCGGCCGCGCCTGCCATTCCCGATCCGACGGCGAAGGCCAGGATGCGCAGGCGACCCGGGCGCACCCCGTAGGCACGTGCCGCCACCTCGTCGTCGCGAATGGCCATCCAGGCCCGGCCGAGGGGAGACGCTTTCAACGCCACGGCTGCCGCCAGCGCGACCAGCCCGAGCCCGAGGGCCACCGCATACAGGCCCCGATCGTCGAGGGCGGTACCGAACATCGATACGCCGGGGACGGCGGCGATCCCCTGGTAGCCGCCGGTGAACCGCTCGGTGTTGAGGAACAGGGACTGGAGGATCTCGCCGGCGCCGAGGGTGGCCAGGGCGAGGACGTCGCCCCGCACCCGCATGCCCGGCAGGCCGACCACAACGCCGAACAGGGCGGCGATGCCGACAGCGGGCAACAGCGCTGCCCAGAACGACCAGCCGTGCTCCACCATGAGCTGGGCGACGGCGTACGCCCCCACTCCCTGCAGCGGGGCCTGGGCCACCGAGAGCTGACCCGACAGGCCGAAGACGACCTGCAGGCCGAGAGCGGTGATCACCGCGATCACCGCCGTCGTTCCCAGCCCGTAGCCGTGACGACCACCGATCCAGACGGGAAGCAGGGCGAGGCCCAACAGGACGGCCAGACCTCCTGCCGATCGCGCCGGACCGCCCGATCGCAGCGATCGGGCGGTCCGCCAGAGTCGGGGACTGGCCGAGGTTGGGGAGGCGCTCAACGCTCCAGCGGGATCTCCTTGATCGCCTTGGGTCCGGTCTGCTCGTAGCCGACGGTGAAGACGGGCGTCCCGCCCTGCACCTGGAAGATGTAGAGCCGACCGCCCACCCGCGACCCGTCAGCTGCGAACTTGAGCGGCCCCACGCCTGTGTCGGCGATGGAGATCTTGTGCAGGTGGTCGGACAGGTCGAGACGCTTACCGGCTCCGTCGGCGAGACCCGCCGCCACCGCCTGCACCCCCTCGTAGGCGAAGACCGCAGGGTCGGGAACCACCGGCTCCTTGGTGGCTGCGGTGTAGGCGTCGCGCAGGGCGACGGCCGCCGGCGTGTTGCGCTGGGCGTCGCTCGGCGTGTTCCCCACGACGCCGTTGGCCAGGTTGCCGGCGTCTTTGAGGAACGTGCCGCTGTTGGTGATCCCGCCCGGGTCGAAAACGGGCACGCTGAGGCCGAGCTGTTCGGCCTGCTTCACGATGAGGGCGTCCGAATCGGGAAGGCCCACCATGACCAGCGAATCCGGACCCGCGTCCTTGATCTTTCCGAGCTGAGTGGTGAACTCGGCGTCGCCGAACTTGAACGACTCGTTGGCCACGGGGGTGACGCCACTGTCCTTCAGGCTCTCGACGAAGAAGTCCGAGATCCCGTCACCGTAGGTTCCGGTCAGGTGGATGATCGCCGGCTTCTTGTAGCCCTTCTTGGTGAGCTGGTCGGCCACCGAGAAGGAGTAGGCGGGAAACGTGGGCGGGATGACGAAGACGCTCTTCTGCGCGGTGGCGGCATCGAGGATCTTGGGCGACGAGGCATAGGCGGCCATGTAGGACAGCCCCGCCTGGCTGGCGACGGGGGCGGCGGCCACCGACGCGTCGGAGAGACCCGAGCCCACGAAGGCGATGTACTTGTCGTCGTCGACGACCTTGCGGATGTTGTCGACCGCCTTCTGGGGCACGTCGGCGTCGTCGAAGCCGTCGTCGATCACGACCTGAGCACCCTTGAGGGGCCCTCCGGTGATCCCCCCGCCGGCGTTGATCTGGTCGGCGGCCAACTTGGCCCCGGCCCGGATCTCGTCGCCGACAGCCTTGTCGTCACCCGAGAAGGGGCCACCGACAGCGATGACCACCTTCTTGGGACCGGCGCTGGTGGACGGACCGTTGGCCGCCTTGTCGGAGCTGCTGCTGGAGCAGGCCGCGGCCAGGGCGAGAGCAGAAATGACGAGGGCAAGTTTCTTCATGTGATCCCCTTGTAGAGGTTGACGAGATTGGTGTCGGTGCGCCGTTGATCAGACGGTTCGGAGTCGGCTTCGGGCGAGCACCCCCTCTGGGGCCAGGAGCAACACGGCGATCAGGAGCCCGAACGTGACGACGTCGCGGAACCGGGTGGAAAGGTAGCCCGAGACGAAGCTCTGGGCCGTCCCGAGCATCAGGCCACCGAGAACCGCTCCGCGCACCCAACCGACGCCTCCGAGGATGGCGGCCACGAACCCGGTGAGGGTGGCCTGCCAGCCGAGAGAGATGGACACCTGGCCGAAAAACGACGCGAACAAGGCGCCGGCAAGGCCTCCGATGGCGCCGGCCACCGCGTAGGTGGCCGCCAGAGTACGCACGACCGGTATGCCGGCCAGGCGAGCCAGCGTCGGCTCATCGGCCACGGCCCGTACCCGCCGGCCCGTCACCCCTCGTCGGAGGAACACGGCGAGAAGCAGGGGAACCACGATGCCGGCACCCAGCACCCACCAACCGGCGGCGGGCAGCTGGTAGTCGCCGAAGAGGTTGACCCGACCGCCAGGGAACAACGCAGGAACGGGCTCACTCCCCCTGGGGTTGATCAGTACGGCGACGTTGCGGATGATCAGGGCCAGCCCGAGGGCGGGAAGAAAGCCCAGGCTGGTCGCACCGGCCCGGCGATGGCCGGCCACCGGTCCGTAGACGGCGAGGTACACGACCACGCCGATGGCTGCGGCCATGACCACATCGGTGAGGATGGCCAGCGGACGCAGGCCGGACACGTGCAGTGTCCCCACGGCCACGTAGGTGGCCAACATCAGCGAGTCACCGTGCGCTAAATTGAGGCCGCCGGACGCGCGCAGGACCAGGCTCAGCCCGGTTGCGAACAGGGCGTAGAGCAGACCCAGCACCAGGCTGGTCACGCAAACGGTCAGGAAGAGCTCCATGCGGGGCACGACGTTATCTCAAAACTCGTTGAAATACACCTTGGCCGTCGGGTAGGGTTTCCGCCGTGGTCACCGCCGTCACTCGGTCCGAGGCCGAGCGCCTCTCCGGCGAGCTGGGAGTGCTGGCTGAGCCTCATCGCCTCCTTGTTCTGCGCCATCTCCGACGAGGCGCTCGCAGTGCCGGGTTCCTGGCCCAGGCCGTGGGGATGGAACCCTCGCTGGCCAGCCACCACCTCGCCGTCCTGGCCGACGCCGGCCTCGTCACCCGCCGGCGCAAGGGCCATTACATCTGTTACGCAGCCAACCGGGACGGGTTCAGGGACCTCTACCAGAAGCTGGGCAGACTGGCCGGCGCCACCGGCGCTGCCGTCGAAAACCTCCCCCCCTCGATCGACGACCCCTGTTAGAGCAACATCTTGTAGACACTGGGCCGGAGCGGGGCGTGGCGCCGGGCGAGTTGGTACGCGAACCCTGGCTGGGCACCCTCGTGCGTTGCTACCCGGGCCGGGTCCGCACCATCGTCGAGGTCCTCGACCGGGCCCAAGCCACCTTCGGCGACCACATCGCCGTGGAAACCGACGAAGGGGCCGTCACCTACTCGGAGCTGGCCGAGCTGGTCGAAGGGGCGGCCGAGCACCTGCTGGAACAGGGCCTGGTTCCGGGTGACCGGCTCGCCGTGTGCCTCGACAACGGGCTCGACATCATCGTGGCCATCTGGGCCTGCGCCCGGGCCGGCCTGGTGTTCGTGGGCCTGTCCAACCGCCTCCAGCCGCCTCAGTGGGCGTGGATGCTGCGCCACTCGGGGACATCCCTGGTCCTGTGCCACCCCGCCTACCTCGACGGGGTGCGGGAGGCCGCGGCCGACGCCGGTCTGGGCCCTGATCAGGCCCGCCCGGTCGACGACCACCTCACCGGACGACGCCGCCTGTGGCGTGGAGCCGACGTCGCTTTTCCCAACGAAGACCAGGTGTACGGCGTCGTCTACACCTCGGGCACGACGGGGAGACCGAAGGCCAGCCAGTTGGTGCACCGTTGCACCATGCACTCGGCCATCGCCTACGTCCGCATCCTGGGCCTCACCGCCGACGACCGGACGGCCATCGTCTTCCCGCTCTACTACATCACCGGCCACGTGGCCCAGGTGACGCCGATGATGCTCGTGGGCGGCACGTCGACGCCCGTGCGAGAAGTGGTCCCGTCCGAGTTCGTCCGCCTCGTGGGTGAGCGCCGTATCACCTACCTGATGGTGGTCCCCTCGCTGTGGCCCCTGCTCCTGCGGGTGAAGGAGTTCCGGTGGCCCGACCTGGCTCACGTGCAGGTGGGCGCCTTCGGTGGATCACCGGTTCCGATCTCCACCGTCGCCGCCCTCCGGGAGCGCATGCCCCAACTCCGGCTCTTCGACGCCTACGGCCTCACCGAGACCCACTCGCCGGCCACCGTCCTGGTCGACGCCGAGTTCCGCCGCAAGCCCGGTTCGGTGGGCCGCCCCGTCCCCTGCGCCGAGGCCCGGGTGGTGGGCGACGACGGGCGCGACGTGGAAACGGGCCAGCCGGGAGAGCTGTGGGTGCGGGGCCCGATGATCACGTCCGGCTACTACGGCGATCCCGACGCCACTGCGGCCGCCATCACCAACGGCTGGCTGCACACCGGCGACTGGGTCCGCATCGACGACGAGGGCTACGTGTTCATCCTCGACCGCAAGAAAGACATGATCATGAGAGGGGGCTTCAAGGTCTACTCGGTGGAGCTCGAGTACCTCCTGGTCAGTCACCCCGACATCGCCGAGGCAGCCGTCTTCGGCGTGCCCGACAAGTTGGCCTACGAGGCAGTGGCCGCCTACGTGGTGCCGTCGGCCGGTGGCCGCATCGAGGCGGCCGACGTCCGCCAGTGGGTCGCCGCCCGCATGGCCGATTTCGCCATACCCCGCTACGTCCGGGTGGTCGATACCATTACCCGCAACCGGACCGGCAAGGTCGACAAGGCGGCCCTTCGCCAGGCCCTGCTCGCCGAACTGGAGACCAGGAGAGCCGAGAGTGCCAGTTTCTGAACGGGCTCAGCCAGAAGTCGAACCGCGCATCAGGCAGATCATCGCCGTCCACCTCGACGTGGACCCGGCGCGCCTCAGCGGCGAGAGCCGCCTCGGCGAGGACCTCTGTGTGGACTCCCTGACCGCGGTGGAACTGCTGATGGTGCTCGAAGACGAGTTCGACATCTCCCTGCCCGAGAGCGAGGTCGGCGACCTCAA
>JBBSHU010000111.1:0-9035 GCA_038232455.1 Acidimicrobiales bacterium
ACCCGGAACACGAGCGGCACGGCGAACTCGTTCGGATTGGCCAACGACATGGTGGCGGCGACGCCGTTGGGGGCGGCGAACACCTCGACCGACGGCACCTGGGCGGTGGCCACGATGCTGTGAGGAGGCGGCGGTGGGGCGGGGGGCGGCGGTGGGGCGGGGGGCGGCGCCGGCGAGACGATCTGCTGTGGTACGGGGGCAACTGGCTTCGCCGCCGGCTTGTGCCCTCCCCCGGAACAGGCCACGGCAACGACCGCAGTCACGAGCACCGACACCAGTGTGGGCGCGACCCGACGAGTCCGCCTCATCCGTACCATGGTCACCACGCTACCGGCCGCCTGCGGTGGATGCCGCCCGGCGTCAGCGCAGTACCCCTGCCCGGGGACGGAGCCATACCTCGGCCCATGCCGAGGTGGCCGCCACCACCGACGCCAGGGCGTCGCCCTTGGGGGTGAGGCGGTACTCGATGCGCACCGGCGTATCCGGCACTACGCGACGCTCCACGATCTCCTCGGCCTCGAGCTCCTTCAGGCGCTCGGAGAGTAGGCGGTCGGACAGGCCGGGGACCGTGCCGCGGATCTGGCTGAAGCGGGTGTTCCCGGCGAGCAGGGCCCGGATGATGGCCCCCGTCCACCGGCGGCCGATGATCTCGATGGCCCGGTGGTAGAGGGGGCAGAACCCGCTGATGTCGTCGTGGGAATCAGCGGCGCCGTTCATGGACCAAGCGTAGGTCAGGTCGAGCGGGTTGGCGCCGGGGCGTCGTCGGGAGCCGGTTCCGATGTCGCCACCAGGTTCCGCTTGGGACCGGTAGCGGTCGAGAGCGGGTTCGCCTCGGCCCTCGAGCTCGTCCGGGCCCGACACCCCGCTTCCGCCGCTCAGGCCGGCTGCCGGCCGAGCACGGCCGCGAGTGCCGTCGACAGGGTGGGCTGGCCGAAGACGAAGCCGGTCGACTCGAGGATCCCGGGCAGCACGCGCTGGCCGGCGAGCAGCATCTCCGAGACCATTTCCCTTCCGAACAGCAGCCGCAGGGCCGGCGTGGGTGTCGGGATCGCCGTGGGCCGGTGCAGAACCTTTCCCAGCGTGCGGGTGAACTCGTCGTTGGTGACCGGCGCCGGCGCACAAAGGTTCACCGGACCGACGATCTCGGGGTTGTCGAGGACGTGGCGTATCGCGTCCACCTCGTCGTCGATGGTGATCCACGACAGCCACTGGCGCCCCGAACCCAGCCGTCCGCCCATGCCGGCCTTGAAGGCAGGGAGCTGCTTCTTCAGCGCGCCGCCGTTGCCGCTCTGGACGACGCCGGTGCGCAGGTACGCCACCCGGATGCCCGCCTCGGTGGCGGGAGTGGCGGACGCCTCCCACTTCTGGACAACGTCGGCGAGGAAGCCCGTTCCCGGTCCGCTCTCCTCGGTGAGCTTTTCGTCGCCCCGGTCGCCGTAGAAGCCGACGGCGGAACCCGACGCCACCACCGCCGGGGGGCGCCGGAGCCCGGCCAGGGTGGTGGTGAGCAGCCCCGTGCCCTGCACCCGGCTGTCGAGCACCGCGGCCTTGTGCTCGTGGGTCCAGCGGTGGTCACCGATGCCGACGCCGGCCAGGTGGACGACCGCGTCGAGGCCCTCGAGGGCCTCGGCGTCGATGGTGCCCGCCGCCGGATTCCACGCCACCTCGTGAGCCCCGGCCGGCCGGCCCCGAACCAGCCGGGTGACCTCGTGGCCGTCGGATTCCAACGACGACGCCAGCGCCGAGCCGATCAGGCCGTGCGAACCGGTGATCGCCACCTTCATCCCGCGCCGCCTATGGCTCTCGTCGTCGCCGGCGATCAGTCAACGGCTACGTCGCGGATGCGCTCGATGACCTTGTCGATGATGCCGTACTCGCGGGCCTCCACCGCAGTGAACCAGCGGTCGCGGTCGAAGTCGATCTCGATCTGGTCCACCGTCTGGCCGGTGTGCTCGGCGATCCGCTCGGCCATGATGCGCTTGGTGTAGATGATCTGCTCGGCGTGGATGGCGATGTCGACCGCAGCACCTTGCATCTGGGCCGACGGCTGGTGCATCAGCACCCGCGAGTGAGGCAGGGCATAGCGCTTGCCCGGTTGGCCCGCGCACAGCAGGAACTGGCCCATGGAGGCGGCCAGGCCCATGCAGATGGTCCCCACGTCGCAGCTCACGTACTGCATGGTGTCGTAGATGGCCATGCCGGCCGACACCGATCCCCCGGGGGAGTTGATGTAGAGGTAGATGTCCCTCTCCTCGTCCTCGGACTGCAGGAGGAGGAGCTGGGCGCAGATCAGGTTGGCGGCGTTGTCGTCGACTTGGGTACCCAAGAACACGATTCGCTCTTTGAGGAGACGGGCGTAGACGTCGTTGGCCCGGTCGCCGGTGGTCATCTGATCGGTGACGATGGGTAGCGATAGGTCGGAGTTCATGCAGGCGAGGCTAGCGGGCCAACCATCGTTCGGTGACCGGGCGTACGCTCGGTTGCTGACGAAGGAGGAGCGATGACCCATCCCAACGCGGACGTGATCCGCAGCGGCTACGAAGCCTTCGGGCGGGGCGACATCCCGGCCGTGCTGGCTGTGTTCAACGACGACATCGTGTGGCATGTCGGCGGCCGTAACCTGGTTTCGGGCGACTACCACGGTCACGACGGGGTGATCGCGTTCTTCACCAAGCTCATGGAGGTGAGTGGGGGCACGTTCAAACTCGACGTGCACGACATCACCGCCAGCGACGGCCACCAGATCGCAATCGTCGACCTGACAGCTGAGCGCGACGGGCGGCCGTACGAGGGCAACAGTGTCCACGTCTGGCACCTGGCCGACGGCAAGGTGGCGGAGTTCCGCGCCATCCCCGTCGACCCCTACCTCGACGACGAGTTCTGGTCCTAGCCTCCTTCCCCACGCGGGCGTGGCGGAATGGCAGACGCGCCGGGTTTAGGTCCCGGTCCCGAAAGGGGTGTGGGTTCGACTCCCACCGCCCGCACCGGAACGGATGGGGCGACCATCCGTGTTGACGGCAGTCGTCCTCGCCTTCATGGGGACCACCTTCATCCTCACCCTGGTCGCGATGTTTCGTTGGTGGCGGGGGGACGAGGCCAGGTTCGTGCCGGGGAGGGGTTTTTGGACTCCGAAGAGTCTGCTGGCGCGCCTCTGCGAGCCATTCCTCGAGCCCGGAGAACAGATCAAGCACCTCCTCATCGCCTACCAGACAATCCCGGAGCCCCACTGGACGCTCGCGGTCACCGATCGGGCGATCGAGGCGATCGACGCCGAGGCGGGGTTTCCGCGTCCGAACTCCTGAGCCGGCAACCACACGAACGATCGTCGAACGAGCGAGAAGGCGTCGGTCGAGGACCGTATGGTGACCAGAGTGGACCCTGCACGACGCCCCGGGTGTGAGATCGACCCCCACCGCCCGCACCGGAACGCAACGTCGCGAAGGCTTGTTGGCCTTCTCGCCGTTGGTTTGGTCCTTGCCCTCGCCGCGTGTGCCGGAAGTTCGTCGGCGCTCGTCGAGGGCACGTTGCAGAAACACCCACAACCGACGACGCCGAAGGTCGCCTTCGAGACGCCTGAGGCACTGGCGCCTCGTCTGGCGACGGTCGAGATCGCCATCCGGAACCGTTCGACTCCGGACGCCGGAGTCGACCTCCTCGGGCGGGAGCAGCAGATCCTCTATCGCACCCTCGCGACCCGGCCCGAATGGCAGCCGAAGGTGATCGATGCGGTACCCGCCGAGGTACGACCTGCCGTACAGGCCAACCTGACCGCCGACTTGGAGCTGACCAAGCTCGGCGTGCCGAGTGACGAGCTGCCCCACTGGCGCATCGTGACTCCGGCCTCACCGGACACCCTCGTGGCCGACTACAAATCGGCCGAGGCTGCCGCGGGAGTGCCCTGGCAGTACCTGGCCGCAATTCACCTCACCGAGACACGGATGAGCCGCATACGCGGCAACAGCTCCGCCGGCGCCCAGGGCCCCATGCAATTCCTCCCGGCCACGTGGTCGATCTATGGCGCCGGAGGCGACATCAACTCCGACCACGACGCCATCTTGGCGGCCGCTCGGCTACTCAAGACCCGGGGTGCACCGGAAAACATGAGCAAGGCACTGTTCGCCTACAACAACAGCGAGCACTACGTGAAGGCGATCACGGCCTACGCCGACGTCATCCGCGCCGACGAGCGGGCCTACCGGGCCTACCACGCCTGGCAGGTGTACTACGGCGACCGCCTCCTCCCCGAAGGCTTCGACAACCCCTGAGACCCTCGTTTTGTGTGCGATCTTCAACATCCGGTGTTGGATTGCGCACACAGAACACCCCGAACCACCCGGACAACCCGAGCCGGGTGATGCACGACGTCGTCCCAGGTGAAGCGGAGAACGGTCCAGCCCAGGGCGACGAGCTCGTTCTGGCGAGCCCGGTCGTGGCGGAACGCATCGAGAGAAGCGTGGGACTCGTAGCCGTCGACCTCAATGGCGACACGGTCGGCGGGGTAGGCGAAATCGATCCGCCCGACCAACCGTGGGCCGTCATGGACCCGATGCTGACAGACGGGTTGAGGAAGACCCTCGTTCCGACACAAGCGCAACATGCGGGCTTCGAGAACCGACTCGGCCAGGTCGTCGCCTTCCGAGCGCTTGTCGAGCAACACACGGAGGACGCCGGCGCCCTGACGACCTCTCCGCGCGACCGATTCGAGAATCGTATAGAGGCCCTGGAGCGTGATCAGTTGGCGGCCGAGGCCAACCTCGAGGCAGCCTTCGGAGAATGGTGCGAACGGGCGTCGTGACCGGGATCCCGTTTCTGACGGTGCAAACAGCCGGACTCGGATCACGCGAGCGGTGTACGAGGATGCCGTCAAGGCGGGGTTGTCTACCTGGCGGCACCGAAAGCTCGACGAGGGGTCGACGGGACTCATCGAGCCCCCACAGGCGAGCCGCCGAGCGATGCGACGGCACCGGTGCCGGCAGCCAGGCACCCGGCCAAGAGCCGCTGCTCCCACGAGGCGGGCGAACCGGCCACTCGGTAGACACCGGTATAATGCATCTGCTCCCAGCGGCCAGTCTCGCGGCGGTGCTGGACCTGGCGGAGGGAGTACCCGGCGCTCAACGCCTGCGCGTGTGTGAACAGTGCCATCTGGCTTCGAGCAAGGACTGCAAGCGCTGGCTGCACCCACCAGATACAACCACCGGCGTGTGACATCGCCGTTTCGCGGGCGACATCTACCCGCTGAAATATCAGGGTCAGATCTCGGACGCGGAACGGCGCAGTAAGCCGGCGAGGGTGCGGAAGGCGCGGCCGCGGTGGGAGATGGCGCTCTTTTCGGCGGTGGTCATCTCAGCGAAGGTGCGGCCATCGCCGTCGTCGGGGACGAACACCGAGTCGTAGCCGAACCCGTGGTCGCCCCGGGCGACGAGGGCGATGTGGCCGTCGACGGTTCCCTCGGCCACGATCTCTCGTCCATCGGGAGCGCGGGCCACGACCACGGTGCGGAACCGGGCCCCGCGGTCGGCGAGGGAGATCCCGTCGAGCTCGGTGAGGAGCTTGGCCACGTTGTCGGCATAGGTGGCGTCCTCGCCGGCATAGCGCGCCGACCACACCCCTGGGCGCCCATCCAGGGCGTCGACCTCCAGGCCGGTGTCGTCGGCCACCGCCAGCTCGCCGCTGAAGGCGGCCACTGCCTCGGCCTTCAGGCGGGCGTTGCCCTCGAGGGTGTCGGCGGTCTCGTCCACGTCGGCCAGCGCCGGCGGCCTGGGCGCCACCTCGAAACCGGTCAGCAGCGGTCTGATCTCCGCCGCCTTGTGGGGGTTGGCCGTGGCCAACACCACCCTCACGGGCGCGCTGATGGCGGGGTGGCCAGCACCTCGGCCTGGGCCTCGAGAACGGCGGCGATCCCGTGCTCGGCCAGGCCCAGCATTTCGTCGAGCTCGCCCCGGCTGAAGGCCAGGCCCTCGGCCGTGCCCTGGACCTCCACAAAGCGCCCGGTCGAGGTCATCACCACGTTCATGTCGACCCCGGCGCGCACGTCCTCGGAGTAGTCGAGGTCGAGGAGGCCGATGCCGTCGACCAATCCCACCGAGACCGCCGCGCACGCCGTCGACATGGGATGGGCCTTGATCTTGCCCGCCGCCACCAGCCGGCTGAACGCGTCGTGGGCAGCCACGTAGGCGCCGGAGATGGAGGCCGTGCGGGTCCCCCCGTCGGCCTGGAGGACGTCGCAGTCGAGGACGATCTGGCGCTCCCCGGTCATGACCAGGTCGGTGACCGATCGCAGCGAACGGCCGATGAGACGCTGGATCTCCTGCGTCCGCCCCGACGGCTTTCCCTTGTTGACCTCGCGGTTCGACCGCTCCGACGTGGACCCGGGCAGCATCGAGTACTCGGCCGTGAGCCAACCCGATCCCTTGCCCCGCATCCAAGGAGGTACGCGCTCCTCGACCGATGCCGTGCACAGCACGCGGGTGCGGCCCATCGACACGAGCACCGATCCGGGGGCGAACTCGGTGAAGTCGCGTTGGAACGACACGGGACGAAGATCGTCGGGCTGGCGGCCATCGGCCCTCATACCTCGTACCTCCCGCCCACGACGGCCACCTCGACCGGGCCTCCGAACGCCTCGACCGCCTCACGCTGAGCCTGGTCCCGGTCGAGGGTGGGCCACAGGTGGGTGAGCACGAGCCGGCCCGCTCCGGCTGCTTTCGCCGATGTGGCGGCCTGACCGGCCGAGAGGTGCTGCATGGTTCCCTCCATCTCCTTGGGGACTGTGGCCTCGCACAACGCCAGGTCGAGCCCGGGGCCGAGGGCCTCGAGCGACCAGGCCGGTCCGGTGTCGGCCGAGTAGCCGAGGGAACGACCCCGACAATCGACCCGGACGGCCAGGGTCTCGGGCCCGTGGTCGGTGCGCGAGAAGGACAGATCGAGCGTGCCGACGGCCACCCGCGCCCCGTCGGCGACGGTGTGCCACGACAGGTGTGGTTCCGTCTCGGCATACGTGTGATCGCGAAGGCCGGCGGGGGCGTACACGGCCACACCCTCCCGTGGGGCGATGTAGCGGAGCACGTTGACGAACCCCTCCAGATCGCTCCAGTGGTCGGGATGCTCGTGGGTGAGCACGACGGCGTCGATGGCGTCGAACCCGACGTGGCGCTGGAGGTTGGCAAGCGTGCCGGGCCCGGCATCGATCCACACGTGGGTCTCACCGTCGTCGACCAGGTAGCCACTGCACGCACCGCCGGGGGCCGCGTAAGTGCCGGAGCAACCCAGGACGGTCAGCCCGAGTGGGTTCTCGCTCACCACTCCCAGCCCTCCACCCCGTCGAGCTCGGGGCCCAACAGCCGACTGCCGAGATCCCGGAACCAGGCCACGTCGCCCGACGACACGAAGCGATGTCGGCCCTTGCCGCCGCCCGCCCCGGAGCGTCGGCCCAGACCGGTCTCGTCGAGGATCGATCGCACCTCGAAGGCGGTCTCGTCGGCCGACGAGACCAGCACCACGTCGCGGCCCATGACGTCGCTGATGGTGCGGGCCAGGAAGGGATAGTGCGTGCAGCCGAGCAGGAGGGTGTCGACCGCCGCCGCCCCGAGGGGGGCCAGCATGCGTTCGGCCAGCACGTAGGCCTGGTCGGTGCCGATCTCGCCCCGCTCGACCAGCTCCACGAACCCCGGGCATGACGCGCAGGTGAGCGTGACCGTGGCCCGGGTGGTCGCCACCGCCCGCTGGTAGGCCCCCGAAGCGATGGTGCCCACCGTGCCGATGACCCCCAGGCGCCCGCTCCGGGTGGCCGAAACCGCCGCTCGCACCCCGGGGTCGACCACACCCACCACGGGGACGTCGAAGTCGAAGCGGAGGTCGACCAAGGCGGCCGCCGATGCCGTGTTGCACGCCACCACCACCATCTTCACGTCGTGCGTGGCGGTCAGCACCGACGTGATCTGGCCGGCGAAGTCCCGTACCTCGGCCAGAGGCCGGGGGCCATAGGGGTATCGACCGGTGTCGCCGAAGTAGACGAGGTCCTCGTCCGGGAGGAGGTCGATCATGGCCCGGGCGACAGTGAGCCCGCCGAACCCGCTGTCGAACATCCCGATGGGCCGGTCGTCCATCAGAAATACACGATCCTCGACGCCCGCTCGACGACCTCGTCGAGCGGGTCGGTCCAGGCGCCGGTGGACAGGTACTTCCACCCTCCGTCGGCCAGCACGGTGACGATCACGCCCTCGTCGAGCTCCCGGGCCGCCTTGGCCGCGCCGGCCAGGGCCGCCCCCGACGAGATCCCCGCGAAGATCGCCGCCTCGGCGGTGAGCCGTCGCGTCCACTCGATCGACTCCCGGGGACGGACGATGATCTTTCGATCGAGCAGGTCGGGGTCGAACACCTCGGGGACGAAGCCGTCGTCGAGGTTGCGCAGGCCCGACACGAGCTCGCCCGCCGGGGGCTCGACCGCCCACACCTGCACCGCCGGGTTGCGCTCCTTCAGGTAGCGCCCCACGCCCATGAGGGTGCCGCTGGTGCCCAGCCCGGAAACGAAGTGGGTGACCTCGGGGCAGTCCCGCCAGATCTCGGGCCCCGTCCCCCGGTAGTGGGCGCCGGGGTTGGCCGGGTTGCCGTACTGGTAGAGGAAGGCCACCTCATCGTCTTCGCCGGCCAAACATTGGGCCAGGCGTACGGCACCGTTGGAACCCTCCTCGCCCGGCGACAGCACGATTTCCGCCCCGAAGATCTCGAGGAGCTGCCGACGCTCGATGGACACGTTCTCGGGCAGCACGATCCGCAGGCGGTACCCCTTGAGCCGGCACACCAGGGCCAGCCCGATCCCCGTGTTCCCCGACGAGGGCTCCAGGATGGTCTGGCCCGGTTGCAGGCGCCCGGCCGACTCGGCGTCGGTGATCATCGCCAGGGCGATGCGGTCCTTGACCGAGCCCCCGGGGTTCTGGCCCTCGAGCTTGACCAGGATGCGCACACCCGGAACGGGGCTGAGCTGGCTGACCTCGACGAGCGGGGTGTTGCCGATCAGGTCGAGGACCGACCCCAGT
>JBBSHU010000112.1:0-9006 GCA_038232455.1 Acidimicrobiales bacterium
CGCTTGGAGCACTGGATGACGAGAGCCCTCGAGGGCGGACTCGAATGGGAGCGACAGGACCGCACCGCTGGTCGAGCATGGCAAGCTGCTGCGGACCCCCCACGCCCTGCCGCAGTTCACGACGAGGCGGATCGGGGGCTAGCTCGACCCGGGGGGAGGCCCTCAACGACCCCGCGGCACTCCTGTCCTCGCCATGGCGGCCATGTCCGCCACCTCCATTACGACGACCAAGACGATGCAGGCGCACTGACTGACGCTCGTCACCCAACGGGTGCGTGCTATCGAACAACGGGTCCTTACCGGTCTGGATATGAATTGTCCTGAACCAGTAAGGACGTTTCCCGAGCAGCCCCTTAGCGACGCCTACCCAAGCCGGGCGCACCGCCGGACACGACGAACCGCACGCCTCCCCTCGAGGTCGGCGCCCCGCGCCTGACCTCCGCAGTCCAGGCACCGAGAGCGGTTGTCGGACGCGAACGCTTCTGTGGGCTTCACCCGGAGGCATTCGCGGCACTTGTATTGGGGTTGGCGCCTGGAGCGGATGGCACAGCTGGACCGCAAGACGGTGCGCCGCTACGTGGCCGCAGCGGAAGAGCTCGGCCTGGTCCGTGACGGCGGCGAGGCCCAGCTCAGTGACGAGTTCATCGGCTCGGTCGTCGAGATGGTGCGGCCCCACCGCAGCGACGGCCACGGCGAAGGGTGGCGGCTGTTGGTGGCCAACCACGACCAGGTCAAGGCATGGCTCGACGCCGGGGTCACCGCGGTGAAGGTGCAGCGCCTGTTGGCCCGGCGCGGCGTCGTCGTTCCCCGCCGCACCGTGCAGCGCTACGCATCCGAGGTCTGCGACGCCGGCCGCCGGGCCCCAACGACGGTTCGGGTGGCCGACGGCCGCCCCGGCGACGAGTGCCAGGTCGATTTCGGCCGCCTCGGGCTCGTGTTCGACTCGGTCACCGGTCGGCGCCGGGTGTGCCAGGCCCTGGTCTTCACCGCCTGCGTCTCCCGACACTGCTTCGTGTGGCTGAGCTTCACCCAGACCACCGCAGCGGTGATCGATGGCTTCGAGGCGGCGTGGGCGTTCTTCGACGGGGTGTTCGCCACGGTCATCCCCGACAACTTGAAGGCCGTCGTGGAACGGGCCAACCCCACCGAACCCCGGTTCAACCAGGCCTTCGTCGAATACGCCCAGTCCCGGGGCTTCGCCATCGACGCGGCGAGGGTGCGAACCCCGACGGACAAACCGCGCGTCGAGCGCAACGTCGCCTATGTGCAGTCGTCGTTCTTCGCCGGCGAGACCTTCATCGACCTGGCCGACGCTCAGCGCCGGGCCACCGAATGGTGCACGACCATCGCCGGGGGGCGCATCCACGGCACCATCCAGGCCCGCCCCGCCGAGGTTCGCTCTGGAGGAAGCTCACCTGCTGCTGCCCGCACCCACGCAGGCCTATGACCTGCCCACCTACCCCGGCCAAAGGTGGCCCGCGACCACCACATCGAAGTGGACAAGGCGATCTACTCGGTGCCCGGCAACCTCATCGGCCACCACGTCGACGTGCGCGCCGACCGGATCCTGGTGCGTGTCTATTTCCGGGGCCAGCTGGTGAAGGTGCACGCCAGGACCCATGTAGGAGGACGGCGCACCGACCCCGCCGATCTCCCTGCCGAGAAGACCACCTATGCCCTGCGCGACATCGACCACCTCAAGCGCATGGCCGCCGGCCACGGGACTGCCGTGGGCGCCTACGCCGCCGCGCTGCTGGAGACGCCGCTGCCCTGGACCCGCATGCGCCAGGTCTACGCGCTGTTGGGCCTGATGAAGAAGTGGGGGGCCGAGCGTGTCGATGCCGCCTGCGCCCGAGCCCTGGAGGCCGAGGCCGTCAGCGTCGGGCTCATCGGCCGCATGCTCGAGCGCGCCACCGAGGCCGAGGCGACGGCCCCCGCTGCGACAGGCACCGTCGTGGCGGGACGCTTCGCCCGCGACCCCGGCCACTTCGCCACCTCGACGCCGATTCGCCCGCACCCTGGTATCGACGGGCCTGCGCCGGAGGGCTCAACAGGCCGCACAGCGGCTGATCTGGGCGCCGATGCGGCCACCGACGCCCGATGAGCGCCCCGCCGACGATCAGCACCGAGCTGCGGGGCTTGTTGCGCCAGGTGAAGCTGGGCCGCTGTCTCGACACGCTGCCCGAGCGCCTGGCCCTGGCCCGCAGCTCGTCGATGGGCCACGGCGAGTTCCTGGAGCTCGTGCTCGCCGACGAGGTCACCCGGCGGGAGGCGGCGTCGGCCGGGCTGCGGGCCCGGACCGCCGGGCTGGATCCGACCATGATCCTGGAGCGCTGGGACGACAGCGCCAAAGTCACCTACGACCACCAGACCTGGGCCGAGCTGTGCTCGTTGCGCTTCGTCGACTCCGGCCACAATGCCGTCATCATGGGCCCCGTCGGGGTGGGGAAGACCTTTCTGGCCACCGCCCTCGGCCATGCCGCCGTGCGCCGGCGCTACAGCGTGCACTTCGAGCGCTGCGATCGCCTGCTCAAGCGGCTGCGGGCATCCCGCCTCGACAACAGCCATGAAGCGGAGATGCGAAAGCTCCTGCGTGTCGACCTGTTGATCATCGACGACTTCGCCCTCCAGGCCCTCGACGCCGTCGACACCGCCGATGTCTACGAGCTCATTGTGGAGCGCCACCGAGCCGCGGCTACCTGCGTGACGTCGAACAGGGAGCCGATCGAGTGGCTGGGACTCATGGCCGACCCCCTCCTGGCCCAGTCCGCCATCGATCGTCTGCAGTCCGCCGCGCACGAAGTCGTGCTCGATGGCGAGTCCTATCGGCACCGCCAGAAGCCCACTATCGGCCCCGTCGACAAGGAATCCCTTGACCAACCACCGTCGATGCCGCGATCATCCCGTCGCCGACGCTGACGAACCCCGAGCCGGTCCCATGTCACTGGCGCAGGGGTGGTCCCATCACGCTGGCGGGCGACAGTCAACCCGGCCGCGGAAAGCCAAGCGAACGAGCCTCCATCAAACCCAGGCCGATTCAGCCTCCGCTGCGCTTCGATCCTCGCTCTGCCCCCGGGTCGCTGCGGTCTCCGCTGCGCTTCGATCCTCGCTTGCGGCTATCCTGTAGGTGAGCTGAGCACATAGGCAACGACTGGAGGATGCACGAGAATGGCCACCAACGGAGTGCGCGACTACCGGCCTTGGAGCCACGACGACGAGATCTGCTTCATGTACCCCGAGGAGGTGCACGAGGCCTACTCGCCGATGCCCGGTCCTTTCTCGTCCGAGCTCGAGAGCGCGTTGAACCAGATTGCCCAGCAGGACGTGAGCCTCACCGGTGGCCCTCGGGGCAAGCTGCCCATTCACTCGGGCCGCACCCTCAACAGGTAGTAGCGGCGCCGACCGGATGATCCCAGGCCCGCGGGGTTCTCCCCGCTGGGCCGTGCCGGCTATACGACCGTCATCTCCGACATCTGGTCGATGCCGACGCGCTCGATCATGCCCGTGGGCGATGCGATCTCGAGGCGGGCCGAGCGGTCGATGCTGCGGACGGTGCCCCGTGTCTCGCCCTTCGGGCGCAGCTTCACCTTGAACCTCTGCCCCACGGCGGAGCACCGGGCTTCGTAGGCGGCGGCGACAGCGGCCGCACCGTCGCCCACGAGCTCGGACACCTGATCGACGGCCAAGACGACCTGTTCCAGCAGCTCGTCTCGACGCTCCCGGCCCAACCCCAGCTTGACCAAGTCGAACCGCATGGTGGCCACCACGCTCTTGACCTTGCCCGGACCGAGCTGGATCTCGGCTTTCACCGACGCCATCACGTCGCGCTCGGGTCCCTCGATCACGTCGGCCGGCCACCACAAGCTCAGACTGTGGCCGCTGGCGGCCTCTGCCGCTCCGATGGCGACGAGGCCCACGGCGAGCCAGCTGGCGTCGGCCTCCTCGACGGCCAGGGCCGGCCGCATGATCACCGAACAGGCGAGCGAGTCGGCGGGTGGAGTGGGCCAGATGGTGCCGTGATACCCGCGCGGCCCGATCTCGTGGTCGACCATGACGATCGCTCCGGGCGGGCCGTCCTCGCGATTGGCCCACGCCAGGGCCATGGCCTCGCTCGACACCGCCACCGGGAAGTGGCGCATCTGGCGACCGAAGCGCTCGACCGTCTCGGGTGCCATCCCGCTCGACGCAGGGACGCCCGCGGGGAACGGCGAAGCCGGAGGTGGCGGCGGTCCCGGAACCCCGCTCAGGGGCACGCTCCCTTCGTCGCCGGTGAGGTCGCTCATCCGGAGGTCAGGGGGACGAGGCGCTCGACCTTCCACTGCCCGTCGTCGTTGGAGAGCTCCACCGAAGCCGCGGGCAGGTAACCGCCCAGGATCGGGTGCAGGGGCGCCTGAATCACGACCCGGGAGCGGCCCGGCTCGGCCGGAGCAGTATCGAGCTCGTACTCGAGGGCGTCGAGGTCGTTGCCGGCCAGGTCGGCACGCAGGCCATTGACCAGGTCGGCGAGGAACTCCTCGCGCTCGGGGCCCGAAGCGGTGCCGTCCCGCAGCCGGGCGACCAGGATCTCGTCCATGCCCCGTTTCGACGCCACCTTCAACACCGTGGTGCGCCCCTCGAGGCCGAGAAGCTCCCAGACCCGGTTGTGCTCACCCCAGACCACCGCGTCAACGAAGGCACGCGCCGTCTGGTCGGGAGCCATGGTCGGCTCAGCGTCGTTGCTCATGGACGCATCATCTCATGGACGCTCCCAACCCAGGCCGAGGAGGTGGTCACGGACGAAGATCCGCTGGGGTCCACCGAGGGCGTCGCCGATGGCCTGGTCGAGCTCGCGATCGGCCGTCTCCCGCTCATCGACGTCGAGGACGCGATGCGCTTCCCAGACAGCGTCGAGGGTGACCTCCTGGACGTCACGGGGCATCTCCATGATCGTGGTGAGGATCGTCTCGTCCACCACCCGGCCCCGCAGCTCGCCGAGCTTGGCGGAGGCGACGGCGAACTCGATCAACTGCGACCGACCCTTTTCGGGCAGGGCAAAGTACCGAGTCAGGCGGTCTTTCACCAGGGCGGCCCGATCGTCGCGGTTCAGGTCGGCGGCCAGGTTGACGAAGTGGTCGGTCCTGCTCATACCCGGCTGCAGCTCGTTGAGCTGCTTCTCGGTGCGCTCGAGGCTGGCATAGGCCTGACGCCAGCCGTCGGCGTGGAGGCGCGGATCGAGGATGGCCACCGCTTCTTCGAACGAGGCGAGTGCCCGACGCAAATTGGTGAGGCCTCCCAGGGCCGCGTAGGCGAGCCCGAGGTTGTGCATGGCCAGCGCGTGTTGATACGGGAAGGCCGTTCGACTGAAGATCTCCAACGACTCGGTGAAGGCGCGTACCGCCTCGAGCAGGAAGTCACGCCGCTGCTCGGGGTTGAGGGTGGCGAGGGCACTACAGGTGGTCCCGATACTGTGATGTACCAGGCCGTAGTGGTACGGCGCGTCGTCGGGGTCGAGATCGGCGCGCGCCTCCTCGTAGTCGGCGAGGGCTGCCTCCAGCCCCGCCTCCGTGCCCTGGGCGGCGTGGGCCTGGCCCCGGTTGTGAAGCGTCGCCACCCGTCCCCTACGGCCTTCCGGCGTCGACGTGTCGAACAACTCGGCGGCGGCGTCGAAGGCCGTGACAGCAGACTCGAGATCGCCCAACTCGGTACGAACCAGGCCGAGGTTGTTCTGGGCCGCGGCCCGCTCGGCGTCGCGATCGCTGTTGTCGAACAGATCCGAGGCCTGGACGAACAGCTCGGCTGCCTTGGTGCGGTTGCCCAGCCCGCGATGGGCGGCACCGGCGGCATTGAGCACCCGGGCGTGCTCGACCGGCTCGTACCTCGGGTCGAAGATGGCCGCCGCTTCGTCGAAGTTGGCCAGCGCCTTGCGCAGGCCGTCCTGGGGACTACCGAACGGCGACTCGGCGTGGGCCAGGCCGAGCCGGTAGGAAAGCACGGCGAACTCGTGCGGTCGGCTGGTACGGGGAACCAGGCGCAATTGCTTCTCGAGGTCGGCGATGACGGCCTTGCGGTCGGGCGCGGGAGTGGAACCGCGGAGGGACTGTTCGGACATCTCAGCCGCCCGAACCGAGAACCGTCGGGGGTCCGGCCGGCACCGCCGAAGCGAGAGAGGCAGCCCCGGGACCGGCGTACTCCGCCAACTCCGGCGGCGGGGGCGAGGCGGCGATGACGCCGGCCGGCCCCGGCTCTGCGATCGATGCTGTCGGGGCGGCCGGCGACCCGGCGTCGGCCGCGATCAGGTCGTCGACATGACGGAGGATCTCGTCGATAGCCACACCGACGGCTGCGATCACCGGAGGGGACAGGCCCTGGCCGATGGCTTCGGGATCGACGGGCTGGCAACCCACCATGAGCAGTTTCGACGGCAGGACCCCGAGGGCCCGGGCCAGCATCATGGCCCGCTCGGGGGTGGCCAGGTGCATGTCGGCGAGGATGTCGTGGCGCTCGGTCCAGGTGAGGGCATCGACGTCGATCACCTCAGGTTCGATGAGCATCACCTGTCCGGGCGGTCGGCCGAGATCCACGCAGTCGACGACTACCAAGGCGTCGTAGCCCGCCTGAAGCTCCTGCACCAAAGCGATTCCCCCGATTCCGGTCTCGACCACCGACACGTCGGCCGGCAGTTCCATCTTCTCCAGCCGGTGAGCGACCTCGACACCGAACCCGTCGTCGGCGCGCAGCGAGTTCCCTACCCCGGCGATCAGCACCTTCATGACGCCGCTCCGGACAGCATCGTCATACCAACGCCCCGGTCATCGTCTCGGCCACCCGTAAGGCATAGCCCTTGACGACCCACCAGGTGATGTACTCCTCCATCTCCGCCCAGGCATTGTCGTCGATCGTGTCCCGCCAGTGACCGAGACGGTTGTTGACCTCGGAGTTGATGATGCGGTCGAGGGCGTCTAAGACGCCGTCGTCGCCGAGGATATGTCGGTTGCCGGTGTCGGAGCGGAGCTCGGCGGCGACCTGGGTGGCCAGCTCATCGAGCTGGTCGAGGTCGGGGAAGGCGGTGTCGTCAGGAGCTGCCGCCAGGACGACGTCGGCGTCGTTTTCCTCCACGCACCGCAGGCAGTAGCCGTTGAGCAGCGAGGCGCCGGCCCAGATGCCGATCTCGGGGATAGGCTGGCACAGGCGCTGCTGGGCGACGGCGCGGTCGAGATAGCGCTTGGCCAGGGCGGTCAGGGGATGGGCCTGGGCCAGGGCGCGGGCGCGGTACGACAGCTCCTCGGCCGTCAGCTTCACGTCTTCTTGCGCCCGATCTGCAGCAGCTGCACGGGCTCGGCGGCGGCCTGGGGCGGCGGCGCCTCGGGGGCGGCGTTCGGGTCGACCACCTCGAGCCGGCGGAAGTTGGGCCAGTGCTCGCGCAGGGACCGCTCGACCCCACCGGTGAGGGTGGCGGTGGAGCTCGGGCATCCGTCGCAGGAGCCGAGCATCTGGACCTTGACCACGCCGTCGACCACGCTGTCGACTGCGATGGTGCCCCCGTGGGACTCGACGAAGGGTCGAATCTCCTCCAGGGCCTCGGCCACGGCGTCTTCGGCCGAGGTGTCGGTGCCCGGGCTCACACCCAGGTCGTAGGTGGCGAGGAAGGTGCCGGCAATGTCGTCACGGGCCACGGAATCGAGGAAGATCTCGCCCCGCCAACCACGGATGAGCTCGACCAGACGGCCGAGGCCCTCCCGGTGGAAAGCGTCGATCCAGTCGAGCATCTCCTCGGTCTGGTCACGGACTTCGCGGTCGGGGTGGCTCAACAGATCCTCGGCCATCTCGCCGACCAACATCATCACCTGCGGGTACGAAACCTCTTCCACCTCACTCATCGTCCACTCCCTTGGATGCTGGCCGAGTCGAGCACATCGGCGGTCAGGTCGTAGGTGGCCAGGAACACCCCGGCGATCTCGTCGTTCGAGACCGTCTCCAAGAAGAGCTCGCCCCGCCAGCTGATGATGAGGCCGACGAGGCGGGCCAGGCCCTCGCGATGGAAGGTGTCGATCCAGTCGAGCATCTCTTCGGCCCGGGCTGCGACCTTGGGATCAGGGTTGTTGAGCAGGGAGTCAGCCAACTCGCCCACCCGCTCCATCACCTCCGCATAGGGCTTGTGCTCGATATCACTCATCAGCTCGTCTCCTCAGCGGCCGTGCCCACAGGGCCGGCCATGCCGGCCTCGGCTCGTACCATTGCGAGCACCTCGTCGACCTTGCCCTCTATCTCGGAAGAGAACCCGAGTCCGAAGGCCCGGTCGTTCGGCTCCACCTCTATGACAACCGTACCGGCGGGAAAGCCCTTCCAGTACCTCACCACCGCCAGCGTGTGGTCGAGGTCGATGATGCCCCCGATCGCCTCGCTCAGGCGGTCGGCCACCTCCTTATCGTCGGGCGGTGTCAGGTCGAGGATGTAGCGACGGATGGTGCCGGGAGGATCGACGTCGCGCGGCATGGCCCCGACCAGCACGACCTTGTCGGGCTTCAGCTCCTTCAACCGGTGCAGCACCCGGTGGGCGGCGTAGGAAAGGTCTTCGACAACCACGTCGTCAGGCCAGTCGAGACCTTCGACCCGGCGGATGAACTGCGTGCCGAAATCGAGATCTCGCAGCCACGGCAGACCGATTCCGCCCACGAGAACCCGCGCCGTCTGGCGCGCCGGGCCGGGGGGTGCCGTGCGAGCTTCCTCCGCTGCGAACGCCGCAAAGGGCCCCGGAGGAAGGACCGGGTTCTCGCCGGCCGTAGACGCCGCCACAGGGGGCCGCTCCGGCTGGCCCCCGTCGCCGCCTCCGTCGGAGGCGGCGAGTGTCTGGGGGGGAGCTAGAGGGGGGACCTGCCCCCCTTCTATTCCAATGTGCAGCCGCAGGAGTTGACCTCCCGCACGATGACGCCCTTGCCCGTGTCCATGTGGGTGGTGCAGGGCATGCAGGGGTCGAAGCTGCGGATGGCCCGCAGGACGTCGATGCCCTTCACCTGGTCGTCGGGCACG
>JBBSHU010000113.1:0-9002 GCA_038232455.1 Acidimicrobiales bacterium
CGCCGACGTCGACGGGATTGGTGAGGGACGGTTCGTCGATCGACCGGGTTGAAGCGGGTTCGAGCCAAAGGGTGGCGACGGCGACGTCGATCACGGCCGGCCCGAGGGCTGGCGACGGCGCCACCGATTCGGGCGCTGCCGTAACAGGCTGGAGCTGCGGCGGGGACGACGGCTCCGGTGACGGCTGGAGTTGGGGCTGAGGCGGGGGTTCCGGTGTCGAGCGTGGAAGCGGCCGCGACTGAGGAGCCAGGGACCGGACGGCCAGGCCATCGCCGCCACGGGCCCGGGTCACGGCGACCGCCGTCCCAGACGCGGCGAGAAGCGTTGCCACCACGGCCAGCACCGCCACCTGCCCTTGGCGCCGTTGCCGCATGAGCCGACTGTACCGGGGTGGGTGGCAAAGTTACGATGGCTCGACGTGTCCGCCCGACGATGCCCCCGGGCGCGACTGACCTTGTCGGCCCTCGCCCTCGCCGCCTGCTCGACGTCGCCCACGACCCCGCTGCGGGCTGCGCCCTCCTCGATCGCATCGACGAGCACCACCACCGCCCCGGCGGTACCTACGACGACGCCGGAGGTCACCGCTACGACGATGCCGACGGTCAGCGCCACGACGGGTACGGCGGCGTCCGCCTTCGCCGCCACCGTGAGCGAGGTGGCGGCCGCCGATCTGGGCCGGTCGTGGCACAACGGATGCCCCTTGGCGCCGGACCAGTTGCGGGTGGTGAAGCTCGGGTACTGGGGGTTCGACGACCGGCCGCACGAGGGTGCCGTCGTGGTGAACGCCTCGGTGGCCGACGCGGCGATCTCGGTGTTCCGCCGGCTCTACGACGAGCACTTTCCGATACGGCGCATCGAGCCGATCGACGCCTTCGGCGGGGACGACAATGCGTCGATGGCCGCCGACAACACCTCGGGGTTCAACTGCCGGGCGGCGGTGGCCCCCGGCCCACCCCAGTGGTCGGCTCATGCCTACGGCCAGGCGATCGACGTGAACCCGGTGGAAAACCCCTACGTCCAGGGGGCCGACGTGCTTCCGCCCGCCGGCGCCGCCTACGTCGACCGTTCGAGCTCCCGGCCGGGAATGGCCGAGCCCGCAGGACCGCTCACGGCGGCCTTCGCCGCCGCCGGGTGGGCGTGGGGCGGCACCTGGTCGTCGCCCGACTACCAACATTTTTCCGCCACCGGCGGCTGACAGGCCCTACAGCCTCGGAAGCTCCGATTCGGGTCCCATCACGATGCGCGTCGACCCGGGGGCGATCCACCTCAGCGTCGTGAGCAACTCGTCCTCGGGCAGGCTCACGCATCCGGCGGTAGAGCCGCCCGTCGACTCGTGCAGGAAGATCCCTGAGCCGATCCCGCCGCGAGGAGGGACGTTGAAGTCGATCAGGGCCACGTAGCGGTAGGCCACGGCGTAGTCGACCAGGTGCTCGAAGTGCCCCCACGGTGCCTGGGCGGGGTCGACCGGACCCTGCTGATGGGTGTTGTAGTCCGGACTGGCCGGGTCCTCCACCCAGTAGTCGGTGGCGCCGATGCCGAACCATCCCCCGGCGTAACCGGGGTTGGCCTCCAAGCCGAACCCGGTACCGAACCCGAACGAACCCACCGGGGAGCGTCGCGTCGCCTCGCCCGGCTCGTACGCCCATCCGGCGCCACCGACACCGGCGTCCCACGGTCCGCCGGCCTGGGCCCACGACCCGTCCCCCCGCCGCTCCCAGAGGGTCAGACTGGCGGTCGACGACGACCACGACGACGACACGACGGTGATCACCTTCGACGCCCCTCCCGTGTCGCCGACCTCGTCGATCACCCGGGACGACGCCGCCGCGGGCTGCTGTGGCGTCGCGTCTGCCGATGCCGTCGACCCACCCGCGGCCGGCACCGCCGTGGGTGCGGTCGTCGGTCCCGGCGTCGCCGGAGCAGACGAGGGCTGGGTCGACGACGGATCGGAGGTCACCGGCACCGCGGACGATGTGGTGGTAGAGCCAAGCGAGAGAGGGGCCGACCGAACGGCCGACCGGTCATTGCCGCACGCACCGATCAGCGTGGCCAAAAGAACGGCGATCACCGCTACCCGCATCGCCCCAGCTCTGACCACCCGCCACGATACCGCCACCCCACTCGAACCGGTCGGGCTTCACCGTGTCCTGGGACGCCCCGAAACCCGACCAGACGGGTCAGCGGCGGCCGCGGTAGGGAACGGGGGACTGCTCGACCGGGACCAGGTCGCGCCGGTACTGGCGGTGGGTGCGGTCGATGGCCTCCCTCGCATCGGCCACCACCTGGTTGAGTTGTTTGCGCAACCGGGCCACCTCGGCCTCCAGCTCCATCACCGCCTTGACCCCGGCCAGGTTGAGGCCGGCCTCGGTGAGCTCGTGGATGCGGCGAAGGCGGGCGATGTCGCGTTCGCTGTAACGACGGCTGCCGCCTCCCGTGCGGGCGGGGTCGAGCAGGCCCCGGCGTTCGTAGATGCGCAGCGTCTGCGGATGGACGCCGGCCAGCTCGGCGGCCACCGAGATCACGTAGACGCCACGGTCGAAGTTGCCCACCGTCAGACCCCCAGGTGGGAACGGGGCGACTCGGTCGAGGCCGCCGCCAGCGCCTCGACGGCCTCCCGTTGGGTCGCGGAGAGCTTCGACGGCACCTCCACCTCGACGGTGACCAGGAGGTCGCCGGGGCTCGACGATCCGGCCGTGGCGGAGCCCGACGGGACGCCCCGGTTACGCACCCGGAAGGTCTTCCCCGATTTGGTACCGGGCGGGATCTTCACGGTGACGGGGTCGTCGAGGGTGGGCACCTTGATCTCGGCGCCGAGGGCGGCCTCGGCAAAGGTGACGGGCACGTTCAAGGTCAGGTCGCGGCCGCGGCGGCCGAACAGCTGGTGGGGCGCCACCTTGACGATGACGTAGAGGTCGCCGGGCGGCCCGCCCTGGGCGCCCGGCCCGCCTTTGCCCTTCAACCGGATGCGCTGGTCGTTGGCCACGCCGGCAGGAATGCGGACCTTGACCTGGCGGGGCCGCATCTCGGTGCCCGCGCCTCGACACGTGGGGCAGGGCGTCTCGACGACCATGCCCCGGCCCCCGCACTGGGGGCACGGCCGGCTGAACGAGAAGAAACCCTGGTTGTCGTCGAGCACGCCTCGTCCGGAGCACCGGGAGCACACGGTGGCGCTGGTTCCGGGAGCCGCCCCGCTGCCGTGACAGGTGGAGCAGGTGGCCTCGGACGTGATGTTCAGCCCGGTGGTGACCCCGTGGGCGGCGTCGAGGAACGACAGGTGCAGCTCGGCCTCCAGGTTGTCGCCCCGGCGGGGCCCGGCGGCATTGGAGCTCGCCTGTCCCCCACCGCGGATACGACCGAACAGGTCGCCGAACACACCGCCGAGGTCGTCGGTGGAGAACCCGAAGTTCCCTCCACCGCCGCGCCCTCCGGCCCCACCCGGACGGCCCGCGGCACCGGCGCCGGCGAAGGGGTTGGCCACCGGGCCGAGGCGGCGGATCTCGTCGTACTCCTTGCGCTTGTCGACATCGCCCACCACGTCGTAGGCCGCCGAGATCTCCTTGAAGCGCTCCTCGCTGCCGGGGTGGGCATCGGGATGGTGGGCCTTGGCCAGCTTGCGGTAGGCGCGGCGCAACTCGTCCTCGGACGCCTTCTCAGAGACTCCGAGAACCTTGTAGTAGTCCTTCTCGTACCACTCACGCTGGGCCTGGGCCACCGCAACTCACCCGCGTACCTTCACCATGGCCGGCCGCAGGACACGCCCCTTCCAGCGGTATCCACTCCGGAGCACCTCCGACACGAGAGGCCCGTCGTCGGCGTCCTCGTGGGCCACAGCGTCGGCCTCGTTGGGATCGAACGCCTCGCCCTCGGGGTGGATGCGCTGCAGGCCCTCCTTCTCGAGCACTCCCAGCAGGGTGGCGTGGACCTGGTCGAAACCCTCGCCGTGGGCCAGGGCCAGATCGAAGGTGTCGAGGGTGCCGAGGAGCTTCTCGACGAGGGACTCGGCCGCCCGCGCCACGTGGTCGCTCTGCTGCTTGAGCATGCGCTTGCGGTAGTTGTCGAAGTCGGCCGTGACCCGCCTGAGCTGCTCGAGGTAGTCGTCGCGCTCGGCGGCCAGGTGGTCGAGGTCGTCGAGGACGGCGTGCTCGGCCTCATCGACCTTCTCGTCGATCTCGGCCGCCTCCTCGGCGCGCGCCTCGGCCAGGGCCTCGTCGGCGATGCGCTCGGCCTCGGCGATGAGCTCGGGGTCGGCATCCTCGCCACCCTCCACCGACTCGTCGGAGTCGAGCGAGTCGCGCACCACCACGTCCTCGGCGCCGACCGCCTCCCGCAGCTCGTCCCAGGTGGACGACGCCTCGGAGGCGCCCGCCGATGCGTCAGCGTCGGCATCGGCGGGCGGAGACTCCTGAGCCCCGGAACCGGTGCCCCGTTCCCGAGCGCGCCGGCCCAGAATTCCACCCAGAGGAACCTCTGGCACCTCCTCCGTCATCAGGCTTCGTCGACGATCTCGGCGTCGACCACGTCGTCGTCACCACCGGGACCACCGGCACCTCCCCCGGCTCCGTCGTCGGACGAGGCGGACGCGTCCTGGTACATGCGCTGGGCGATGGTGGACGTGATCTGCATGAGGGCCTCGCTGGCCGACCGGATGCGGTCGCCGTCGTCGCCGCCGAGTGCTTCCTTGACGTCGGCCAAGGCGCTGTCGAGCTGGGACTTCTCGTCGGGGTTGATCTTGTCCGACTGCTCACGCAGCAGCTTCTCGGTCTGGTAGACGACGGTGTCGGCCTGGTTGCGGGCCTCGGCCTCGACCAGGCGGCGCTTGTCCTCGTCGGCGTGGGCCTCGGCCTCGCGCATCATCTTCTGGATCTCGTCACGACCCAGGGCCGACTGGCCGCTGATGGTCATCGACTGTTCCTTGCTCGTGGCCCGGTCCTTGGCCGACACGTGCACGATGCCGTTGGCGTCGATGTCGAAGGTGACCTCGATCTGGGGAACCCCGCGCTGGGTGGGGGGCAGGTCGACGAGCTGGAACTTGCCCAGGGTCTTGTTGTAGGCCGACATCTCCCGCTCGCCCTGGAGCACGTGGATCTCCACCGACGGCTGCATGTCCTCTGCGGTGGTGAAGACCTCGGTGCGCTTGGTGGGAATGGTGGTGTTGCGCTCGATCAGCTTGGTCATGATGCCGCCCCGGGTCTCGATGCCGAGTGACAGCGGCGTGACGTCGAGGAGGAGGATGTCCTTGACCTCGCCCTTGAGCACGCCGGCCTGCACGGCGGCACCGATGGCCACCACCTCGTCGGGGTTGACGCCCTTGTGGGGCTCCTTCTTGGTGAGCGACTGGACCAGGTCCTGCACGGCAGGCATGCGGGTGGATCCACCGACCAGGATCACGTGGTCGATGTCGGACGGCTTCAGCCCGGCGTCCTTGATGGCCTGCTGGAAGGGGCCCTTGCAGGAGTCGACCAGATCGGCGGTGAGCTCCTGGAACTTCGCCCGGGTGAGCTTGTAGTCGAGATGGAGGGGCCCGCTGTCGGTGGCCGTGACGAAGGGCAGGTTGACCGTGGTCTCCTGCACCGCCGACAGCTCGATCTTGGCCTTCTCGGCCGCTTCCTGGAGGCGCTGGAGAGCCATCTTGTCCTTGCCCAGGTCGACGCCGTGGTCGGACTTGAACGACTTGACCAACCAGTCGACGACCCGCTGGTCCCAGTCGTCGCCGCCCAGGTGGGTGTTGCCGCTGGTGGCCTTGACCTCGAAGACGCCCTCGCCGATCTCCAGGATGGACACGTCGAAGGTGCCTCCGCCCAGGTCGAACACGATGATCGTCTGGTCGGCGCCCTCCTTGTCGAGGCCGTAGGCCAGAGCCGCCGACGTGGGCTCGTTGATGATGCGCAGCACCTCGAGGCCGGCGACCGAGCCGGCTTCCTTGGTGGCCTGGCGCTGGGCGTCGTCGAAGTAGGCGGGCACGGTGACCACGGCCTGGGTGACGGTGTCGCCCAGGTAGGCCTCGGCGTCGCGCTTCAGCTTTTGCAGGATGCGGGCGGAGATCTCCTGTGACTTGTACTTCTTGCCATCGATGTTGACGGTCCAGCTCGTCCCCATGTGCCGCTTCACCGAGCGGATGGTGCGGTCGGGGTTGGTTATGGCCTGACGCTTGGCCACCTCCCCGACGAGCACCTCCCCGGTCTTGGAGAAGCCCACCACCGAAGGGGTGGTGCGGCCTCCCTCGGCGTTGGGGATGACGGTGGGCTCGCCGCCCTCGAGGACGGAGACGACCGAGTTCGTGGTGCCGAGGTCGATGCCGACGGCCTTGGGCATGGGTGCTTCCTCCGATATTCAGACCCTGGAAGGGGTCACTGACGGTTTGACAATACCAAAGTTGAGTGCCTTCGTATCAAGGTCTCTGGTACCGACGTTATTCCTGTCAGCCTAGCGAAGGCAATCCCGGGACAGCCGTCAGGCGCCGTACTTAGCCAGGCGACCGGAGGCGGCGAGCATGATGGTCATCAGATCGGCGGCCGGACGGCGGCCCATGGCTCCACCCAGGCAGGCGGTCTCGCCGAAGCTCTGCACGGCGTCGCGACCCACCCGGGGACCCCACATCAACAGCGGGACGGGGTGCCAGGAGTGGGCGGCCATCTGGCTGGGGGTGGCGTGATCGCCGGTGACGACCACTACGTCGGGATCGAGGGCGAGGAGGTCGGGGATGGCCGCGTCGAGAGTCTCGATGGCGACAACCTTGGCGTCGAAGTCGCCGTCCTCGCCGGCCGAATCGGGACCCTTGTGGTGGAAGAAGAAGTAGTCGTGGCGGATCCAGGTGTCGGAGACGAGGGTGATCTGGGCGCTCAGGTCGGCGGCGGGACCGAGCACGTCCATGCCGACCAGACGGGCGAGGCCCCGGTACATCGGATAGACGGCCACCGCCGCCGGGTTCAGGCCGTAGCGGTCGGTCATCGAGGGCAGCTCCTGGTGGGAGTCGAAGCCCCGCAGGAGCAGACAGTTGGTCTTGGGCAGGCCGGCCAGGGCCTGGCGGCTCTGGCGGTCGAGATCGGCCACGACCTCGGCGGCGTGGTCGGCCTCGGGGGTGCGGGCGCGGGCGACCAGAGGGGCGACTCCCGTGGCCTGAGGGTCGGTGTCGGTGAGCTGAGGGGAAAGGCCCTCACCGCGTAAGACCACGAGCACCCGGTGCTGGGCCTCGTGGGCGAAGGTGACCTCCACTCCGTCGATGTGGACGCCCTCGCGAAGGAGGCGCACGGCCTCTTCGCCCTCGGCCGTGGAGGGCCGGCCGGCCCGACGGTCGGTCACCCGGCCCTGGTCGTCGAGGGTGGCCAGGTTGGCCCGGGCGGCCACGTCGCCGGGCTTCAGCTCGACTTCGAGGCCGGCCGCCGACAGCGCCCCGCGGCCGAGCACGAACTCGTAGGGTTCGTAGCCGAACAGGGCCAGGTGAGCCGGTCCCGAGCCCGGAGTGATGCCCGCGCCCACGGGTTCGTGCAAGCCGGTGCTGCCAGCCGCAGCCAGACGGTCGAGGTTCGGCGTGGCCGCCTCTTCGAGCTCGCTTCCACGGTCGGGGCCGGCGAACCCGCCCAGGCCGTCCATCACGACGAGCAGGATCCGGGTGTCGGCGGGTTGGAGGAGGCTTTTCAGATTGGCAGGCATCACCTCACCCTACGGGCCGAAGCCCTACGAGGCGTCCGACGAAGTCCATACTTGTCGCCCCAACCCGCTCCCGTTGCCGTTCTTGTGTCCGTTGCCATGGCTGCGCCCGTTTCCGTTGCCGTGCGCCTCCCCGCCCGTCCCCGCCTCGATGAGATAACCCCGGGAGCGGACGGTGCGAACGGCCAGGTCGAGCGGGGCGATGCGACGACGAAGGCGCAGGACATGGACGTCGAGGGCGTTGCGGCCCGGCGAACCGTTGGGCCAGACGGCCCGGATCAGGGTGTCCCGACCGACGACCGCCCCGAAACGTTGGAGGAGCGTGTCGGTGAGCCGGGCCTCCAGGGGCGGGAGGGCCACCCACTCGCCCTCGAAGCGAAGCACGCCGTGCTCGTCGATTCCGGGAGCCGGGTGGTCGTGCGCCTGGCTGCGCACGGAGATGGAGTCGACCCGGGCCCGCACGTCTTCCTCGGGGGCCGGCACCCGGATCCAATCCTCCAGGCAGTCGATCACCGTGGGCGGGTCGTGGTCCTGTTCGACGAGCAGCAGGCGCGCCTCGTGGGCAACCGCCATGCGGTCACGGACAGGGGCCTCGTCGGGCCAGCGGAGAAGGGTGACGTCCATCTACCGACAACGGTAGAAGGCGTGTGTTGCGGGCTGGTTTCGGCCGGGTGAACAGGAATCGACCCTGCCATGGCCTCTCGGTTCTCCCTGTTCCCGTCCGAAGGAACTGCTCCGTCGGCACCGACCCGACTCACAGTGGTCGCAGGACGTGGCCGCCGTCCGGTCCGTTGTCGGGCTCGAGGAACGATCCTGACGGCTCCTCTTCGACACGACCTTTCTCGTCGACGCCGAACGTTCTGGTAGTGCGCTCGACGACGCACGTTAGACGCCAGGGTGCTGCTCGCGCATGACGTCACGACACCAGGATCAGGGCGACGGCAAGGAACAGCGCTCCCGTCGCCAGCTCGACCAGCAGGTAGCGAACCGAGATCCTCACCCCTCATGTGCGGCAGCGACCCGCAGCAGGGAGCCAGGACAGCACCGGGACGTTGTCCCTCGTCGCCGGCGTCGTCCCGCAGACGGGGCACCGCAACGGCGGCCATCCTCGAGCAGGCCCGAACCGACGTGCGAGCGCTGCTGGCGTAACGCGGCCATCTGCTGGAGGCCCTGCGCGACGCCCTCCTGGATCGCGATGAGCTTGTCGGAGCCGAGATCCTCGAGGTGATCGGAACCGTTCCTCCAACACCCGCCCGGTCGGCTGACTCAGCAGCCGAGGCCCCTCGGTGATCGCTACACTGAGGTGCCTCGCGGGCGTAGTTCAGAGGCAGAACATCAGCTTCCCAAGCTGAGAA
>JBBSHU010000114.1:0-8964 GCA_038232455.1 Acidimicrobiales bacterium
CCACCTCGACGTGGGCGAGGCCCGCGCCATCCTCGACGCCGACCACAACGGCCTGGAGGACGTCAAGGACCGCATCATCGAGTACCTCGCCGTGCGCAAATTGCGCGCCGACCGGGGCCTGTCACCCACCGGCGGCAAGGGTGCCGGAGCCATCGTCGCCCTCGTCGGTCCGCCCGGCGTGGGCAAGACCTCCCTCGGCGAGTCGGTTGCCCGCGCCCTGGGTCGCTCGTTCGTTCGGGTCTCGCTGGGCGGGGTGCGTGACGAAGCCGAGATCCGCGGCCACCGCCGTACCTACGTGGGCGCCCAGCCCGGTCGTGTCGTGCGGGCCCTGCGGGAGGCGGGCACCATGAACGCCGTCTTCATGCTCGACGAGGTCGACAAGGTCGGTGCCGACTGGCGGGGAGATCCCTCCTCGGCTCTCCTCGAAGTGCTCGACCCGGCCCAGAACCACACCTTCCGTGACCACTACCTGGAGGTCGACCTCGACCTGTCCGACGTGTTGTTCATCGCCACGGCCAACGTGGTCGACACCATCCCCGGGCCCCTGCTCGACCGCATGGAGATCATCCACCTCGACGGCTACACCGAGGACGAGAAGGTGGCCATCGCCACCGACCACCTGCTCGCCCGCCAGCTCGACCGCAACGGACTCGATGCCGGCGAGGCATCGCTCACCGAGGCCGCCGTTCGTGCCGTGGTCGTCGACTACACGCGGGAGGCCGGTGTCCGCAACCTCGAGCGGGAGCTGGGCAAGGTCCTCCGCAAGGTGGCCACCAAGCTGGCCGCCGGTGACGAGACAGCGCCTGTCACCGTCGATGTCTCCGACGTGCGCGCCTACCTGGGCCGGCCCCGATTCTTCTTCGAGGCCGCCGATCGCACCACTGTGCCCGGGGTGGCCACCGGCCTGGCCGTCACCGGTACCGGCGGCGACGTGTTGTTCATCGAGGCCACCGCCCTTCCGGGCGGCGCGGCCGGGTCATCCGGGCAGCCCCGGCTCACCCTCACCGGCCAGCTGGGCGACGTCATGAAGGAGTCGGCCGAGATCGCCCTGTCCTATGTCCGCTCCCACGCCGGCGACCTCGACCTCGACACTGAGGTCGTTTCCGAGTCGCGCTTCCACGTGCACGTTCCCGCCGGTGCCGTGCCCAAGGACGGCCCGTCGGCCGGCGTCACCATGGTCACCGCCCTGGCCAGCTTGCTGTCGGACCGGCCCGTGCGCTCGAGCGTGGGGATGACCGGCGAGGTCACGCTCCAGGGACGGGTCCTGGCCATCGGCGGGGTCAAGCAGAAGGTGCTGGCCGCCCACCGGGCCGGACTGCGCGAAGTGATCCTGCCCGCCCGCAATGTCGCCGATCTCGACGACGTCCCAGAATCGGTCCGCACGACCGTCACCTTCCATCTCGTCGACGACGTCGGTCAAGTGCTCGACCTGGCCCTCGAACCCGCAGCGGCCCCTGCCGCAGGGGCGGCCGCGGCCTGACCAACCCGGGAGCCCGCCTCGACCTGCCGGTAGGCTCCGCCGAGAATGCGTAAGGCCTTGGTGGGCCCGGGAAGGACTCGTCGCCGTGATCATGGCCGCGGCCGTTGTCGGCTGCGGTGGCGGCGGTTCGGCCAAGTCGACCACGTCCCCTAGCACCGTCGGCAACTCGGCGGCCCAGGACAGCGGCGAGTTCTGTGGCCGCCGGCCGGCTTCAGACATACTCCCACGACGTCTGTCATTTCCGGAGCTGACCCTCACCGATCTTGGCGTGCTGATCGACGCCATGGGGTGATGAGAGCGAAAAGAAAGGGAGCTTCTGGGCTATTTGCGGCCCAAGGGGTCGAGTATTCCCGGGCGCGCTGCTCGGTGGGCGGGTGCGGCGGGGCCAGGCCGGCGAGCGTCGCCGCCGCCAGACCCGCCAACGGGCCGACCGGGAACACCCGTTGCGTCACGCCCATCCCGTGCATCGACGTGGCCACCTGGCCTCTACGGTTGGCGTGTGCGCCGTCACTGGTACTCGGGGAAAGCCCTGTTGCTGCATCTGGCCTTCGTCACGGTGGCATCCGGGTGCCTCCTCGCCGGGTGGTGGCAGGTCGAGCGGGCGAGGTCCGGCAACCTGCTCAGCTATGGCTACGCCGTCGAATGGCCGGTGTTCGCTGTCGTAGCCGGCATCTTCTGGTGGCAACTCGTCCATGACCACCCGAACGACGACGACACTGTTCCCGAGACGTCGCGCCGCGCCTCTTTTGGACCACAACGGCAGCGCCAGGACGAGAGCCCTCAGCTGCGGGTTTACAACGACGACCTGTCGGCGCTCGCCACCAGGGGTAGGCCCAAGACATGGCGCAATCCGAAGGGTCTGCCCTGAGAGGGGCCCTATTCCGCTACCGCGTGATGGCCGACGTGGTGGGCGTTGCCCTCGTGGTTCTCGTCTTGGTGGGCATGCCACTCAAATACCTTGCCGGCCAGCCCGGTGTCGTCAACGTGCTCGGCCCCATCCACGGACTCCTCTACATCGTCTATCTCCTCACCGCCATCGACCTGAGCCGCCGGGTGCGGCTCAGGTTGCTCGAGATGGTGGCCATGGCGGCCGCCGGCCTCCTGCCGTTCCTCGCCTTCGTCGTGGAGCGCCGGATGACGCGACGCGTGACGCAGGGCTGGACCGGGGTCCGGGCGCCTGAAAGGCCGCCGGCTACGGGAAGAACGGCTGGCGTATAGCGCTCGGCAGGGGTACCGGGTGGTCGCCGGACGTGCCCCAGACGACGACGGGCCCTCCCTGAACGAACCACGTACCGGCCGAGGGCCGGAACACGGCGATGTCGGTGGTGCCGTTGCCGTCGTAGTCGCCGGGCACAGGGATGTCGCCCGAGCCGCCCCAGTTGGCCGAGGTGCCGCCACGCACGAACCAGGTACCCGTCGACGGGCGGAACACGGCGATGTCGGTGGTGCCGTTGCCGTCGTAGTCGCCGGGAACGGGGATGTCGCCCGAGCCGCCCCATATGACGACGGGCCCTCCCTGAACGAACCACGTGCCGGTCGTGGGCCGGAACACGGCGATGTCAGTGGTGCCGTTGCCGTCGTAGTCGCCGGGAACGGGGATCTCGCCCGCGGTGCCGAAGGCAACGGTGGTGCCGCCCTGGACGAACCAGGTACCCGTCGACGGCCGGAACACGGCGATGTCAGTGGTGCCGTTGCCGTCGTAGTCGCCGGGAACGGGGATGTCGCCCGTCGTACCCCAGGCGACGGCTGGGCCTCCCTGGACGATCCAGGTGCCCGTCGAGGGCCGGAACACGGCGATCTCGGTGGTGCGATCGCCGTTGTAATCACCGGCCACCTGGATGTCGCCGGCGGTGCCGAAGTTGGTGGCGGTGTCGGCGCCCGCCGACCCGTGGATGTACCAGATGTTGCTGGAGGGACGGAACACCGACACATCGGTCTTGCCGTCGCCGTCGAAGTCGGCCACCGGTGGCTTGCGTGCACCTCCCGTCGTGGTGATGTCGAGGCACCAGCCACCGTTGAAACCGCCGGCGGTGGGCGGTCCCGGGTCGTCGTCGATGGCGTACAGCAGCCAGGTGCCGTTGGCGTTGCTCCCGTTGAACGTCGCCAGGGTGGTGGCCGCCGATGGGGTCGGGCCCGTGAACTGCGGGTTGGGTGGCCCGGTCGTGGCCGAGAAGGTGTCCACGTGGTTGGGAAGGAACTCACCCGGGTCGCCGTTGTCGTTCGTCGGCCTGAAGGTCCCCGAGGTCAGGGCGCCGTTGATGGAAGGCGGCCCGGCGGCGGAGTCGTCGAAGGTGAGGTTGACATTGGAAATCGGAGTGGCGCTGTCAGGCGTGCCTCCGATGTCGGACATCACGATCAGGTTCTTGCCGGCAGGGGACACGAGGAGGACGTCGAGATCGGGCGGGCTCGGGTAACTGAGGTTCTTCAATGAGACGTTGACGTCGGTCACGGTGCCGGAAAGGCCACTGATCGTGATGGGGGGGGGTACGGCAGTAGCCGCTGAACGTCGGCGAGCGCGACCGGCGGTGGCGTGAAGGTGATCGGGGTGGTGTTGCAGACGGGACTCGCCCCAGCCGGACTGCTCAGCAACGGCACGAGGCCCGCCGCCAGCGCTGACGCCACCAGGATCGATCGCCACTGCCGCCGACGCGCTCTGCCCAACATCACTCTGCCTCCGATTCCGGGTGAACGAATCCACCGCTGACGACCATCATGAAGTGGCCGTGCAGTGACAAGCGTCGACGGGGCCCGCTTGGTTCCCTCGGGCGTTCTCGGCGAAGGATCTATTCGGAGGGCGGCACCAAGGCCACGTCGGAAGCGACGTGGCCTTGGCTACCAGGTTGGCTCAGGGGAGGAAGTAGTACCCAGGGGTGGGCTTGTCCCCCGAGGTACCCCACGTGGTGGCGGAGCCGTTGTAGACCAGCCACTGGCCGGTCGACGGACGGAAGACGGCCACGTCGGTGTTGCTGTCACCGTCGTAGTCGGCGGGTACGGGGATGTCGCCGGGAAGGCCGAACTGGATCGTCTGGTTGGGCCCGTTTGCCAAATCAGGGATGGCTCCCCGGATGTACCACGTGCCAGTCGACGGCCGGTACACGGCCATGTCGGCGATACCGTTGTGGTCGTAATCGGCCGGCACTGGGATGTCGCCGTTCGTTCCCCACTGGATCACCCCGGGCATCACGATGGGCGTGGAAAACGCCGTGTTCTCCGTGGGGGCAATGCCGTTCTGGACGTACCAAGTGCCGTTGGACGGGCGGAACACGGCGATGTCGGCGTCGCCGTCACCGTCGTAGTCGGCGGGAACGGGGATGTCGCCGGTGGCACCGAAGAACACCGAGGGCCCGCCGTTGATGAACCACTGACCGGTCAGGGGCCGGAACACGGCGATGTCCGTTGTGCCGTTGCCGTCGTAGTCGGCGGGCACGGGGATGTCACCGCTTATGCCGAAGTTGACGGAAACCCCGCCGGCCACGTACCAGGTGCCCGTGGAAGGCCGGAACACGGCGATGTCGGTGGTGCCGTCGCCGTTGTAGTCGCCGGCCACCGGGATGTCACCGGTGGTTCCGAAGGTCACGGCCGGGCCGTTGCGGATGTACCACGTGCTGTTCGAGGGCCGGAACACTGCGTCACCGTTGGTGGTGAAGGTCCTGACGATGGGCGGGGCGAGCCCGTTGGACGCCTTCAGGGTGAAGTTCCAGCGACCGGTCCCGGTGGCCGTGCCCGACAGAAGGCCGTCAGGTGTGAGGGTGATGCCCGGGGGCAGGCTGCCCTTGACGACCGACCAGGTGAGCGCGGGCGAGACGTAGGAGGTGGACAGCTGGTAGTTGTAGGGCGTGCCGACCACGATCGGGGGCGGCGGAGCGCCGGTACCGTTGGTCGTGGGCATGTTCAGGATGGGCCTGACCCTGCCGGCGGCGTTGTTGCCCCAGCAGACCGGAACCCCGTCCGTGCGCATGGCGCAGCTGGTGAAGGTGCCCGCCGTGACGTTGTTGTAGGTGCCCGGGGGTGGCAGGGCCTGGCCGAGGGCGAGGGAGGAGTTTGGGCCGGTGGCGCTGCCGAGGCCCCAGCAGGTGATGGTCTGGTCGGGACGCAGCCCGCAGACGTGGCCGAAGCCGGCACTGACCTGGGTGAACGTGCCGGACGGAACTGTGGTGGTCTGGCCGAAGGAGTTGCGGCCCCAGCACTTGACGGTGCCATCGGAGACGATGGCGCAGGTGGTGAAGTTGCCGGTGGTGATGTACGTGTACGTCTGCCCCGCCGGCAGGACGGGCACATCGAGCTGGCCGTAGGTGTTGCTGCCCCAGCAGGTGATGGCCCCGGCGGCGTTGAGTGCACAGCCGTACCGGATTCCCGTGCCGAGCTGGGTGTACATCCCCGCCGGTGCACCCGAGATCCGACCGGAGTCCTCGAGCCCCCAGCAGGCGATCGTGCCGTCGGTCCTGAGACCACAGGCGAAGTTGAAGCCCCCGTCCACATGGGTGAACGTGCCTGTCGGCACCGGAACGGACGAGAACGTAGCCGCGCCGCCCCAACAGGCCAGCGTGGCATCGGTCTTGACCCCACACCCCAGGTTGTAGCCGGAGTTGACTTCAGTGAAGGTGACTCCTGTGGGCGGGGTGGCGTCGCCGACGCCCTCCCCGAGGTTGTTGCCCCAACAGACGGCATTCTGGTCCGAGGCGCGGATGCCGCACGTCATGTACCCACCGGCGCTGACCGTGGGAGGCCCCGGGGCCGGCGTGGCGTTGCCGAAACCGGCGGCCGGACCGGCGCTGAGTGCCAGCCCCGCCACGGCCAGCAAGCCCGTCATGGTCGCTACGCCAGCGCGCCGCCACGCGCGAAAACCTCGTCGTTGAGCTTCCATTGCCTTCCCCCTCACGCCTCGGACCAGTCGATGCAAGGCATTGAACTATTGATTGTTTGACCAAACCGTATCATCGCACACAAGAGGTGAAATGCGGTAGTGACATTTCGCATTGACCGGCTCGCATTTACCGCGATCTGCGGGGGACATCGGGCCGTCATGATGACCACGCTGCTCTTCCCAAGATCGCTCTGCCTTCGAATCCGGGTGTCGCCGGTGTGCCAAGACCGCGTCGGAAGCGACGCGGCCTTGGCTGGGCAGTCCGGATCAGGCGAAGTAGTACCCCGGCTGGGGCGTGTCGCCCGACGCGCCCCACGTGGTGCTGGTCCCGTTGTAGACGAGCCACTGGCCGGTCGACGGACGGAAGACGGCCACGTCGGTATTGCTGTCGCCGTCGTAGTCGGAGGGCACGGGGATGTCGCCGGGGGCGCCCCACTGGATCGTCTGGTCGGGGGCGGCGGTGAGGCTAGGAGTGCCTCCCCGGATGTACCAGGTGCCCGTCGACGGGCGGTACACGGCCAGGTCGGCGAGGCCGTTGTGGTCGTAATCGGCGGGAACGGGGATGTCTCCGTTCGTTCCCCACGCGATCACGGTGGGCACATTCCCGGCCCCCACCGTAGTGCCCGCCGAGTTCCCCTGTGTGGCGATGCCGGGCTGGATGTACCAAGTGCCGTTGGACGGGCGGAACACGGCGATGTCGGCGTCGCCGTCACCGTCGTAGTCGGCGGGAACGGGGATGTCGCCGGTGGCACCGAAGAACACCGAGGGGCCGCCGTTGATGAACCACTGACCGGTCAGGGGCCGGAACACGGCGATGTCCGTTGTGCCGTTGCCGTCGTAGTCGGCGGGCACGGGGATGTCGCCGTTGATGCCGAAGTTGGTGGATGCCCCGCCGGCCACGTACCAGGTGCCGGTGGAGGGCCGGAACACGGCGATGTCGGTGGTGCCGTTGCCGTCGTAGTCGCCGGCCACGGGAATGTCACCGGTGGTGCCGAAAGTCACGGCCGGGCCGTTGCGGAGGTACCAGGTGCTGTTCGAGGGGCGGAAGACCGCGTCACCGTTGGTGGTGAAGGTCCTGGTGATGGGCGGGGCGAGCCCGTTGGACGCTCGCAGGGTGAAGCTCCAGCGACCGGTCCCGGTGGCGGTTCCCGACAGCAGGCCGTCGGGCGTGAGGGTGATGCCGGGGGCAGGCTGCCCTTGACGACCGTCCAGGTGAGCGCCGGCGAGACGTACGAGGTGGACAGCTGGTAGTTGTAGGGCGTGCCCACCACGATCGGCGGCGGCGGAGCGCCGGTGTTATTGGTTGTGGGCATATTTATGATCGGCCTCACCCTGCCGGCGGCATTGTTGCCCCAGCAGACCGCGACACCGTCGGTGCGCATGGCGCAACTGTGGAAGGTGCCGGTCGTGACGTTGTTGTAGGTGCCCGCGGGCGGGAGGCCCTGGCCCTGGTTCTGGCTGGAACCCGAAGGTGCGGGCCCAGGTGTGACCGCGCTGCCGAGACCCCAACAGGTGATGGTCTGGTCGGGGCGCAGCCCGCAGACGTGGCCGTACCCGGCGTTGATCTGGGTGAACGTGCCTGCCGGAACACTGTCCTGTTGGAAGGAGTTTCGGCCCCAGCAGTCGACGGTGCCGTCGGAACGGATGGCGCAGGTGTCGTAGTACCCGGTGGTGACGGACGTGTAGGTGAGACCGCCCGTCAGCGCCGGCACGTTGAGCTGACCGTACAGGTTGCTCCCCCAGCAGGTGATGCCCCCCGGCAGTGTCGAGGGCACAGGCGTACCGGAGGCCCGTGGCGATCTGGGTGAAGGTCCCCGTCGTGGGTGCCCCCGAGACCTGAGTGTCGGTGTTGAGCCCCCAGCAGGCGATGCTGCCGTCGGTCTTGAGTCCGCAGGCGAAGTTGAGGCCCCCCGCCACATGTTTGAACGTGCCCGTCGGTATCGCAATGGGCTGGAACAGAGTCGTGCTCCCTCCCCAACAGGCCAGCGTTTGATCGGTCTTGACCCCACACCCCAGGTTGTAGCCGGCGTTGACTTCGGTGAAGGTGACTCCTGTGGGCGGGGTGGCGTCGCCGACGCCCTCCCCGAGGTTGTTACCCCAACAGACGGCATTCTGGTCCGAGGCGCGGATGCCGCAGCTCGCGTACCCGCCGGCGCTGACCGTGGGCGGGCCCGGGGGTGGAGAGGAGTTGCCGAAACCGGCGGCTGGACCCGCGCTGAGGGCCAAGCCCACCACCGCCAGCAGCCCCGTCATCACTGCCACTCCGGAGCGCCGCCACGCGCGAAACCCTCGTCATTGAGCTTCCATATTCCGCTCCCCCTTACGTATCGGACTGGCCCGATACAAATCCCATTGAAGTGATGACCTTGCTAACGAAACCGTATCACCGCGGGCAATAGGCCCGGTAGGGTCATTTCGCATTTACCATTTCGCATTTACCGCTCTCTGCCGGGCCCTGGGCCCGCACATGGGCCTGATGCCTAGGAGGCCGCTGAAGTAGTCGTCGGAAATCCACCACTTCTGGCCCGTCGCAGCAGAGACTCAGACATGGCTCTTGGTGCGACGGTGATGCAGGAACGGTTCGAGAACCCGAGGGAGATCCTCGGCGACCGGCTCCGGG
>JBBSHU010000115.1:0-8869 GCA_038232455.1 Acidimicrobiales bacterium
AACCTCATCAAGCGCATCAAGCGGGTGGCGTTCGGTTTCACCCGGTTCCGGAACTACCGGATCCGCACCCTGCTCTACGCAGGACGGCCGAACTGGGCCCTACTCGCCAGCGTCACACCCCGCTGAAATCCGAAGCGCCAGATAAGTGACGAAGCCGAAGACGAGCAGGCGTTGGGCGTTGCAGGTCGGGTCGGCGGTGATGTCGTCACTAAGTCCCACCTTGCGGGCCTGCCCGAGATGGCCCCGGGCTGCGTCGACTGGCCCAGGCAGTCCTCGGCGATCCCCTGGTAGAGCGCCACGTACAGCCCTCCGCCGGCTTTCTGGGCCGCGGAGCCGAGCTTCTTCACCGAGTCGAGCAGCGGCCGGCACTGATCGACGGGAACCCCGGACTGCACCAGGGGATCCCAGGCTCGGATGGCCGCCACGATCGCGTCGGGGCCCGTCGGGCCGGGCGGGCCAGGCAGGCGGGCCCGGGCCCGCTTCCGCGGTCCCTTGGTTCGACGTGCCACCTGCACCCGTGGTGGCAGGACCGGAGGTGACAGTCGTGCCTGTCGACGCCAGGTTCTTGCTGCCTCCCCGCCGCACCCGGCCAGGACGAGGGTGTTGCACCACGATGGCCATGAGGTACTACCCCGACAGCGCCCTATCCGCCGGGCGAGCGGGCGGGAATAGAGCCATGGACGATGTAGCGCCGGGGCCGGTCCCCGGACCGCCTTCCGGCCTCGTCGTCCGGTCGACCTCGTGGACCTGCGGGGACTTGAACCCCGGACTTCCTGCATGCCATGCAGGCGCTCTACCAGGCTGAGCTACAGGCCCGCGTCGCTCACCCTACCGGACGCGGGCGACCCGCCTGCCACCGATACCATCGGCCCGTGGACGACGGTTACGACTCCCAGGCCATCGAGGCCAAATGGCAGGCCGCGTGGCGCGAGGAAGGCACCTACGAAGTCGACAACGACGACCCCCGGCCGCCGTTCTACTGCCTGTGCATGTACCCCTACCCGAGTGGGGCCGCCCACCAGGGTCACGTGCGCAACTACACCTTCGGCGACCTGATCGTCCGCCACAAGACCATGGGCGGCCACGCCGTGCTCTCACCGATGGGCTTCGACTCGTTCGGCCTGCCCGCCGAGAACGCCGCCATCAAGACCGGCGTCCACCCCCGCCCGTTCACCGACGACCGCATCGCCCAGCTCAAGGCGTCGATCGGGCGCCTGGGCGCCGTCTACGACTGGCGCCGGGAGGTCCGCAGCCACGACCCCTCCTACATGCGCTGGACCCAGTGGATCTTCCTCCGCATGCTCGAGTCCGGGCTGGCCTACCGCAAGCGGGCGCCGGTCAACTGGTGCCCGGGCTGCCAGACGGTGCTGGCCAACGAACAGGTGCTGGCCGACGGTACCTGCGAGCGCTCCGGTGACCTGGTCACCAAGCGTGACCTCGAGCAGTGGTTCTTCCGCATCACCGCCTACGCCGACGAGCTCCTCGCCGACCTCGACAGCCTCGACTGGCCCGAGCGGGTCAAGACCATGCAGCGCAACTGGATCGGCCGGTCCGAGGGAGCCGAGTTCGACCTCGTCGTCGACGGACGTCCCGAGGTGGCGGTACGGGTGTTCACCACCCGCCCCGACACCAGCTTCGGCATGACCTACGCAGTGCTTGCCCCCGAGCATCCGCTGGTGGGCGATCTCACCACGGCTGAGCAGGCCGACGCGGTGGCGGCCTTCGTGGCCCGGGTGCAGACGGAGACCGAGGTCGAACGCCAGTCGGCCGACGGCCCCGCCGACAAGCGCGGGGTCTTCACCGGGTCGCATGTGATCAACCCCTTCAACGGCAAGCCGGTGCCCGTGTACCTGGCCGACTACGTGCTCATGAGCTACGGCACCGGGGCGATCATGGCCGTCCCCGGCGAGGACCAGCGCGACTGGGACTTCGCCGTGGCCTACGGCCTGCCCATCGTGCGCACGGTCGCACCCCCCGAAGGATGGGAGGGCGAGGCCTACACGGGCGACGGCGCAGCCATCAACAGCGAGTGGCTCGACGGACTGGCCAAGGACGAGGCCGTGGCCAAGGCCATCGAGTGGTTGGAGGCACGAGCCATCGGGAAGCGCATGGTGAACTACCGCCTGCGCGACTGGCTTCTGTCACGCCAACGGTTCTGGGGATGTCCGATCCCGGTGGTCTACTGCCCCGACCACGGGGCCGTCGCCGTCCCCGACGACCAATTGCCGGTGCTGGCTCCCGACGATGTGGAGTTCCGGCCTACGGGCGAGTCGCCGCTCAAGTTCCACCAGGGCTTCCTGGCCACGACGTGTCCCACCTGCGGGGGCCCGGCCACACGCGAGACCGACACCATGGACACGTTCGTGGATTCGTCGTGGTACTTCCTGCGCTTTACCGACACGTCCAACGACCAGGCGCCGTTCGATCCGGCGGCGGCGGCCCACTGGCTTCCTGTCGACCAGTACATCGGTGGCATCGAGCACGCAATCCTCCACCTCATGTACGCCCGGTTCTTCACCAAGGCGCTGGCCGACCTGGGAGTGGCGCCCAAGGACCTGCGCGAGCCGTTCGCCCGCCTGTTCACCCAGGGCATGATCCGCATGGGCGGCACCAAGATGTCGAAGTCGAAGGGCAACCTCGTCGACCCTTCGAGCTACTTCGACACCGTCGGAGCCGACGCCTTGCGTCTGTTCCACCTGTTCGTCGGACCGCCGGCCGACGACTTCGACTGGACCGAACAGACCGACGAGATCGTCAACGGATGCGCCCGCTACCTGTCGCGGGTCTGGCGGCTGGCCACCGGGCAGGTGGGGATCGTCGCCGACGCCGTCGCTCCCGGCCCGAACGACGATCTCGTCCATGCCACACACCGGCTGATCGCCCGGGTGGGCGACGACTACGACAGGTGGTCGTACAACACCGCGGTGGCCGCGTGCATGGAGTTCACCAACCTGGTCTACCGCCACGTCCAGGCCGGGGCGTCGGGCGCCGACGTGGACGGGGCCGTCGACACCTTGTTGCTCCTCATGGCCCCCATGGCGCCGCACATCACCGCCGAGCTGTGGGAACGCCGCCGGGGCGACGGTGCCCGCATCCATGCCCAGGCCTGGCCGCAGGCCGACCCCGCCCTGACCGTCGTCGCCACCGCGACGATGATCGTCCAGGTCAACGGCAAGGTCCGGGACCGCATCGACGTGACCGTCGACCTCGATGAGGCTGAGATGCAACGACTGGCCCTGGCATCGCCCCGGGTGCAGGCTGCGCTCGAGGGACAAACTCCGGCACGGGTGGTGGCTCGTCCGCCCAACCTGGTCAACCTGGTAGTCACCCGACGGAAGTGACCATCCCCAAATGGGAGAGGCGGTTCCGGGCACCCACCGTCAGCTTCCCCTCGTGGGCTCGCCATGTCCCCGACAGAATGGCGCTGTCCTCCAACGAGAGCGGCGCCTGGCAGGTCTACGCCTGGGACCGGGCGACCGGGGAGCGACGCCAGGTCACCGACGATCCCATCGGTGTGGCCGGCGGGGCCTGCACGCCCGACGGTGAGGGCATCGTGTGGTTCAACGACACCACCGGCGACGAGGTCGGCCACTGGTTGATCGAACCGTTTTCCGGCGCTGACAGCGGGCTCGGAACGCGCCGGCTACTCGCTCCGGGCATCGCCGACTCATGGAGCGCGGGTCTCGCCCTCGGCCACGACCTCGTGGTCGTCGGCACCGCGTCCGCCGACGGCTACGCCGTCAACGTCTGCGAGGGTGGTGCCGATGCCCGGGTGATCCATCGTCACCACGAGACGGTCGAGGTGGCAGGACTGTCGTACGACTCGTCGCTGTTGTGCCTCGAGCACGCCGAGCACGGTGACAACCTTCATTTCGCCCTGCGCGTGATCGACCCCCGCACCGGCCGGACCGTCGGCGACCAGTGGGACGGCGACGGCCTGGGGCTCTCGGCGGCCGGTTGGGCGCCCCTCGCCGGCGACCAGCGCCTGGCGCTCGTCCACGAGCGCGAGGGACGTGACCGTCCGGCCGTGTGGGACCTGGCCACCGGCGAGCGCCATGATTTTCCCGTTGACCTGCCCGGCGACGTGAGCGTGGCCGGCTGGTGGCCCGACGCCTCGGCTCTGCTCCTCGTCCACGACCACGAGGGTCGCAACGGGCTGTGGCGTCTCGACCTGGCCACCGGCGCCCTGGCACCGGTCGTCCACCAGCCGGGGACGGTCTCGGGGGCCCGCGTCCGCCCCGACGGCGAGGTGTGGCTGCGCGTGGCGAGCGGTGCCGTGCCCGCCACCGTGCAGACATCCGACGGCGCGGAGATTTCCGCAGCATCGGGCGACAAGGCCCCCGGGGGGGTGCCGTACCGCTCGTGCTGGTTCACCGATCCCGCCAGCCCGGTGCCCATCCATGGTTTCGTGGCCTCGCCGCCCGGTCCCGGGCCCCACCCGATCCTCATGTTGGCGCACGGCGGCCCCACGTGGGCGTACTCCGACACGTTCATGCCCGAGGTGCAGGCCTGGGTCGACCACGGGGTGGCGGTGGCGATGGTGAACTACCGCGGCTCCACCGGGTACGGCACGTCGTTTCGCGACGCCCTCATCGGCGACCCGGGATTCCCCGAGGTGGCCGACGTGGTGGCCGCCCTCGACCGGTTGGTGGCCGACGGGGTGGCTGACCCCAACCAGGCCGTTCTCGGCGGCGGGTCGTGGGGCGGGTACATCGCCCTGCTGGGCATCGGCCTCCATCCCGATCGTTGGGCGGCGGCGGTGGCCGTCGTGCCGGTGGCCGACTATGTGACCGCTTTCGCCGACGAGGCGCCCGGCCTACAGTCCTTCGACCGGTCGTTGTTCGGCGGCAGTCCCGACGAGGTGGGCGACCTCTACCGGGAGCGCTCCCCGCTCACGTATGTCGACCGGGTGCGCACCCCGGTCCTGGTCATCGCCGGCGACAACGACAGCCGCTGCCCGATACAGCAGGTCCTCAACTACGTCGACGCCCTGCGGGCCCGCGACGGTGAGATCGAGCTGCGCCGCTTCGACGCCGGCCACGGCTCCATGGTGATCGACCAGCGGGTGCAGCACATGGTCGCCGAATTGTCCTTCGTGCTCCCCCGCCTGGGGTTGCCCGGGCCCGAGGTAGCCCAGACCTGACGCTCAGCCAGCAGCGAGCTCGGCCAGCTTGAGCACGGTGCGCCAGTTGCGGGTGGTGACCGGCGCGGAGAACACGTCGAGGGCCTTGGGCAGCTTGGTCCTGGCCATGCCGTTGGGAAGGTGCAGGTAGATCTGGCGCCCGACGAGCTCGAACTCCTCGGGAGCGTATGCCGCAGCATCGACTGAATCGAGGGCGCCGGCGGGCGGGTCGCTGCTCAGAAAGGTCACGTGCAGTTGCGTGGGCTCGACGCCGGGGAAGGGGTTGTCGCGCACCACCGACGCCAACTCGGCCGCCGTGCGAAGGACGACGGCCACGGCAAACCCGGTTTGTGCCTCGATACGCCGCTCGATATCGACGCCGAGCTCGTCGGACGATCGGGCCGGGTGGGTGAACACCACGTTCCCACTCTGGATGTACGTGGTGACATTGTCGCCGCCCGCATCGGCGAACAGCGCCCGGATGTCGGCCATGGCGACCTTGCGGTTCCCGCCCACGTTGATGCCCCGGAGAAGGGCGACGAAGGCGGTCACGGCGTCAGCGGCGGGTCGACTTGCGGCGGTCCGACCGCCGTTCGTGCTCGTCGGCCCGGAGCTCGCTGGCCTTGGACTCCCCGCGGAGGCGGTGCCACGAGTCGAGGCGTTGGACGGCCAGGTCTCGGCGGCCGACCGCGGCCCGGACCGCACATCCCGGCTCCTTGTCGTGCTCGCAATCGCGGAACCGGCAGTCGGCGGCGAGGGCGGTGATGTCGGCAAAGGTCTGGTCCACGGCATCGGTCTCGGCCCACAGGCCGACGGCCCGCACGCCGGGGGTGTCGATAAGGCGCCCCCCGCCGGGGAGGAGGTGCATCTGGCGGGCCGTGGTCGTGTGGCGACCCTTGGAGTCACCGGTGCGGACCTCGCCCGTGTCGGCCACGTCGCTCCCACACAGGACATTGACCAGGGTCGACTTGCCGGCGCCGGATTCGCCGACGACCACGAGGGTCTTGTCGATCGTGTGGCGGGCGAGCTCATCGAGCCCATCGCCCACCAGGGCGGCAACCGTCACCACGTCGAGGCTCGGATCGAAGGCTCGCGCCGCGGCCGTGTCGGCGCCGGCGTCGGCGGCGGTGTCGGCCTTGGTGAGGACCAGCAGCGGACGAGCCCCGGCGTCGGTGGCCTGGGTGACGAGGCGTTGGATCCGTCCCGGCTTGAGCGGCCGATCGAGGGCGCACACAATCATGACCACGTCGACGTTGGCGGCGATGGGTTGGCTGATCCCGGTCGACGGATCGAGGCGTTGGAGCATCGAGGCGCGCGGGAGGAGCTCGACCACGACCTCGCCGCTGTTGACGACCCAGTCGCCGACGGCCAGCGCCGGCAACGAGCGACGAAGTTGAAGCTGGCGCGTCTCCGTGTCGAGAGCGGTGAGAACGGCGCCCCCGTCGTGGCGGATGACCCGACCGGGAAGCTGTCCGGCGCGGCGATGTGGAGCGAACAGTGCGTTCCAGTGATCGTCCCAGCCGAGCGTGGCCAGGGTGAAACGCGGTTCAGGCGACGACGCCGGAGGCGTCGCGGGATCAGAGGCCATGCACGCGTCTAAGTACCCTCGCCCTCGAGGAAGCGTTCCACTTCGGCGCCCAGCTCGTCGGCAGTGGGCAGGTTCTCCCAGCCGGTGGCGGCCAAGCCCTCCTCGGCGTCGGCGTCGGCCCGGGCCTCGAGTTGGCGCACCAGGGCGGTGTGCTCGGCGCTGTTGGCGGTGAGGTCGTCGAGGCGCTGGCGCGTGGCTTCGGCGGCGTCGGCCAGCTCGGCGGTGTCGACGACGATGCCACCCACTTTGGCCAGGCCTTCGAGGATCAGCAGGCTGGCCTCCGGATAGGGCATGCTTGCCGCGTAGTGGGGTACGCGGGCCCAGAGGCCGACGGCGGGAATGCCGATCTCGGCGAAGCGACGTTCCACCGCCACCAGCACGCCGGCCGGCACCTCCAGCGTCCCGTGGACCACGCCCACGCTCTCGGCCAACTCCGCCGAAGTGGCCGTGGCCGCCAAACTGCCGGGGCGGGTGTGGGGCACGGGCGAGGGAAAGGCACCCATCCCCACGAGCATGCGCACACCGAACGAGGCGGCCAGCTCGCCAACCGCTTCGGCGTAGGCCCGCCACAGGTGGTCGGGTTCGGGGCCGACGAGCAGGAGCACGGCCCGGCCCTCGTCGTCGTGACCGGCCCGGAGCTCGATCTCCGGCCAGATCAGGTCGTCGTAGACACCGTCGACGATGCGGGCGGTGGGCCGTCGGGCGCGGTGATCGAGGAGCTCGTCGGCATCGAAGGTGGCAACCACCTCGGTCTCGATACCGGCCACCAGGGTGTCCAGGGCGGTCGCCCCGCCCAGGCCGGCATCGATCCACCCGTCCGGCGCCATCACCAGCACCGGCTGGTCGAGGTCGGGGCGGGAGTGCACGACGTAGAGGGAAGAGCGATGGGCCATCGGTTCCACGGTACCGTCCACAAGAATGGAATCTCGATGACCCAGCCGATGTTGCACCCACAGCCATGATCGACGTCACAGACGCCACCTTCGAACGCGACGTGCTGGACCGTTCGGCGCAGGTGCCCGTCGTGGTCGACCTGTGGGCCGAGTGGTGCGGGCCCTGCAAGACCCTCGGGCCCGTTCTCGAACGGGTGGTGGCCGCTACCGAAGGTGCCGTGGACCTCGCCAAGGTCGATGTCGACACCAACCCGAAAATCGGCGCCAGCTTCGGTGTGCAGTCCATCCCCGCGGTGTACGCCATCCGGGACCGCCAGGTGGTCGACTCGTTCATCGGTGCCGTACCCGAAGCCAAGGTCTCCGAGTTCGTGGGCCGCCTGATGCCCGCCTCTTCCGAGGTCGACGCCCTCGTGGCCGCCGGCGACGAACCCTCGTTGGCCCGGGCCCTCGAGCTGGAGCCCGATCACCCCGGAGCGGTCGTGGCCATGGCCGACCTGCTGGCCGACCGCGGGGAGACCGAGGAAGCCCTGGCACTACTGGCCAGGGTGCCCGATGCCGGGGAAGCCCGGAGGGCGGCGGCCCGGGCCCGGCTGGGTGCCGGCGACGCCGAAGCCGATGTCGACGCCCGCCTCACCGGCCTGCTGGATCGGGTCAAAGACGACGAGACCGCTCGCCGGGAGTTCGTCGATCTTCTCGAGGTGCTGGGACCCGACGACCCCCGCACCTCCGGATACCGGCGAGCCCTCACCTCCCGGCTGTTCTGAGCGGCCGGGTTCAGGCCACCCCAATGGCTCTCGAGCGTCGGGCCGATCATTGGGTATGGGTGGGCGGCCCCGTGCCTCCCGGATCCGATGCCATCACCGTCTGGCGGGTGATCTCGGTACGACGTCGGTGCGCCGACGACGCCCACCTCATGCGCCACGAGCAGGAGCACCTGCGCCAGTGGAGCGAGCTGGGGGTGAGCCGGTTCCTCGCCCTGTACCTCGGCGCCTATGTCCGGGGCCGATTGCACGGCTACGGCCACAGAGACGCCTACCGGCTCATCCCCCTCGAGGTGGACGCCGAGCAGGCTGCCGTCGACGCCGATCACGCCGACCAGTAGCGGTGGCGCAACGGCGCCCGTAACCTAGCGGGAGTTTCCGGGCTATCCCGATGAGCTGATCTCCAGCCCGCTCGGAACGTTCTTCCAAAGAAGCCCCTGACCAGCGCGTTTGTGCTGGTCAAAGGCTCGCGTTCTGTCGCTGGTTGGTGTATTACCTATATATG
>JBBSHU010000116.1:0-8742 GCA_038232455.1 Acidimicrobiales bacterium
GTGGTCACCGCCAGCAGTCGTTCCAGCTGGCGGTGCAGGTCGACCAACGCCTCGCCGTCAGCGAAGACGCCGGGATCGACCTCGATCAACTCGTTGAGATCCGCGGTCAGCTTGTCGACCACGGCGGTACCGACTGGCATTTCCAAGTACCCCGAACCCAGGGGCATGACCGAGGGGAGGCTTACCTCCCGAAACTCCAAGTATAGCGAACAGGTGTTCGCCTCGTCAAGCCAAGCAGAAAGTCAGAATTCGATGACCGACAGGTCGGGGACCCACCCCTGGGCCCGGGCCACTGCCTCCTGCCACCGCTGACGGGCGGCACCCGACCGACGGCGGGGCTCAACGACCTCCGAAGGGGACCACGTGGCTGCCAACTCCTCCTCGTCGGCCCAGATGCCCACGGCCAAGCCGGCGAGGAAGGCCGCGCCGAGGGTGGTGGCCTCGAGCACCGGTGACACCTCGACCGGGCGCTGGGCGGCATCGGCCAGCATGTGCACGAAAAGGGGGTTTGCGCTCATGCCCCCGTCGACGCGCAGCGACGCGATCGACACCGCCGAGTCGGCCTCGACCGCTTCGACCAGGTCGACACCCCGGTGGGCGATGCCTTCGAGCACGGCCCGCACCAGCTGCGGGCGCCCGGTGCCGCGGGTAACCCCGAGCAGGGCTCCCCGGGCGCCGAAGTCCCAGGCCGGCGTACCCATCCCGAGGAGGGCGGGGACGAAGCAAACGCCATCGGTCGAAGTGCACGCCCCGGCCACCTCGGCCGACTCGGCCGACGTGGCCAGCACGCCGAGGTCGTCGCGCAGCCACTCCACGGCCTGCCCGGCCGTGAGCATCACCGCTTCGACGCCCCACGTGAGCCGGCCATGGCGGCTCCAGGCCACGATGGGGAAGGTGCCATGGGGGCCCCGCCGGGAGAACGACGGCCGCTCGGGGCCGACACACATGTCGACCATGCCGCCGGTGCCGAAGGTCATCTTGGCCAGACCGGGCCTGGTGCAGCCCTGCCCGACCAGCGACGCCTGCTGATCACCGACCATTCCGGCAATGGGCGGCGTCCCGGGAAGTGCGAGGGCCTCACCAGCCACTCCCGAGGAGTCGACGATGGCGGGCAGCGCCGTCTCGGGGATCCTCAGGGCCGCCAGCGGCTCCGGCGCCCAACCGGATCCGTCGGTACGGAACAACCCGGTGAGCCCGACATTGGACGGGTCGGTGACGTGCAACGTTCCCCCGGACAGGGTCCAGGCCACCCAGGTGTCGACCGTGCCGAAGCACAGGTCACGTTGGCGTCCGGGGTCGACCAGGTCGAGGAGGAAGCCGATCTTGGTGGCCGACTCGTGGGGTGCCACCCGGATGCCCTGCTCCTTGAGGCCCAGGCACATCGCCGCCGTGCGCAGGTCCTGCCAACCCACGCCGGGACCCACGGGGGTGCCGGTGGCCCGGTCCCAGACGATCGTCGAGGCCCGCTGGTTGGCGATTCCCACTGCGTCGACCGGCCCCCCGTCGGCCAGGGCCTCATGGGCCACGGTGAGCACGGCCGCAGCCATGGCCGAGGCGTCGAATTCGACGAACCCCTGGGCCGGGGTGGTCGGCAGCACCGGGAGATGGTGCACGTGGTCGACGGTGGCATCGGGCCGGACGATCGCCGCCCGCACCCCGCTCGTCCCCACGTCGACGACGAGGATGCTCACTGGGGCGCCGCCCCGGCGAGGCTCACGCCGGACGGCGACCCGGCCGGCCGGCTGGAGGCTTGCGGGCGTCGGGAGGCCGCCTCCATGCGGCGATGAGCCCGCCGAAGATGCCGGCCGAGGCAGCCAGGAAGGCGTTCAGGATCAGGCTCTCGGGATCAAGGCGGTCGCCCCGGGTGATCCGGATGATCGAGGCGACCACTCCTATGGCGACGTAGGCCGCCAGGGCGGCCATGGCACCGTTGCTCAGGGGGGCGTCGGGTTGGCGCCTGGCCGCCTGCCAGCCCCCGAGGCCCTGGCCGACCAGGTAAATGAGGAAGGCGACGAATACGAGATCGGACTCGGAGTCGATCCCCGCCAGCGAGCTCACCACGATCGTGGGAACGGCAACGGCCAGAGCCACGCCCGCCCCGGCGGCCACGGCCCGCCCGTCGAACAGTCCCGTCGGCGCGGGACGGTCGTCTCGGGGGGTCATCTGCTCCCCACCAGCTGGGCGTACGGCGTGACCAGGCCGTCGCGGACGAGGGGGCCGACGTGGCGCCGGCCCCGGGCGAACAGGACCACGGCGATTCCGAGGTAGATCACCGACACGACGACCAGCTCGGTGTCGTGGGCCGAGGCGGGCAGCACCGCCCCGATCACGAACTGCAACCAGAACAGGCTGAACAGGGCCCAACCCTCGCGCACGGACAGGTTGAGGTCGACGAGGACGGCGAGGGCGAACACGCCCTGGGCGGCGGTGAGAAGCAGCTCCTCGCGCTGGCGGGCCAGGATGGGGAGGCCGTGATGGCTGCCCGAGGCGATGGCGAACACCACCGGCAGGGTGCCCACCAGCAGTGTCCACTGGTTGACCTTGGAGGACACGAGGGTCCCCAGGCCGGCGTCGGTGTTGAGCCGCCACGCGTAGAGACCTGCGATCAGCAGCTCGGGTGCCTCCGACGCCAGGGGTGCGAGCCACTGCACGAGCAGGAACTCGCTGATGCCCAGGTCCTTACCGGTTTCCACCAGCGACTCGGCGAACGACTCCGCGCACAGGAGGATGACGGCGGCTGCGAACAAGAACATCATGCCCACGACGATCCGCCGTCGTCGGTCGGGGAGCCCACCGATGAGCTCGGCCGGCCCGACCAGGTGGGGATCCTCGGCCGGCGCCTTGGAGATGCGCACGGTGTAGGCCACGAAGATGGTGACCAGGACCACGGCGTCGACGAGGGTGATCGTGCGCTTCAGGGGCAGCGTCATCGAGTACAGGCAGGCGATGGCCAGGAACGACAGCTCGACGGACCGCGGCCGGCTGAGCTCGATCCGCCGCCCCCGCTCGCCCCGAGCCCGCCAGCGGTACCAGGCCACGAAGACGACCATGGCCCAACCCACGCCGATGAGCAGCCGGTTGGCGCCCGTCATGTTGGCCAGGGCCAGCGAGCAGGGCGAGTCGCCGGACGCTCCCGGCCTGATGCAGGTCGGACCGTACTGCTGCACGGCATTGCCGCCCTTCCAGGCGAAGACGAGGTCGACGGCGTACTCGGGTAGCACGGCGATGAAGGCGAGCACGGCGATGGCGGCACCGGCCGACATGTCGAGCTGGGCCACCTCGGCCGCCCAGGCCAGCAGGAATGCCGCGCCGACGATGGCCAGTCCGAAGAACAGCGCCTGCACGGGGTTGGAGGCACCCAGGCCCACGAATTTCAGCCCGATACCGGGGACGATCACTGCGAGAGCGAGCCCGATCGCCGTCCGTTGGCGGTGCGAGCGTGGCCCACCGGACTCGGCCACTGGGCCTGGGCCGGCGCCGTCATCGGCGCTGATGGCGCCCCCGTCGCCCGGCCCGGTCACGCCGCCCCCGGCCTGGAAGTCACCTCGGCATCCTACGGTGGGACACGAGGCCCGGTTCGTCAGCGGCACCCCGGCCAGGGTGTCACAATGGGCCGGGAGCCACTGAGCAGCTGGGGCCCTGAGCTGCCCCGATGTGGGGCGGGTGTGCTGAGGCGCGGCCTCGCCTGGACTTTGGCAACCCCGGTGTTCCATAATCTGATCTGAAACTCCGAGCCTGAGCCGGTCCCCGGTTGACCCGATTCCCGGGGGGGTTTGGAATCCGATCGATGGAGGAAGTGATTTTCCGTGATGGACATGTCGTGGCGTCAGCGTGGCGCTTGCCGGGGTCTCGACCCCGAAGTCTTTTATCCGATCTCCGACGACGACTCGTCTGAGGCCAAGAGCATCTGTGGTTCGTGCTCGGCTCGCGAGCAGTGCCTGGAGTACGCCTTGGCGAACCGTGAGGCCGATGGCGTCTGGGGCGGAGCCACCGAGCGGGAGCGGCGGCGCATCCTGCGCCAGCGTCGCAAGACGGCCGCGGCGTAGGCCCAGCCCTCAGCCAACCGCGCGCTGACCGCGGTCGAGCCTGACCACCGGCCCGACCGGCGGGTCGACGGCTAGGTTCGGTTCCGTGCCTACCTCCGATGTCGGCGAGCAGTTGGCTGACCACGGAGGGTGGCCTGCGGTCCTCGGCGCGCTCACCGGCGGTGAGCACCTCACCAACGCCGCGGCCAGCGCGGCCATGGCCGACATCCTCGAAGGCCGGGCGACCTCTGCCCAGATCGCCGGGTTCTGCGTGGCCTTGCGGATGAACGGCGAGACGATCGACGAGATGAGCGGCCTGCTGGCCGCCATGCTGGCCTACGCCGAGCCCGTGCCGCTGCCTCCCGGCATCGACGTGGTCGACACCTGTGGCACGGGCGGCGACCGGAGCAACAGCATCAACGTCTCCACCATTGCCGCTTTGGTGGTGGCCGGGGCGGGGGCTCCCGTGTGCAAGCACGGCAACCGGGCCGCGTCGTCTGCGTGTGGCTCGGCCGACGTCCTCGAGGCCCTCGGGGTGGCCATCGACCTGGGTCCGGCCGATGTCGCCGCCTGCGTCGAGGAGGTGGGAATGGGGTTCTGCTTCGCTCCTCGCTTCCATGCCGCCCTTCGCCATGCCGGGCCCACCCGCAGGGAGCTGGGTGTATCGACGGTGTTCAATTTTCTCGGCCCCCTCGCCAACCCGGGCCGGGCCCGGCGCCAGGTGCTCGGCGTGAGCGATGCCCGTATGGCCGACAAGATGGTGGGCGTCCTGGCGGCCCGCGGTACGACGCGCGCCCTGGTCGTCTACGGCCACGACGGCCTCGACGAGCTCACCACCACCACGACGTCGACCGTTGTCGAGCTGAGCGACGAGACCGTGCGGACCTATGTGGTCGATCCCGCCGACCTGGGCATCAGGCCGGCCGAGCCGGGCGACCTGCGGGGAGGCGACGCCGCCACCAACGCGGCCATCGCCCGGCGGGTGTGCGGGGGAGACCCCGGCCCCCACCGCGACATCGTGCTGCTCAACGCGTCCGCCGGCCTGGTGGCCGCAGGCCTGGCCGACGACCTGGCCGCGGGGTTGGGGCTGGCTGCAGCCGCGGTCGACGACGGCCGGGCCGAAACCGTGCTCGACCGGCTGGTGGCGGTGTCACGGGCGCGGGCCGCGGCGGGCTGAGACAGGGGCCCGCCGGTCGGACGACGGGGCCTTCTCGCCGGGTGTCGGCGAGAGTAGCGGGATGGGCGGCAGGCACGAGGCCAGCTCTCCGTCGCAGTGCACGAGGCGGATGCGGTGGGCCTCGGCGTCGAGCCACGACGCCACGCAGGCGAGCTCGTCGACCAGATGCCGGGCGAGGGGGACATCGGGTCGGTCGCCAGGCTCAGGCCCGGCGTCCCACTCGGCCGGCCACAGGTCGAGGGCGTCGTGGTCGGCGTCGGCGGCGTCGAGGAGGCGGCCGCAGTCGAGCACCAGGCGACGCGGGGGACGCGACGACCCATCGCGTGGGGCCAATTCGAGCTCGACCCGGCCCGCCCGACGCAGCCGGTCGACGCGACGCTGGCGGTGCAGGGCCCGGGCCAGGGCCTGGGCCCGGTCACGCGTAACGGCCGCGTCCTCGTAGCGCTCGGCCTCGGCCAGGGCCGTCATGCGCCGGCGGAGGGGCTCGAGAAGCACGGCCGGGTCGACGGTGAGCCCGGCCACGACCTGGCCCACGAGGACGCCGTAGTCGGCCTCGCTCACCGTGCCTGCGCACGGGCAGGTGGCCACGCCGAGCTGGGCCGGGCTGCACGGCCACTCCCGTACGGGCGCCCCGGGCGCCTGGTGCACCGGCGGATCGGCACCGCCGACTCGATGGCCTCGGCGACCTGACGTGCCGCTCCCGACGACGAGAGGGGGCCCAGGTAGAGGCACGCGTCGGCGCGGGCCGTTCGCACCACCGACAGCCGGGGGAAACGCTCGTCGAGGGTGAGCTTGAGGTAGGCGTAGCGGCGCCACAGCTTCGAGCGACGGTTGAACGGGGGAAGGTGGCGGTGGATGAGTCGCACCTCGAGCACTCCTGCCTCCAGCGGCCCCGGGCACACCACGTGGTCGATTGCGACCGTCTCCCGCAGGAGCTGGCTGACCTTGCGACGCTCGTCGCCCGAGAAGTACGAGCGCACCCGGCTGCGCAGCTCGGTGGCCTTGCCCACGTAGAGCACCCGCCCCCCGAGGCCCTTGAAGAGGTAGACCCCGGGCCGGCGGGGGAGGGAGGCCGTGAGCCGGAGCTTGCCCACCTGGGGATGGGCCCGGATGGTGGGTAGCTCGAGGAGGTCGTCGAGGCCCAGCACGCCCAGGCTCCCAGCCCGCTCCAGCAGGGCGTGGAGGAGGTCGGCCGTGGCCAACGCGTCGTCGAGGGCCCGGTGACTCGGCCGGTGGGCCAGGCGGAGCCGCTCGGCCAAGGTGGAAAGGCGGCAGTTGGGCACCTCGTCGCGCACGAGGCGGCGGGCCAGGGCACAGGTGTCGACCACGGGGTTGGCCAGCGGGGGATACCCGCCGGTGATGGCGGCCGCCTGGAGGAAGCTCATGTCGAAGCGCACGTTGTGGCCGACCAGTACGGCGTCGCCGGCGAACTCGAGGAAGGCGGCCAGCACGTTGTGGACGGGCGGGGCGGGGATGACCATGGCCTCGGTGATGCCGGTGAGCACCACGATCTCGCGGGGGATGGCCATGCCCGGGTTGACCAGGGTCTGGAAGGTTCCGAGGCACTCGCCGCCCCGGACCTTCACGGCCCCGAACTCGGTGATGGCGCAGGCCGTGGGCGACGCTCCCGTGGTCTCCAGGTCGACCACGCAGAACGTGACCTGGTGCAGGGGCGTGCCGAGCTCGTCGAAGGAACGTTGGTTTTCGATCAACCGCGGCACGGTGGTGAACTTAATCGAACAGGTGTTCGTACACAAGGCCCCGAAACGCACCCGCCCGGCACTACGATGGGGCGACCGTGTCCTCCGCCATCACGCGCTACCGCTGCTCCGCATGCGGCAACCTCACCCGCTTCGACGTCACGACCACGCGTCGCACCCGGGCGTTCCACCACTACTCGCTGAGCGGCGACCTGTCGGTGGAGGATCCCGAGGTGCTGAACGAGGTCGTGGAGGTGGTGTCCTGCCGGTGGTGCGGGTCGGGTCGTGCCGTCGAGCCGCTTCCGGTTGCCGACGTGGCGGAGGCTGACCAGGCCGACGCCGACGACGCCCCGGCCGAGCCGTCGGGAGGCTGACGACGCCCGCCGATCGCCTCTTGCGCCCGGCGTTGGAGGCGGTGATATCGGTGGCCCGGGCCGGCGAGGAAGATCTGCCGATGCGGCCCGCTCCTGTGGGCCTTCGGCCGTTCCTGCATTTTGCCAAGCTCCCGCCCCGGGCATTGGTGGCGGCGCGTCGGGCGCTCGACGCCGACGACGCCTTCCGGGCACGGGTGGCCGACGAGGTGTCCGAGGAGGCTGTGGGCCGGGCCGGATGGCTGTTCCTCGCTCGGCCCGACGGGTGGGAGGACGAGCTCGGGGCGCTGGTTCAACAGGCCGACGACGACCGAGCCCGGGTCGCCGACCACCGGGCCGAGGACGACGCCCGCCGCCGCCTGGGGGCGGCCGAGGGGGTGGCCCGGCGGGCCGAGGAGGTGGCCGAGGCGGCCCGGGCCGAGGCTGGAAGAGCAACGACTGCCCTGGCCGAGGACCGCCGGGCCCGCCGGGCCGCCAGCCGCGAGGTCACCGAGCTGGCGGCTCGGGTGGAGGCCCTGACCGTCGAGCGCGACCAGGCCCTGGCCGAGGCCACGAGATCCCGGTCCGAGGTCGCCAGATTCCGATCGGACGCGACCACGGCCAAGGCCGGGGCAGCCACGGCCAGAGCACAGGCGGCCAGAGCGAGGACCGAAACGGCCGATGCTCTCGCCCGCGTGGAGGCGGCCGAGGCCGAGGCCACGGCGAGGCAGGACCCGGCTCAGGAGGAACCGACGCCCTGGGTCGACCCGACATCGTTGGCCCCGTCGGTCTCCGTCGGGCAGGCTGGCGCAGATGCCCTGGCATCGGCGGCGGACGCGGCCCGAGCCCTCGGAGACGCCCTGGCCACCGCCGGCCGGGCCCTGGGTGGGGGTGACGGGGGTGCGCCTCCGCAGATCGCGGCGCCATCGATGGCCGGCACCGCCGGCGCCTCGGGTAGCCGACCGCTCGGGCCAGTTCCCACGTCGCCGCCTCCGTCTCGGGCACCACGAGCCGGGCGCACCCGACCCAAACCGCGAGTTGCTGCCCCGCTGCCACCCGCGGTCTTCGAGGAGTCGTCCGAGGCAGCCGAGCACCTGGCCCGACTGCCCGGCGTGGTGATCCTGGTCGACGGCTACAACGTGTCCCACGCCGGCTGGCCGGGCTCGCCCATCGCCGAGCAGCGGCGCCGCCTCGTCGATGCCCTCATTGAGCTCGCGGCCCGGACGGGCGCCGACGTTCGGGTCGACTTCGACGGCGCCGACATGGTCGAGCCGCCACTGGTGGCCACGACGGCCCGTACCGTGAGGGTCAGCTTCTCGCCCCCCGACGTCGAGGCCGACGACGTCATCGTGGCCGAGGTGGGCGAGATCCCCGCACACCGGCCTGTGGTCGTGGCCTCGAGCGACCGCCGGGTGCGCGACGAGTCTCGGGCCCGGGGCGCCAATCTCCTTCGGTCCAGCCAGCTGCTCCGCCTCCTGCGCCGCTGAGGA
>JBBSHU010000117.1:0-8731 GCA_038232455.1 Acidimicrobiales bacterium
CCTCCCACGTCGACGTCACCACGGTGAGGCGCACGTCGACCGCCTCGGTCCAAGCCGGCTCCGTGCCCGAACGGAATGCCGGCTCCGTGCCCGAACGGAATGCCGGCTCCGTGCCCGAACGGAATACCGGCTCCGTGCCCGAACGGAATGCCGGCTCCGTGCCCGAACGGAATGCCGGCTCCGTGCCCGAACGGAATGCCGGCTCCGGCCCGGCGACGACGAGAACCGCCCCCCGCTCACGGCCTCGCGCGGCCAGGTGGCGGGCGTCGGCCCTCCGTAAGCGGCCCGGCGGCCAAGCCACCACCACGTCGACCGCGTCGAGCAGGGCAGCCACGACCCACGACCACCCCCCCGGCCCCGAACCCGGGCGGGCGGCAACCAACGGGAAGCGCTCCAAGTCGACGCCGAGCTCCGCCGCTGCCTCCGGGTGCAGCGGCGGCCGACCCACCGCCACCGCCGCGCACCAGGAGCCGGCGGCCGACGCCGCCGCCGCCACGGCCAGCGTCAGCGAGGTGGAGCCCACGACGGACACCACCGAACCCCGGCGGAGTCCTCCCTGGGGCAGGAGGGGGCGGAGAGCCGGAAGCACCGGGAGCAGGCGCTCGCCGGCCAGGGCCACCGGGCGGGCCCGGCTTGTGACCTCAGCCAGGTCGACGCGGGAGCCAGCGTGAGCCGAGGGTGGGACAGCGGGCTGGATGGCAGATCCGGTGGATGGTGGCACCCACCCATCATAGGCGAACGTATGTTCGGATTACGGAGCGGCGACTACGTCCGTGGCGGCCGCCATGGGGTCGGTAACCTCGACTCCCTCGCGGTAGTACGTGAACAGGTCCCGGATCACGTCGTCGAGACCATCTCCCCCACTCCCGCCGTCGGTCAGTATCACCGTGACCACGTTGGAGTACACGTGCACGGCGCTGACTCTCCCGGTGGCGAACAGCCGGCGAGCCAACTCGTCGACGGGTCGATGGCCGGTGACGTCGGGCGACCCGTAGCGCTCGTGACCCATCCCGGTCAGGCTGCGATTGAGGTCGAACACGACCACACCCGCTTTGGTGGTCGGCTTACGGGTGACGGTGATCAGCTGGCCCATGGCATCCGCAGGTTAGCGCTCGACGCCGGCCGGGCGCGATGTCCTCAGCTCCTTGCTGACGCCGGCACTGTGGGGTGCGATGCTAGAGGCCCATGCTTGATCAGTACACGGCGGACCGGGCCACGACTGCCGGCGAGACCCAGGTCGTCGCCGGTGGCGGGACCGGCGGTGCTGACGACGAGCGCAGCGGCGGGGGCGGGAGCCATCTGCGCCCGGTACTCCTCGCCGTGGCCATCGCCTGTGTGCTGGCCGTTGCCGCCGGTGCCGCCGGTTGGCGGGCCTGGCACCCGTTCGACACGTCCGCACCGCCACCTCCTCCACCGGTGTCGTTGACGCTGTCACCACCCGACCGGGCCGTCGACGTCCGCCTCGACGCTCCGGTCGAGGTCAGCGCCGGGCTCGGGCGACTCGACGGCGTAGTCGTCACCGCGGCATCGGGCGCAGCCACCCCGGCTGCCAGCTCGGAACCGGCGCCTGACGCTGCGGCGGGGCCGGCCGAACTTCCAGGCAACGGAGACGCCCAGCACTGGCGGGCGGCGGTGGCGCTGGAACCGGCCACCACCTACACCGTGGCGGCGACGGTGATCGACACTGTCGGTCGCCGGGAGGTGCGCCGCTCGACGTTCACCACCCTCACCCCCACCAAAGTGCTCAAGGTGAGCATCGGGCCCCTAAACGGACAGACCGTGGGCATCGGCATGCCTCTCGCCCTCTATCTCAACACCGCGGTCACCGACCACGCCGCCTTCGAATCACGCCTGGGGGTGACCACCACACCAGGAGTGCCCGGCGCCTGGCACTGGTTCTCCGACACCGAGCTTCACTACCGGCCCGAGAACTATTGGCCGTCGGGCACCAAGATCTCCCTGGACGCGAATCTGGCCGCCTTCGACAACGGGGGCGGGGTGTGGGCGGTCACGCCCCGAAAGATGTCCTTCACCATCGGTGCCTCCCACGTCTCCACCGTGGATGCCGGCACCCACCAGATGACGGTTTCCGAAGGCGACTCCGTGGTGCGCACCATGAATGTGTCCACCGGGCGCGACAAGTACCCGACCGACAGCGGTATCCACGTGGCATCGGAAAAATCGCGGACCATCACCATGGACTCGTCCACCGTGGGCATCCCCCGCGACTCGGCCGACGGCTACTACGAGACGGTCGAGTTCAACGTGCGCATCTCCAACTCCGGCGAGTTCATCCACTCCGCCCCCTGGTCGGTCGCCGACCAGGGTCAGAACAACGTCTCCCACGGCTGCGTGAACCTGGCCCCGGCCGATGCCGAGTGGTTCTACAACTTCACCAATCCCGGCGACGTGGTCAAGGTCGTCGGCACTCCGAAACAGCTGGCCCCGACCAACGGCATCGGCGATTGGAACGTGGCCTGGTCGGACTGGAACAACTAGATCGGATCCGATTCCCCATAAACAAGTGAGCCTTCCGGGTGATCCCCCCGCGGGTGGGTAGGCTCCGAATCGTGCCGACCGAGCCGCGCCCGGTCCCGGTGAAGACCATCATGGCCACGATCGGCCTGGTGCTGGCCACCTTGGTCGGCCTGTACGTCATCGTCCTCCTGGCCAGGGTCGAGGCCTGGCTCGTCGTGGCTGCGTTCGTCGCCGTGGTGCTCAACCAGCCAGTGGAGTACCTGCGCCGCGCCTTCCACCTGCCCAGGGGCCTCTCGGTGACGGTCGTCTACCTGGTCGGAATCCTGCTGGTCGCAGGCATGCTCTACGCCTTCATCCGCCCCCTGGTCGACCAGGTCCGACAGTTCGCCAACGGCGGATTCCAGACCTACGTCGCCGACGCCAGGGCGGGGAAGGGACCGATCGGCCGGCTGGTCAAGGACTACGACCTCGACAAGAAGCTCGACGAGAACAAGCAAGCCATCGAGGACTGGGCAACCTCATCCGGTTCGGGAGCCCTGGACGTGGCCAGAGGGGTCGCCAACGGGCTCCTGGCCCTCGTCACCATCCTGGTCCTGTCCATCCTCATGATCCTCTACGGCCCCGATCTCCTGTCGAGTGGCGTCGGCCTGCTTTCCCCACCCCGGCGGGAGCGACTCACGGCCGTCGCCACCGACTGCGCCCGCGCGGTCACCGGTTACGTGATGGGGAACCTGCTCATCAGCGTCATCGCCGCCCTTGTGACCTTCGTGGCCCTCTGGATCCTCGGAGTGCCGTTCAAGGGGGTGCTGGCCCTGTGGGTGGCCTTCGCCGACCTCATCCCCCTCGTGGGCGCCACCCTCGGGGCCATTCCCACCATCGGGGTGGCGTTCCTGCACTCCACCACCGCCGGCATCGTCATGCTCATCGTCTACGTCGTCTACCAGCAGTTCGAGAACCACGTGCTGCAGGTCGTGATCATGTCCAAGACCGTGCAGATCAACCAGCTGTTCGTACTCGTGAGCGTGCTCATCGGCGTCGAGCTGTTCGGGTTCCTGGGCGCCCTGCTCGCCATTCCCGCCGCCGGCGTGATCCAGGTCGTCGTCCGCGACTCGTGGGACCACCGCCGGGGCAGGCTGAAGCCCGGGCCCACCATCGGCACCGATGAGATCCCCCTCGACGACAACCCCCCCGGCACCGACGACACCATCGACGACCGCCTGGATGATTTGAGAAAGGTGGCCGCCCCGCTGCCCCCCGCGCCAGCACCCGAGCCCTGATGGCCAGCGAGGTCGTCGAGGTCGAGGGCCACATCATCGACTCGCTCATCCTGGCCAAGGTTCTCGATGTGATCATCGACTCCGGCGCCGACTACCGGATGGTCGACGTCGACATCGGAAGGACCAATGTCGACGCCAGCCGGGCCCGGTTCGAGGTCGTGGCGTCCGACGCCGACGCCCTCGGTCGGCTCCTGTCCGATCTCCAGGTCCACGGGGTCAACCGGGTCGTGGGGGCCGACGCCGTGGTCGCCGTAGCCGACACCGACGGTGTTCTCCCCACCGGCTTCAATGCCACGTCCAACCTGGCCACCCAGGTGCGCCTGTCCGGCCGTTGGGTCGAGGTCGAGAACCCGGAGATGGACTGCGCCCTCGTCGTTGGGGCCGAGGGCCGGGTGCACACCGTGCCCATGCACCGCGTGCGCGCCGGCGACCAGGTGGTGATGGGTGACGACGGTGTCCGGACCCGGCCGCTCGGGCGACCGAGGGGGTCGAGCCCGTTCGAGTTCATGACGTCGGAGGTGTCGTCGGAAAAGCCCAAGGACGTGCTGGTGGCCCGGGTGGCCGACCGCATCCGCGCCGCCCGGGCGACGGGCGGCAAGATCCTGGCCGTCTGCGGGCCGGCCGTCGTGCACACAGGCGCCTCGCCCGACCTCGCCCGCCTGGTGCGCGACGGCTGGATCGACATCGTTTTCGCCGGCAACGGCTTCGCCACCCACGACATCGAGGCGAGCGTGTCGGGCACCTCGCTCGGAGTCCCCCTCTCCGGCGACACCCCCGTCGCTGGTGGCCACAGCAACCACCTGCGGGTGATCAACGAGGTGCGCCGCCTGGGCTCGATCGATGCCGCAGTCGACTGCGGCTGGCTCACCGGGGGCGTGATGTACGAGTGCGTGCGCCGCCAGGTGCCCTTCGTGCTGGGTGGTTCGGTGCGCGACGACGGCCCCTTGCCCGATGTGATCACCGATGTGGTCGAAGCGGCCGACGCCATGCGGGCCCTGCTCCCCGGCGTCTCCGTCGCCCTCATGCTCGCGTCCACCCTGCACGCCATCGGAACGGGCAACCTGCTCGCCGCCGGCGTGGAGACCTACTGCGTCGACATCAACCAGGCCGTGGTCACCAAGCTCGCAGACCGGGGCAGCCACCAGGCCCTCGCCATCGTCACCGACGTCGGCCTCTTCCTCGAGAGACTGGTCGGCCACCTGGCCGACCGGTGACGCAGTCCGACGGGTGAGCGGCGATCGGGGCGCAGGGTCGTTGTCGTGGGGACGGCGCTTCCTCATGTGCCCTCCCGAGTACTTCGCCGTGCTCTATGAGATCAATCCCTGGATGCACCGGGAGATCGAGGTCGACCTCGACCGGGCCCGCGAGCAGTGGGACGGCCTGGTGTCCACGCTGGAGGCGGCGGGCGCGGAGATCGAGACGCTCGAGCCCCGCCCGGGACTGCCCGACCTGGTCTTCACCGCCAACGCGGGCACGCTCAACCACGACCGCTTCGTACCCAGCCGGTTCCGCCATCCAGAGCGTCAGGGCGAGGTGCCGCACTACGTCGCCTGGTTCACGTCCCACGGGTTCTCCGTGGCCGATCTGCCCGGGAACCTCTCCCACGAGGGCGCGGGCGACGCACTCCCCTTCGGCCAGGGCTTCCTCTCCGGGTACCGGTTCCGCTCCGACGCCTCGGCCCACCTGGTCCTGTCACACCTCCTCGGCGCCGAGGTGCGGCCCGTGGAGCTCGTCGACCCCAGGCTCTACCACTTCGACCTCAGCTTCTGCCCACTCGATGCCAGCCGCGCCATGGTGGCTCCCGACGCCTGGGACAGCTACGGCCGCAAGGTCGTGGAGTCGGCCGTTGGCGAGCTCCTGGTGCTCGAGACTGACGAGGCCGCGGCGTTCTGCGCCAACTCGGTGGTGGTGGGCACCACGGTGGTGATGCCGGCGTGCCCGCCCCGGGTGGGCCGCCGCCTCGAAGACTGGGGCTTCGACGTGGCGGTGGCCGAGGTGGGCGAGTTCTTGAAGGCTGGGGGTGGATGCCGGTGCCTCACCCTGGCCCTCGACCTGGCCGTGGGCACGGCTCAGGCAGTGGCGGCGCCCGTGCCCGATCTCAGGGAGTGTTGACCCGGTCGCCGGCCGGCTTGCGATTGCGGGCGGCGACCATCCAGATGGCTGCGGCGAAACCGAGCGACACCACGGCGAGGGTGATGTGGACGACCTTGAACCCGGTCGAGTGGGTGTGGTCCTTGAGCATGTTGCGGATGAAGGTGGCCCACACGAAAACCGTCCAACCGGCGGCCACGCGCAGGACGACACCGTCACGTCTGGTCATGGGCGCGAGGCTAGTCGGGCGCTCCACCGGATCCGGAGCGGGCGCGAGGGGCGATCGTGGTGGTGTTGGCCGGGGTGATGACGCCGCCGTCGTCGTTGGTGCCACACCCGCTCACGACGACGGCGGCCACGGCCAGACACACCAGGGCGGCAGCCGGGCCACGCCGTCTTGACGACCGTCGTCCCCGCGGCCGTCGTCGCAACACCGGCACAGGGCTCATACTGCGCTCTCCCACAGATCGAGTTGGGGGTCGGTGCGAACGAAGCGGGGCACCCCACCCCAGGGCAGATGGTCCATGAACACCCAGGTGCGGCGATGAATCGATGTCGGTCCCCACGCGGCCAGGGCGGCCTTGTGGCGAGGGCACGGGTAGCCCTTGTTCAAATCGAAGTCGTAACCCGGGAAATGCCGGGCCTCGGCCCGCATGATCCGGTCACGGGTGACCTTGGCCAGCACCGAGGCGGCGGCAATCGACAGACAGGAGGCGTCTCCCCTCACGATGCGACGGACCCGGCCCGTGCCCACGAAGTCCCACTTCCCATCGACCAGCACCACGTCGGGCGCCAGGCCCAGGCCGGCGATGGCCCGACGGGCGGCCAGGCGCTGGGCCTCGGACATACCCAGCTCGTCGCATTCCTCCTGGCTGGCATGCCCGACCGCCCAGGCCCGGCACCAGCCGGCGATGCGGGGGAAGAGGCGTTCCCGCTCGGCCTCGGTGAGCATCTTCGAGTCACGGACCCGGTACACCCGGCGGTCACGCGGGAGCACTGCAGCACCCACCGACAGCGGTCCGGCCCACGACCCCCTCCCCACCTCGTCGACCCCCACGACGACGTCGGCCCCCTCGTCCCAGAGGCCTCGCTCAGTGGCCAGGCTCGGCACCTGCTGGCGACGGATCGGGGCAAGGGGTGTCATGGCGCCTCGACCCTACCGCCGCCTCGATCCTCGTGGACGGTATCGGCGATCCATTGCAGGTAGCCCTCGTCACCCCCCACGATTGCCATCACGATCACCTCCGGCGTGTCGTAGGAGTGAGCGGCCCGGACGACCGCCGTCACCTCGTCCACCCAGTCGTGGGTGGTCTTGGCCAGGCAGAGCCACTCGGTGGCCGACTCCAGGCTCCCCTGCCACCAGTAGCGGCTCCGTACCGGCCCGACCACCTGTACGCATGCGGCCAACCGAACCTCGAGAAGGGCGGAGGCCAAGCGGTGCGCCTCCTCCTCGGAAGAGGCGGTGGTCTGCACCTGGACACAGCCCGTGGGTCGGCCCTCCTGGTTCGGCCCCGTCGTGCGGGCAGGGCGTAGCTCGGGACCCGAAGTGTAAGGGTTTGCTCGTGGGTGTCGCCGCCCCCGCCGCCCCCTACGATCCCGGTGTGCCCAAGTTCAGCGGCCAGGGCAGGACGACAGCACCCAGATCCGATGCCGATCGCACCGTGGGTGCCTTCGTGGCGTACCGGCTCCGTTGGGCGCTCGCGGCCATCGTCGCTCTCGTCGCAGCATCGACGGTCGCCTACGTGATCATCGAGGATTACACATGGCTGGATGCGCTGTACATGGCCGTGATCACCCTCGGCACCATCGGATACGGGGAGGTCGAGCCGCTGACAGCTTGGGGCCAGGTCCTGACCATCGGTGTGGTCATCGCCGGATTCGCGACGCTCGTCTACATGGCTTCGATGTTGACGGAGCTGTTCGCCTCAGGAGACGCCGCTCGTCACATCCAGACCAGGAGGAGACGCCGCATGTTCGACGAGCTGGACGACCACGTGATCGTTGTCGGGTTCGGACGAGTCGGCCAGGCCGTCATCCGCGCCGTCTCCGCTCTCGGGAAGAGCTGTGTCGTGATGGATACCAATGCCGAACACGAGGCGGCCATCAAGGCCGTCGGCGCCATACAGGTCGTGGGCAACGCCACCGACGAGGACGATCTTCGCCGGGCCGGCATCGAGAAGGCTCATGCCTTGGTGGCCGCCGCCGACCAGGACTCGGAGAACCTCGTCGTGGTCCTCACCGCCCGATCGCTGCGACCGGACATGCGGATCGTCTCCCGGGTGAATCAACAGACCTGGCTGCGAAGGATCAGACAGGCCGGTGCCGACGTCGCCGAGTCGCCGTACGAGACCTACGGATCGAGGCTGGCCGATGCCGCCCTGACCGACGGCACGTCGACGTCATCGGAGGCGTGAGGGAGAACCCAAATGACCCCCGACGACGTGCCCGCCTGTCACCGCCCGCCAAGAGCCGTGGCCGTCGTGGCCCACACCCACTGGGACCAGGAGTGGCAAGCCGAGCCGATTGCCGCATCGACAAGTTCTTGTCGATGAGAGGCGCCAAGCGCCCAATCTTCGGTCGGCTCTCGTGGTTTGTACCGTGGATCGGAAGTCAGATCCGCCGGTTGGTGATCGCGCAGGTGAGGTGCTGGCCGGGACTTACCTTGACCTGGCCGTTCGGAGCACAGTCGCCGTCGAAGGTGACGACGAAGCCGGGAGCAGCGACCTCGCTCACCGTGTAGGTGATGCCGTTTGCACCGGTGACGCCCAGGGCCACGTCGATTCTGCAGCCGGCCCGACGACGCTGGTCGGTGTCGCATTTGGGGTTCGCATCGCCCGGGGCCGCCATCTGGGTCATGTCGCTGCCGCGGAAGGTGATCCGGCCCC
>JBBSHU010000118.1:0-8722 GCA_038232455.1 Acidimicrobiales bacterium
ACCCACTGTTCCGGCGAACGGATACCCGCCCCGGCGTAGGACTCGGTGGCCAGCACCCGCCCGATCAACGAGACGAGGCGACCAGTGGCCACATTGAGGATGCCGCAGACCTCGGCGATCTCGTCCTCGAGAATGGTTGCTTCAGCCTCGTTGCTCATACCGCCATTCTAATCGAACAGACGTTCGATCGCAAGGCCTATTTAGCCCAATCGGGCAGGCAACTCTTCGTATTGCGAAGCGTCGGTGCGAGCGAGAACGACGGTCAGGGTCCAATCCTCGAAGCGGTCGGCCGTCGGGTCGGACCGAACTCGGGCCTCCAGGCGGGAGAAGTACTCCTCCACGAGTGGGTCCGTATCCGGGTCTGCGTCATCGAAGAGGTGCAGCCGGAGGTTGGACTCGGTGAAGCCTCGAACGAACGCTGCGTAGTTCGCTGCGTACCTGGCGCTGTCGCCGTCCTGGCGCCACGCCTCCAGGTACGGATTCGGGACGGGGTCAACGCGGATGTCGTCGATAGTGAACGCCGCCCTAAGCCAAGCGTCGTCGCGCAGCGGTTGTTCGGCCTCCACAGCCGTCCGGGCGTAAACCGGAAGGATGTACCGGTCGACAGAGCCTCGATCCAATGCGCCCTCCGCGGCCATCGCGTCGCCGATCTCGGCCATGGCATGTAACAGTCGGCGAGCCGTCATCTGACCGGCATCGGTTGTCCCGACCATCTGGACCAGGAGCCGGCCACCAGGTGCGAGCTCATGGCTCCGAGCACCGAGGAACGTCGCCCAGTCCCGTGCGGACTGCCGGGCGAGAGCGTCACGTGTGTAATCCACGGCCTCGGAGAAGTAGAAGCCCTGGGGGACGATCACCTCAGGCTGGGAGCTCAGCCAGTGGGCGGCCGAGAACGATGTGCCCAGTCGGATCGAGCCGGCCGGCGCCGCGGTCTCGAAGAACGACGCGGCCGACGCGAGGGGGAGGACGGGCGGCTCGAGAGTCAGGTAGCTGCCCGGCGTGGCGACAAGATTGGCGAAGAGCTGGTTGAAATCGTTCGTGGGGACGTCGTTGTGCAGGGCGGCGGCAGGGATCGCCGGTTGCCGTTCCCGCACGGCAGCGATCGCCCGGCTCACCATCTTGATGGAGTTGGCGCCGGTCGAGCATCCGTAATCGGCCACCACGTAGGTCTCGCCGGCATCGGGCAACGTCGTCGCCGCGACGCAACGGTCGATCAGTGCGGCTCCGGTCTCGGCCACCGACCGCTGGTACTCCGAGTGGGCGTCGTAGTAGCCGGCACGGCCCATTCCCTCGGTTGCCGTGTCGTCGCTTCCTCGGGCTGCGGCAGTCACAACGGGGATGTTACGAGCCGCCGTCTCGTACCGCGACCAGTCGCCTAAGGGGCAGGCCGAGCTCTTTGCCGACCCAGTGGCGGCCCACCCGTTCGCCGGCGGCCAGGCGCGTCGGCTGAACGTCGGGGAGGTACAGCGACCGCACGCACATCACGCCCACCGCCGGGCTGGTGATACGGCAACCGAACCTCCTGTGCTGGTCGTCGACCAAACGAAGCCCGTGGCGGCCCAGGAGGCCACCGACGTCGTCGAGCGCCCGGTCGTTGGGATAGACGAGTCGTCGCTTGCGAAGGGCGACAAGCAGGCGGGCGTATCGCAGGGCGTCACTCGCAGTCAGTGGGTGCCGCGACGGCATCAAGGCGACGAGGACGCCGCCGGGACGGAGGACCCGAGCCACCTCCGACAGCACCCGGTCAAGGGGCTGCACGACCATGAGGGCCATCGAACACACGACGGACCCGGCCGACCCATCCGCCAACGGGAGGAAGGCGACATCGGCGAGCGTTACCCGGCTGGCACCCTGGCGACGCGCCGCCGAGAGCTCCGCAGGGGACAGGTCGACACCCACCCACTCTCGATCCGCCAGCTCCGGTGCCAAGGGGCCATTGCCACAGGCCAGGTCGACCACCGGCCCATCGCCCACCGCTTCGACCGCCCAGCCGTACGGGCCGACTCCCCGGTCTGATGCATGGCCGAGGATGTCGGCGGTGATGCCCGGCTTGTCCTCGTGAAACCGATCGAGGTACCGACCCCAGCTGGTCCCCTCCGGATCAGGCGGCAGCGCTGATTGCCTTGAGGGCTGCTTGCCGGTTCGGGTAGTCCTGCATGTCGACCACCCGGCCGGAGTGGAAGCGCAGCACCTGGAACATCTCGTGTTGTGCGCTCGACGAGGTGTCCCGCCACCGGAGGCCGACCACCACGCCATCGGCGGCGGCGGCAATCACTTGGGCATGAGGTTCGAGGATCTGGGCCTCGTCGATCTGGCGAGCCCTGCTCTCGAGGACCGACCGGGCCTCGTCTCGTCCGTGTCAGCTCGGCGTGCGGCGCCACCACAGATGGCCATGGGTCGTGCCCCGCCATTCGAGGTCAGGATCGAACATCGACACAAGAACCTCCACGTCGCCGGCCACGGCGGCGTCGAACGCGGTCTGGACCCGTTCCGCATCAGTCGACGGCATGCCCACATTGTGCACCTGTCAGGTCAGGTCGCGCCCGGCGACCATCCACTGGGCGACCCGCTCGCTCAGGGCGGCGATGGTCAGCGAGGGGTTCACCGCCAGGGGCCCGGGGATGATCGAGGCGTCGGTCACGAAGAGCCCGGGATGGCCCCAGACCTCGCCCCGATCGTTCACCACGCCTCCTTCGGGGCCCTCGCTCATGGCGCACCCCCCGAGGGGATGGGCGGTGAGCACGCGCCGCAGTGGCCACCGCCAGGGCAGGCTGCGCACGAAGCGTCCGTTCAACGCCTGGCTCAAGCGGCGCATGGCGTCTTCCATCTCCGTGTACATGCCGCGGCTGGCCGACGGGTCCCAATCGAGGCGTAACCGCCCGGCAGCGTCGAGGCGGAAGCGTCCGTCGCCGGCGTCGGTGCCCATGCCCAGATAGGGCAGGAACCGGGGTACGAACGAACCGCCGAACAGGCTCCGGGCCGGGAACGACGTGCCGTTGACGGCGGCGTGCACGTACCCGGATGCGGCATGGGCCAGGCTGCGCACGCGGCTGGGCAATGGCAGGGTGCCGTCGAAGAGTGATGTCAGTGCTGCCGGGTAGGCGAGGTCCTGGACCTGGATGACATGGCGGGAGCCGGGGCCCTGCACAAAGGCTCCGGCGGTGATGCTGGGCCCGTGGCTGGCGTCGATGATCTCGTCGGTGTCCTTGGTGCCGGCGAACAACATGTCGCCGTTGGCCGAGAACCGCTGGCCGAGGGCGGCGGGCAGGCCCGGGAGTGTCCGGTGCAGGTCGCGGGCCCGCAGGAGGAGCTCGGTCGAGCCCACCGCACCGGCGGCCACCACGACGGTGGTGCCGGTGACGCGGTCGAGGTCGAAGGACCCCGGATGGCCGGGGTCGAGGCGGCGGACGGCCACCGTGTACCCGCCGCCGGGCGCAGGTTCGATGCCCTCGGCCGCATGGAGGGGACGGATCTCGAGGCCGTGGCGTTCGCCCATCGGGAGGTAGGTCACGTCGAGGCTGTTCTTCGACCGGGGCCGGCACCCGAGCAGGCAGTCGGCGGTGAAGGCGCACGGTTCCTGGACGAGGCCACTGAGGGGGTGGTTGCGGGTGGGCCCGGTGTGGATGGCGAGAGGACGCAGCGAGGCGTCGTAGCCGGCGGCGTGGGCGGCGCGGAGAAATGCGTCGGTTCGCTTCGGCATCCGTTCGCCGGCCGGTGGCACGAGCGGGGACGGGGTGGTCACCCCCTCGGCCTTGTCGTAGTAGGGGTCGAGGACGGCCCGGTTCACCGCCGACGGCCACTCGGGCCGGTCGAGGATCGCCGTCGGGGCCCGCAGCTGGACGTTGAAGTAGTGCAGGGAACCGCCGCCCACCCCCACGCCCTGGACGATGTCGACGTGTGAGAACACCCGGTAGTCGAGGAAGCCGCGGCTGGCGTTGTCGTCCCAGACGGCGCCGGCGGCGGCGCTGAAGCTCCGGGGGTACTCACCCGGCTCCCACCGCCTGCCCTTTTCGAGCACGCACACGGAGCGGCCGGCGGCAGCCAGGCGGGCGGCCACCACCGCCCCGCCGAAGCCCGAACCGATGACGACGACGTCGAAGCGGCTCAGGAGGTGCTCGTCCCGGCCGTCGGGTCCCAGGGCAGGGGCCCCTCGAGGTCGGGCCGGGCCGACCAATCGATGATCTGGGCCTCCATGGCGTCGGTGGAATCGAAGCGCAGTGGCTCGTAACACCCGAGGGGGAACAGCGTCGTGCGGATGGCACAGCGGTTGCAGAAGGTGCACGGCCGCTCGGGCTCCTCCACACCCTCGGCGAACAGCCGGGGCAGATCGGGGTTGGCGAGGAGGGGCCGAGCCATCGACACCAGGTCACAGCCGCCCGACGTGAGCGCCGACTCGACGACCGAGCGCCGCTGGAACGCCCCGTTGGCGATGACCGGCAGCCCGACGTCGCCGCGCAGGCGCCGGGCATCGGGCAGGTTGGCGGCCTCGGTCGCGCCCCACCCGGTGCTCAGGACCCGGCGGAGCAGCCGGTCGGGGATGACGTTGAGCAGGCCCGCGCGCACCGCCGCCTTGGTCGACAGGTGGCGGGTGGAGTTGGCGAACATCTTCACCTCGTCGAGGGGGAAGTCCCCCGGTGTCTCGCCCGGGTTGATGAAGCCGTAGCCATTGCTCACGTGCAGGTAGTCGACGCCGAGGTCCTTCAGCCATTTGGCGTAGGTGACGTAGGTGTCGGCGTCGTTGCCCCGGTACTGCTCAGACTCCAGGGGCAGCGGCAGCCGGAAGTTGAGCGGGAGGTTGTTGCAGTCCTTGGCCGACAGCCGGACTCCGACCAGGAAGTCGGCGCCCACCTGGGCCCGTACCGCGCCGATGACCTCGCGCAGGAAGCGGAAGCGCTTGGCCACCGATCCGCCGTAGTCGTCGCGGCGGCGGTTGATGGCGGGGTTGAGGAACTGGTGGATGAGGTAGCCCTTGGAGGCGGTGACCTCGACACCGTCGGCGCCGGTCTCCCGTACCCGCCGGGCGGCGTTGCCGAACTCCGACACCGAGTGCTCGATGTCGGCAACGGTCATCTGGGTGCGCCGGCTGCGGTATCCGTAGAACAGGTCGAAGCCGGGGGAGGGGCCGAAGCTGTCCTGGGCCTGGCTGAACAGGCTGGTCTGTACGTGCGACCCACCGTCGCCGATCTGGATGATGTAGCGGCAGCCCTGGCCGTGGATGGCGCTGATGCCCTCGCGCAGATGCTTGACGAACTTGTCGTTGCTGATCTGGGGGTACTCGAGTGGTGACCACCGGTAGGGGTCGACGTTGAGGGTGGCCGACACGATCGCCGCCACGCCGTTCTGGGCGAACCGCAACTCGAAGTTCTTCCAGGCGTTGCTGACGGTGCCGTCGTAGTAGGCCGTCCGGCCGCCGATCGACGAGCGGATGAGCCGGTTCTTGAAGGTGACGTTTTTGATCGTGAACGGCTCGAAGATCATCGTTGCTCCTTGGCCACGCCCGCTGCGACCTTCGATGTCGTGCGCATGTCGGTGTCCCTCGTCCCGGCTGAGCGGTTGACGGCCCGCGCTGTTCAGTGTGCCAGTTACGCGGGCGCGTCACCTGACCCTGATGCCCAGCTCGCAGCGCCCGGTGGCGCCGGACCCCCGGTCGTCGACCGCCGGTACGCTTGAAGCACGCAACCGACCCCAGCCACCGACGACCACGGGTTTCCTCGAGCCTCACCGCCGACGCGGTGGTGGCCGTACACGGGCTGTTCGTGGCGTTCCTCCTCGCCGGTGGGTTCCTCGCCTGGTGGTGGCCAGTGGCCGCACCGGTGCACATCGTGGCCCTGGTGGTCAGTGCTGCCGTCTACCTCGGGGGCTTCGACTGCCCGCTGACCAATCTGGAGAAGCACCTTCGCACCCAGGCCGGTGAGACCGTCTACCCCGACGGCTTCATCGCCCACTACCTGGTGAGGCCGTTCTACTCCGGTGGGATGACGGCCGCTCTCGGCTATGGCCTTTTGGGGGTCACTGTCGCCGCCACGCTCGTGGCCTACGGGCGGGCCCTCGTCTGAGGACCGGTCATCGGGCGGCTCGAACCAGTGAGTAGATGATGACGTAGTGGCACGCACACGCGGTGATGACGAGTAGGTGCCAGACCTCGTGGTACCCGAAGACCCGGGGGAAGGGATTGGGCCAGTTCAGGCCCAGGACCACGCTTCCTAGGGTGTAGGCCAGGCCTCCGGTCACGAGAAGGACGATATGGGCAGGGCTGAGCACCCGGCTCAGATCGGGTAGGGCGATGACGACGAGCCAGCCGAGGGCGATGTAACAGGACAGGCCGAAGTAGGGCTTTTCGGCCAAGCCGGTGATGGCCAGGCCGAGCCCGATGCCTGCACCCACCCAGGCCCCCACCAGCAGGCCTGTGCTCGTGGGCCCGCTCAGGGCGAGCAGGCAGAGCGGGGTGTAGCACCCGGCGATCATCACGTAGATGGTTCCGTGGTCGAGACGCCGCATCCGTCGGCGGCCGTCGGCACTCCACACCCTCAGGTGGTAGGTGGAGCTCACCGCGAAGAGGGCCGAGAGGGCGATGGCGTAGACCACAGCCGCCGCACGGGCACGGGTCGACGTTGCGCTGGCCACGACCAACACGCCGGCCGGAAGGGAGACGACGAAGGCCACCAGGTGGAACCAACCGCGCAGGAGCGGGGGAGTTAAGTCGTTCCGGGGCCGGATCCCTGGCGCCCCGACCACCACGCCGCCCGCAACCCTTTCGCCCGCAAGGGGAAGCAGAGACATCGGTTGTGGGTTCTCAGCCTGCACCTTGCACCGCCGCTTCCTGACGGGTGTGTGCGTCGACGGTAGCCGCGTTCGCATGGCCCCCAAGTTCGGCGGCCGCATCTGAACGGAACCGGACCGTGGCCCAGGGGAGCCGCCCGGCTCACCCGCGCGGGCGCGGGTTCTGACCGCCGCGGTCGAGCCATTACCGTTCTCGCCATGATCCGTCTCGGGCTCCAGATCCCCAACTACACCTACCCCGGCGTCCCCGACTCCGAGCTGTTCGAGCGCATCGCCGACCAAGTCGTCGCTGCCGAGGGATCCGGCTTCGACTCGGTGTGGGTGATGGACCACTTCTACCAACTGCCCATGCTCGGCCCCTCCAGCAACCACATGCTGGAGGCCTACGCCGTGCTGTCGGCGCTGGCCGCCCGCACGTCGCGGATCTCGCTGGGCGCCCTCGTCACCGGCGTCACCTACCGCTACCCGGCGGTCCTGGCCAAGCAGGTCACCACCCTCGACGTGATCTCCAACGGCCGCGCCATCCTCGGAATCGGGGCGGCGTGGAACGAGGAGGAGCACGTCGCCTACGGCATCCCGTTCCTTGCCGCGGGCGAACGCCTCGACCGCCTGGAGGAGGCCCTGCAGATCTGTCGGGCCATGTTCACCCAGGACGCGGCCACCGTTGAGGGCCGCCACTCGCACGTGACGGGGGCCATGAACTACCCCCGGCCCATCCGCCCCGAGGGCATTCCCATCCTCGTCGGCGGGGGTGGCGAGAAGCGGACACTGCGGCTGGTGGCCGAGTACGCCGACGCCTGCAACTTCTTCGGCGGCGTCGACGACATGCGCCACAAGATCTAGGTGCTCACGGCCCACTGCGAGGCCATCGGCCGCGACCCGGCCGACATCACCAAGACCCGGCTCGGGTCCCTGGCCATCGGGCGGGACCGGGCCGCGGCCGAGTCGGCCCTGGCCGACTATGCCCGGGGACGCGGCGTCGACCCCGCCCACGTCGCCCCCATGTACCTCGTCGGCGGGCCCCGGGAGGTCGTCGACCAGGTGGGCGCCCTCCTCGAGACCGGCCTCGACGGGCTGATCTTCAACATGGGTCACACCCACGATCCCGACGCGATCCGCCTGGCCGGCGAGACCCTGGCGCCCCTCCTGCGCTGAGCCATCGGTGCTAGTCCGAACGGGCTAGCAAGGAAGGTCCGACGGGACCATCGACGGGTAAGTGTTGACGTGGTCGGTGCTGGCGGCATCCACGGATCGCCGTTCAACAGGCGGGTGAGCGCGTCGATGGCGGGCACGCCGTGCTTGCGAGTGGTGGACAGGTAGCTGCGTAGGTGGGCGAAGCGCTCGGCGCCATGCTGGCTGCGGAAGCACCCCGAGATCTTCCGATGCAACTTGGTAGGCCTCAGGTCACGCTCAGCCTGGTTGTTGGTGACGGCGACGTCGAGGTCGTACAACGGTGGTCAACGCGAGGCGATGGCTCTGGCCGCCGCGGTGGCGGCCGAGGGAAGGGACGAGATATTTCTCGGGCGCCGGATCTCCCAGGCCGGCAGGGAAGCGAGGTCGAGCAGGCAGCCTGGATCACGCGAGAGCCCGCGCCATGTCCGGTGGGCGGCCAGCCGCTCCAGCACTTGGCGGCCACCGAGTCGTTCGGCTCCCTCACCCTCGCCCCAGGCGAGGAAGAACCATCCAGGGCGAAGGTCACCTGATCGTCGTTCACCGCCGAGCAGGAGAAGGGCCGGGCGCCAGGGCTCGGGATCGATCATGGCGCTAGTCAACCCCGGGCGATCCCGCCGGTCGAACTCCTGCCGACACCGGCCGCGGCCAGAAGGGGCATCAGCAGGAGCAACGGGCGGGGGTGGTGCTCAGAAGCAGCTGGCCTGCTGGCCGGCGCCATCGGTGACCACGAAGGCGACCTGGGTTCTCATCTGCTGGTCGGTCTTGGTGA
>JBBSHU010000119.1:0-8685 GCA_038232455.1 Acidimicrobiales bacterium
CCTCTTGTCCTGGAACGAACGCAGCTTCTCGGGGATGATGAACAGTGCGGTCGACCCCAGCAGGGCGCCCGTCACCGTGCCCATACCCCCAAGCACCACCGCGGCCACCAACAGGATCGACTCGGCGAACGTGTACGAGTCGGGCGAGACCTGGGTGGTGACGTGGGCGTTCACCGTGCCCGCCACCCCGGCCAGGAAGGCGCCGATGGCGAACGCCAGCAGCTTGAGGCGGACGGTGTCCACACCGCTGGCCGCGGCCGCCACCTCATCCTCGCGGATGGCCACCCACGCCCGTCCGATGCGGCTGTCGTTCAACCTGGTGAACACCACGATGGCCACGCCCACGAGGACCAGCTCCAGGAAGTAGTAGTTGGCGAACCCGGGTAGCGTCACCCCCAAGAGGCTGTGGGTGTCACCCAGGTTGAACGCGCCGGCCTGGAGGTCGGGGATGCCGGAGATGCCGTTAGGGCCTCGCGTGAGGCCGTCCCAGTTGTTGGCCGTGATGCGGAAGATCTCGCCGAAGCCGAGGGTGACGATGGCCAGGTAGTCGCCCCGTAAGCGCAGCGTGGGTGTGCCGATGACGAGACCGAACACCGCGGCGACGGCGCCACCGAGGAACACCACCAGCAGGAACGGGAGATGGAGGTGCACGGTGGTGAGCGACGCGTTGGCGAACAGGGCCCCGACATAGGCCCCGACGCCGAAGAAGGCGATGTAGCCCAGGTCGAGCAGGCCGGCCAGTCCGACCACCACGTTGAGCCCGATCGCCGCGGCGGCGAAGACACCGATCGACGCGAACACGCGGACCCAGTAGGCGTTGCCCTGCTGGGTGAAGGGGAACGCCGCGGCTGTGGCCGCGGCCAGCACGATTGTGATCCGGCTGTGGCGACCCGAGAGGGTGGCCAGCCACGAGAAGAGCCCGAGGTAGTGAAGGGCCACGCTGGCTCCGAACACGAAGGCGAGGAACGACACGAACCGGCTCGACTCATTGATCCCGAGTCCCCACACCACGGTGGCCAGCAAAGTCACCAGGGCGGCGCCGATGGCGGCCATCTCCACCGCCGGCGGCAGCCTGGGCCAGTCAACGTCGCGCTGGCGATCGCCGGGAAGGACGCCCGCCCCCGCCGCGGCCAGCGCAGCACCGACGACCGCGAGCCACGCCCCCCAAGCCACCGTGGAGAGCCCGCCGCCCTGCTGGGCGATCGCCACCACGTTGATGACGGCCACCGCCAGGGCGCCGGCCGCGGCAGCCAGCGCCGCCCGGCGGCGGCCGGCCACGTCGACGAAGACGGGCACTGCGCCGGCCACCAACACGAGACAGAACAGCCGGGCGCCGCCCGGGAACCCGGCCAGGGTCATCTTGCCGGGAAAGCCGGCGAAGGTGGCCCACGGCGACAGGCAGCCGATCACCATCGCCACCGCCCCGGCGACGGCCAGGGGCCTGGCCCCCGAGGAGCTTCTCTGGCGCTCAGGCCCGCCGCCGGCGCCCGGGGGGGTCATGCCCGGGCCGCCACCCTCTCGCCGAGCAGGCCGCCGGGGCGCAGGACCAACACCACGATGAGCACCACGAAGGCCCAGACGTCCTTCCACGACGACCCGTGCGGCACGTACTGGGTGGCCATGGCCTCGACGATGCCCAGCAGAAAGCCGCCCAGAACCGCCCCGCCGATGTTGCCGATGCCGCCGAGCACGGCCGCGGTGAAGGCCTTGAGGCCGACCAGGAAGCCGATACGGAAGTCGATCTGGCCGAAGCGCATGCCTTGCATCACTCCGGCCACGCCGGCCAGGGCGGCACCGATCACGAACGTCAGCACGATCACCCGGTCAATGTCGATGCCCATGAGCCGGGCGGTCTCGGGATCCTGCGACGTGGCCCGCATGGCCTTGCCCATCCTCGTCGCCTTGACGAACACCTGGAGGGCGATCATCAGCACGATGGCGGTGACGACCACGAAGACCGACACCCACGCGATCGTGACCCCCCCGATGTCGAGGGTGCCCGTCGAGATCAGGCTGGGGAAGGGCTGTTGGCGCTTGCCGCCCGGGTAGAAGAGCCGGACCACCTCCTGGAGGACGATCGAGACCCCGATGGCGGTGATCAACGGGGCCAGGCGAGGCGCGTTGCGCAGCGGCCGGTAGGCGAGCCGCTCCATGGCCACGGCCACGGTCACGGCCACGGCGATCGCCACCAACAGCACGGCGGGAAGCGCCACCCACGGGTTCGAGGTCAGCGACGACGGCAACCAGTACCGGAAGACGGTGAGGCCGCCGAAGGCGCCGACCATGACGATCTCGCCGTGGGCGAAGTTGATCAGCTGGATGATGCCGTAGACCATCGTGTAGCCCAGGGCGATCAGGGCGTAGGTGGCACCCAGCACGGTGCCGTTCGCCAACTGCTGCGCGAACTGCCTCACGGGGTGGTCAGCCTTTGAACTCCCCGGTCTTGATGGGCTTGAACTCGCCGTTGTCGACCTTGTTGATGGTGAGGGTCTTGGTGACGGTGTCGCCGTAGGTGTCGAAGGCGACGGGACCGCTGGCCCCGCTGAAGTTCGCCGCCTGCACGGCGGCAATCTCCGCCTTGCGGACCGTGTCGTTGACCTTGGTGGCCGATCCCAGGGCGGTGGGAAGGGCGTTGATGATGGTGTTGGCTGCGTCGTAGGCCAGGGCGCCGTAGGGCGAGAAGGGGTCGCTGTACCCGGCTGCTTGGTAGTCGGCGATGAAAGCCTTGGCCGACTCGAGCTGCTCGGGCGGAGCGCCCACCGAGGTGCCGTAATCGCCGTTGGCTGCTGGGCCCGCGGTCTTGCCGTAGGTGGTGTCGACGATGCCGTCACCACCCATGATCGGAGCGGGGATCCCCTGGGCCCCGTGGGCCTGGTTGGAGATGAGGCTGGCCTCGGGGTATTCGCCGCCGTAGAAGATCAGGTCGGGGTTGAGCGGCTTGATCTTGGTGAGGACGGCCGAAAAGTCCTTGTCGCCCGGGTTGATGGTCTCGGTGGCGAGCACCTTGCCGCCGTCCTTTTCGAACTGGGCCTTGAACGAGTCGGACAGACCCTGACCGTAAGCCTTCTTGTCGTGGATGACCACCACGTTCTTGGCCGACAGGTCGTTGTAGGCGTAGTCGGCCGCAAAGCCGCCCTGGAGGGAGTCGAGGGTGGCCACCCGGAAGTAGTTCTTGTGGGGACGGACGGGTTTGGTCTTGAAGTCCTGGCCCCGGGTCAGCGTGTCGTTGGTGTTGGCCGGCGAGATCTCGACGATGTTGGCCTTGTCGAGGATTGGGGCCACCTGCAGGGCGACGCTCGAGTTGTAGGTGCCGACCACGCCGATGACGGCCGGGTCCGAGCTCAGCTTGCTGGCGGCCTGGGCGCCCACGTCGGCCTTGGCTGCGTCGTCCTCGGCCGCCAGTTCGATCTTCCACCCGGGCACCTTGTTCTGGGCGTTGGCCTGCTTGACGGCCAGGTCGACCGAGTTCTTGATCCCCGTCCCGAACGCCGTGAGGTCGCCTGAGAGTGGAGCGATGACGCCGATCTTCACGACCTTCGGCGCGTCGCCGGACCCGCTCGTCTCCGACTTGCTGCCACCACACGCGGCAGCCACCAGCAACGGCCCAACCATGACCGCCGCCGAAACCCATCGCCTACGACCCGTCCCTCGCACCTGCCTCATGTGGTCTCCCCTTTCGACCTCGCAACTGTGCCACGGCGGGGTTTGCGGATGCCGAGACCGACCTTCTACAGACGCAGGACGGTGGCGTGTCTGGCGAAGTCGATGACGTACTGGGGGAAGAAGCCCACGCCCACAGTGAACAGGACGCAGATGCCGAGGGCCAGGGCCGCGCCGAACGGGATGGCCACGCGGGGCTTCGGGTTCACGTCGGCTTCGGTGTCGGCTTTCTCGCCGCCCATGTACATGACGACGATCACCCGGAGGTAGAAGAACGTGGCCACGACGGCCGCCATCATCCCGATGATGGCCAGGGCGTACGAGCGGCTCTGGACGGCGGCGCCGATCACGTAGAACTTGGCCAGGAACCCGGCGGTGAACGGCACGCCCGCCTGGGCCAACAGGAACGCGGTGAAGGCCAGGGCCAGGCCGGGAGAGCTCTTGGCCAGGCCCCGGTACGACTCGATGTCGTGGGCGTCGTCGCCCCGTTGGCCGACGAGGGTGACCACGGCGAAGCTCCCCAGCACCATGAACGTGTAGGCCAGCAGGTAGAACAGCGACCCGGCGATGCCCCGGTCGGTGGCGGCCTGGAGGCCGATGAGCACGTAGCCGGCATGGGTGATCGACGAGTAGGCAAGCATGCGCTTCACGTCGGTCTGCACCACGGCCAGCACCGAACCCACCACTAACGACAACACGGCCAGCGTCCACACGATCGGTTGCCAGTCGAGTTGGGCGGTGGCGAAGGTCGAGAAGAAGATGCGCAACAGGGCGGCGAAGCCCGCGGCCTTGGCCGCCGCAGCCATGAAGCCGGTGACCGGCGTGGGCGAGCCCTGGTAGACGTCGGGAGTCCACATGTGGAACGGCACCGCCGCCACCTTGAAGCCCAGGCCCACGAGCAGGAAGGCCACGCCTCCGAGGAACACCCCCTCGGTGAGGGTCTGCTCCCGCAGGAACTTGGCGATACCTCCGAGGTTGGTCGAGCCGGTGGCGCCGTAGGTGAGGGCCACGCCGTAGAGGAAGAAGGCCGACGAGAACGCCCCCAGGACGAAGTACTTGATGGCCGCTTCCTGGGACTGGGCCCGGCGCCGGTGATAGCCGGCCATGACGTACAGGGCGATGGAGAGGATCTCCAGGCCGAGGAACACCACGATGAGATCGTTGGCTGCGGCCATGATGAGGCCTCCGGAAGCGGAGAGCAGCATCAGCACGTAGAACTCCGGGCCTTCCAGGCCCTCCCGGCGGAGATAGTCGTCGGACAGGAGCGCGCCCAGGATGACGGCGCTGCAGATGATCACCGCGAAGAACACGCTGAAGCCGTCGACGACGAGGGCGTTGGCCACCGCGGTCGTGGCCTCGCCGTGGCCGCCGCTCACTCTGTGCCAGAGGAAGGCGGTGGACACGAGGGCGCCAACGGCGGTGAGCACGGTGAAGATGGCGTAGGCGCTGCCCACCCGCCGCCGCCGCAGGAAGGTGCCGCCGGTGAGGAGCACCAGGGCACCGATCACCAGGATCAGCTCGGGGGCGAAGTTGGCGTAGTCGACCGACGGCAGCTCGAGGGGGGTCTGGGGCACCGGCCTACCGCCCCGTCCCGGTCTTGGTGTCGCTGGCGCCCTCGCCGCTGTCGGCGGGGCGGGCCACGGGGACGCCCCGGTTCACCGCCGGCTCCCGGTAGTCGGAGTGCTCCTCCACGTGGAGGATCAGGGCGGCGACGGTGGGTTGGATGCGATCGAGCACGGGCTTGGGATACACGCCCAGGAACACGATGAACCCCAGGAGGGGGGCCATGACCGCCCACTCCCGCCAGGACATCTCGGCGAAGACGGTGTTGGCTCCCTCGGGCTTGCCCTGGAAGACGCGTTGATAGGCCCAGAGCATGTAGATGGCGGCGAGGATGACACCGGCGGTGGCCACGACCACCCACCAGCGGTGGGTGACGAACGTGCCGATGAGCACGAGGAACTCGCCCACGAAGCCGTTGAGGCCGGGAAGCCCGATCGACGAGAGCATGACCAGCATGAACACCCCGGCGAACACCGGGGCCACCTTCTGGATGCCGCCCAGCTCGGAGATCTGGCGGGTGTGGCGGCGCTCGTAGATCATCCCGACGAGGAGGAAGAGGGCGCCGGTGGAGAGCCCGTGGTTCACCATCTGCAGCACGCCACCCTGGAGGCCCTGGGTGCTGAGGCCGAAGATCCCCACCACGATGAAGCCCAGGTGGGCCACCGACGAGTAGGCCACGAGACGCTTCAGGTCGCGCTGGACGATGGCCACGACTGCGCCGTAGATGATGCCGATGACCCCGAGGGTGAGGAACAGCGGCGCCATGTCGACCACGGCCTTGGGGAACAGGTAGAGCCCGAAACGCAGGAAGCCGTAGGTGCCCAGCTTCAACAGGATGCCGGCCAGGATCACCGACCCACCGGTGGGCGCCTCGGTGTGGGCATCGGGGAGCCAGGTGTGAAGCGGGAAGATCGGGACCTTGATGGCGAACGACGCGGCGAAGGCCAGGAACACCCAGCGGGCGGTGTTCTCGGCCAGCGACTGGTCGCGGGCCAGGGTGACCAGGTCGAAGGTGAGTACCCCGGTGGCCCGCTCGTGCAGGAAGGCCAGCACCAGGATGCCCACGAGCATTAGGGCCGACCCGGCCATGGTGAAGAGGAAGAACTTGAGCGCGGCGTAGACCCGACGGTCGTAGCCCCAGCCTCCGATCAGGAAGTACATGGGGACGAGCACGATCTCCCAGAACAAGAAGAACAGGAAGAGGTCAATGGACAGGAAGACGCCGATGCAGCCCGCCTCGAGCAGCAGCATCCACGCCACGTAGCCCTTGTAGTCGCGGTGCACGGTGGGCCCCACGATGGCGATGGGAAACAGCAGGGTGCTCAACACGACGAGGAAGACGGAGATGCCGTCGATGCCCAGGGTGAACGAGATTCCCCAGTCGGGGATCCACGCGTGCCGGCTCACCATCTGGAACGTGCCCCGCCCCCCGTCGAACTGGATGAGCATTACCACCCCGATGGCCAGGGCGGCCAGCGACGCGAGCAGTCCCACCGCCTTGACCAGATCGTCGCGACCCTTGGGCGCGACGGCGGCGGCGGCCGCCCCCGCTGCGGGCACGACTACCAGAGCGGTGAGATAGGGGAAGGCCACGTTTACGCCCCGCCCCGGACAATGACGTAGCCGACGATCAGCACGGCGCCCGAAGCCACGGCCAACGCGTAGTTACGGACGTACCCCGACTGGACGGCCCGCAGGCGCGAGCCGCCGCCGCGCACCAGAGCGGCCACGCCGTTGACGGCCCCGTCGATGACCTTGGCGTCGAGGAAGTAGGCGCTCCACATCGACAACATCCGTCCGGGTCGCTCGATGACGGCGGCGTACAGCGGGTCGACGTACCAGGCCCGGCGCAGCACGTTCGGCTCGACCGACTCCTCGCCGACCTTGTGGCCGAGATAGATCAAGTAGGCCACGCCGATGCCCACCAGGGCCAGCGCGACGGTTGCCAGGGCGTAGGCGAGCTGTGCGGACCCCGACAGGCTCAGCTCGTGCAGGCGGTCGCCGAACACCGGCTCCAACCACGTCTCGAGGGGATGGAGGGAGCCGAACGGCAGGCTGAGTAGGCCCCCGACGGCGGCGAGGGCGGCGAGAACGACGAGCGGGAAGGTCATGGTCGCCGGCGACTCGTGGGGCTTGAACTCGTGGCCGCCATGGCCTCCAGCGCCGGCGGCCGCCGGCTCGTGCCCGGGCTCGGCCTCCGCCATGTCCCCGCCTCTGGCGGCGGCCGCGGCCTCGGTGCGGGCGTGGGCCGCCTCCTTCCAGCGTTCCTTGCCGAAGAACACGAGGAAGACCTGGCGGCTCATGTAATAGGCGGTGAGCCCGGCCGTGACCACGCCCACCACCCACAGGATCGGTGACTTGTCCCAGGCGTTGGCCAAAATGTCGTCCTTGGACCAGAACCCGGCGAAGGGTGGTACGCCGGCGATGGCCAACCAGGCGACGATGAAAGTGGCCGACGTGATCGGCATCCACTTCCGCAGCCCGCCCATGCGCTTCATGTCCTGCTCGTCGTGCATGCCGTGGATGACCGAGCCCGCCCCCAGGAAGAGCAGGGCCTTGAAGAAGGCGTGGGTGATCATGTGGAAGATGGCGGCCACGTAGGCGCCCGACCCCACGGCCAGGAACATGTACCCGAGCTGGGAGATGGTGGAGTAGGCCAGCACCTTCTTGATGTCGTTCTGGGCACAGGCGATGGTGGCCGCGAAGAGGGCGGTGGCCGCGCCCACGGTGGCGATGAGCGTGGCCGCGCTCCCCGCCTCGGCCAGGATGGGGTTGATCCGCACCATGAGGAACACGCCGGCGGTGACCATGGTGGCGGCGTGGATCAACGCCGAGACCGGGGTCGGGCCCTCCATGGCGTCGGGAAGCCAGACGTAGAGCGGTAGCTGCGCCGACTTCCCGGCGGCCCCGAGGAACAGCAGCAGGGCGATGGCCACGGCCGTGGTGTGGGTCAACGAGCCCGCCTGGCCGAGCACGTCGGTGTACTGCAGCGAACCGAAGGTCGTGAAGATCAGGAACATGCCCAGCATGAACCCGAAGTCGCCCACCCGGTTGGTGACGAACGCCTTCTTGCCGGCGGCGGGAGCGGCCGGGCGCTCGAACCAGAAGGAGATGAGGAAGTACGAGCACGCCCCCACCCCTTCCCAGCCCAGGAAGGTGCCCAGGAAACTGCTGGACAGGACCAGCATGAGCATGGAGAACACGAACAGGTTCATGTAGACGAAGAAGCGCGGGTAGCCGTCGTCGCCGTGCATGTAGCCGACCGAGTACAGGTGGATCAGGGTGCCGATCCCGGTGATGAACAGGGCCATGGTCACCGATAGCGGATCTACGAGGAACCCGGCCTTCACCTGCCGGCCCCCCGCCGGTATCCAGGTGAACAGGTCCTGCACGAACAGGCGCTCCTCGCCGCCGCGGCTGTGCAGGCCGGCGAACACGACCAGGGTGGCAACGAAGGCGCCG
>JBBSHU010000120.1:0-8571 GCA_038232455.1 Acidimicrobiales bacterium
CATGGCCACCCGATCGCGCCGCTGGTAAGCGTCGAGGAGCAGGCTCATGACCGCCCCCTTGGCCGCCTCCATGCGCTGCGCCGCGCCCATCGACCCCGAGGCGTCGACCACCAGCACCATCAGGTTTCCGGCCCGGCGTTCCCGCACCGCCTCCCGGAGATCGCCCGGCTCCACCCGGAGGCCCGGCACCCCGCTCAGGGGGCCGCTCGGGCCCGGCACCCCGCTCAGGGAGCCCTGGCGTGCGGCCGCAGCCCGCACGGTGGCCGACACGGCCACCGTGCCCAGCGGTCCGTCGGGCGCGCGGTCGCCGACCAGGCGCCCGCGGGTTCCGATGGTGGTCGAGCGCCGCCCGTCGGCGCCCGTGGCCGGGCCCGGCGCCTCGAGGCGCACCACCCGGGGGGGGGGAGCCACGGCGGCGACGCGGTCGGGGCGTGACGGGACTGTCTCACCGTCGTCGGCCTCGGGATCGTTGCCTTCGGGATCGCCACCGTCGCGGCCGCCCGTCTCCGGGCAGTGACCCGACGTCGGACCGGCATCAGGGTCGGGGTGGTCGAGGGAGCGGTCGACGTCGTCGGGGTCGATGCCGGGCTGCTCGAAGGGCTGGCGGCGCCGGCGGTGGCCGAGGGCGAGCGGCGCCACCCGGCGCACGTCGTCGACGGTCACCTCCTCCCGGCCTTCCAAGCCGGCCAGGGCGGCGGTGGCCCGGCAGGTGACCAGATCGGCCCGCAGGCTCTCGGCCCCCACGTCGGCACACAACCTGCTCACCATGAGCATCAGCTCGGCCGTGACCGCGCCCGGGCGGACCGCCCCCACCCGCGAGCGGAGCCCGTCCTGGTCGCCCGCCCACGTCTCGGCGAAGCCCACCGGGTCGGCGTCGAACGCCAGTCGCCGCCCGACGGCGTCGGCCCGACGGACGGGGTCGGCGTCGGCGACCACGTCGACCGATAGACCGAAGCGGTCGAGGAACTGGGGACGCAGCTCCCCCTCCTCGGGGTTCATCGAGCCGATCAGGACGAACCGGCTCTCGTGGACATGGGCCACGCCCTCCCGTTCCACCCGGTTGACCCCCGAGCCGGCCACGTCGAGGAGCACATCCACCAGGTGGTCGGCCAGGAGGTTGACCTCGTCCACGTACAACACGCCCCCGTGGGCCGCCGCCAGCAGGCCGGGGAGGAACCGAACCTGGCCCCCGGTGAGCACGGCGGCCAGGTCGATCGAGCCGATCACCCTGTCCTCGGTGGCGCCGAGGGGAAGTTCGACGAAGGGGGCGTCGCCGGGCAGCAGGCCGGCCAGGCCCCGGGCCAGCGTGGTCTTGGCCGACCCCTTTGCGCCCCGGAGCAGCACCCCGCCGATACGGGGGTCGACAGCCGCCAACAGCAGCCCCAGCTTGGCGTCGTCCTGACCGACAACCGCCGCAAACGGGAACTGATCGGGTTTCGTGGCGTCCCCCTGACGCCCAGAAACCCGACCAGAACGGGTGGGGGGGGTGGTGGTCACCGACTCTCTTCCCAACCCTCGGCCTCCAGCACCGCCGAGCGGAGGGTGGCCAGGGCCTCGGGGGACGCGTTCCACAGGTTGCGTTCGTCGGCTTCGAGGAGGCGCTCGGCGATGGAGCGCAGGGCCCACGGGTTCGACCGCTCGAAGAACTTGCGCACTTCGGGGTCGCCCACGTAGGCCTCGGTGACCCGCTCGTACATCCAGTTCTCCACCACCCGGGCGGTGGCGTCGTAGCCGTAGAGGTAGTCGACGGTGGCGGCCATCTCGAAAGCCCCCTTGTAGCCGTGGCGCTGCATGGCCGAGATCCACTTGGGGTTGACGACGCGGGTTCGCACCACCCGGGCCGCTTCCTCGGCCAACGTGCGCACCTTGGGGTGGGCGGGATCGGATGAGTCGCCGAAGAAGGCCGCGGGCTGGGAACCGGTGAGGGCCCGCACCGTGGCCACCATCCCCCCGTGGTCCTGGAGGTAGTCATCGGAGTCGAAGATGTCGTGCTCCCGGTTGTCCTGGTTCTTCATGGCCACGTCGATGGCGGCGAAGCGGCGGCGCATGGCGTCGGGAGCGGCGACGCCCATCCCCGCCCGGCCGTAGGCAAAGCCCCCCCACGCCATGTACACGTCGGCCAGGTCGTCGTCGGACCGCCAGTCGCGCGACTCGAGGAGGGGAAGGATTCCTGAGCCGTAGGCCCCCGGCTTGGCCCCGAAGATGCGGGGGTCGGCGGCGCCGTGGGCCCGTACGTAGTTGGACTCGGGCGGCTCGTCGAGTCCGGCGGCCAGGGCTACGGCGTCGTCGAGAAGATGGACGAGGTTCGGGAAGGCGTCGCGGAAGAAGCCGGAGATGCGCAGGGTGACATCGATGCGCGGTCGCCCCAGCTCCTCCAAGCTCATGGCCTCGACCGCGGTGACCCGGCCCGATTCCGTAGCCCACACCGGCCGCACCCCGAGCAGGGCCAGGGCGCACGCCACGTCGTCGCCCGACGTGCGCATGGCCGAGGTGCCCCACACCACCAGGCCCACCGACTCGGGTGGCCGGCCGGTGTCGGCCACATGGCGCTCGATCAGGCCGTCGGCCAGGCGACAGCCCACGTCCCAGGCCAGGGGCGAGGGCAGGGCCTTGGGGTCGACGGAGAAGAAGTTGCGCCCGGTGGGCAGCACGTGGGCCATGCCCCTGCTCGGTGCCCCGCTGGGGCCGGCGGGGATGTAGCGGCCGTCGAGGGCGCCGAGGGTGTTGGCCACCTCGTCGGTGGTGGCCGACAGGGCCGGGTGGAGGATGTCGCAGACCCAGGCCAATGTGGGATCGTCACCGGAGTAGCGCCAGCCGTCGGCTGCCACCGCCTCCACGAGCCGTCGGCACTCGGCCTCGACGGCGTCGACACCCGCCCGATCGGTTCCGGCGCCCAGCCCCGCCGCCACCGTCTCCCGCAACGACGGCACCGCGCCCTGGGGCAGGCGGGTGAGCGCCAGGACGAGGTCAAGGTCGGCGTCGCCTTCCGGAGGCCGGCCGAGCACGTGCAGGCCGCCCCTGATCTGGGCGTCCTTGAGCTCGCACAGGTAGCCGTCGACGTGGAGCACGAGGTCGTCGAACTCGTCCTCGGACGGCGCCTCGCCCAGGCCCAGGTCGCGATGGATCTCGGCCGACACCAACAGGTCCCAGACCTGGGCCCGGATGGCGGGGAGCTTGGCCGGGTCGAGCGACGCCACCTGGGCGTAGGTGTCGAGCAGCTTTTCCAGGCGGGCCAGGTCGTCGTACGTGTCGGCCCGGGTGAGGGGGGGCACCAGGTGGTCGACCACCACGGCGTGGGCCCGGCGCTTGGCCTGGGTCCCCTCGCCGGGGTCGTTCACCACGAAGGGGTACACGAGGGGAAGGTCGCCCAGGGCGGCGTCGGGAGCACAGGCCCCGGACAGGCCCACGCCCTTGCCGGGCAACCATTCGAGAGTGCCGTGCTTTCCCACGTGCACCACGGCGTCGGCGCCCCACCCGGATTCCAGCCACCGGTAGAAGCCCAGGTAGTGATGGGTTGGGGCCAGGTCGGGCGAGTGGTAGACGGCGATGGGGTTCTCGCCGAAGCCGCGGGGCGGCTGGACTGCCACCAGCACGTGGCCGAGGTCAAGGCCGGGGAAAACCAGGTCGTCGCCGTCGCGGTATACCTCGCCGGGAGGTGGGCCCCAGGCGCCGGTGACGGCGTCGGCCAGAGCCGCAGGGACTCCGGCGAACCAGGTTGAGTACTCGTCGCCGCTCCAGCGCCCGGCAGCCAGGTCGAGCTGGACGGGGGTCAGGGCTTCCCGGTCGTAGCAGAGGGCATCGGCCAGTTCGGCCATGAGGGTGTCGCCGTCGGACGGGATACGGTCGACCCGGTAGCCCGCCGCGGCCAAGGCGTGCAAGAGGTCGACCACCGACGCCGGGGTGTCCAGGCCCACGGCGTTGCCTATGCGACTGCGCTTGGTGGGATAGGCGGACAGCACCAGTGCCACGCGCTTGTCGGCGTTGGGAATGTGGCGCAGGGCAGCGAGACGCAAGGACACGCCCGCCACCCGATCGACGCGGTCGGGGGCGGTGCGGTAGGCGGTGACGGGCGTGCCCAGATCGTCGCCGTCGTCGACGATCTCTTTGAACGAGAAGGGTGGCCCGATGATCCGGCCGTCGAACTCGGGAATGGCCACGCTCATGGCCACGTCGAGGGGACCGAGACCTGCCGTGCTGGTCTCCCATGCGGCGCAGGGCTGGGTGGCGGCCACCGCCTGGACGACGGGCACGCCGAGCGAGGCCAGAGCCGACGCGTCCCAGTCGTCGTCGCGGGCCGAACCCATGGCCAACACCGTGGTCACGACCACGTCGACCGACCGCTCGGCCAGCAGCTCAAGGGCCGGGACCCGACCATCGGCGTCGGGACGCAGGGAGTAGCACCACACCGGCACTGCCGTCGCCCCCCGGACCTCGATGGCCGCGCACAGGTCCTCGACGAAACCGACGTTGCCCGACAGCACGTGGGCCCGGTAGAACACCACGCCGATCACCGGCGCCGTGGCCTCCGTGGCCGAAACGGAGTGACCGTCCACCGCCGGCAGGGCCCGAGCGGCCCCCTGAGCTGGGTGCCCGCGATCGCCGAGGATGCCGTGGGCGGGGAGCTCGACCGGGCCGTCGAAGCCGAACCCGCCCATCAACACGGTGTCGGCCACGAAGCGCAGCAGGTGCTCGATGTTGGCCAGGCCCCCGTGCACCAGGTATTCAAAGGCCTGGGCGACGATGGCCGAGGCCACGGTGGACGCGGCGGTGAGCTCGGCGTCAGCTTGAGCCTCGCCGCCGAAAGCCAGGAGCGGCACCGACAGTTGCCGGCACCGGGCGGCCAGCTCGTCGAAGGGTGCCTCCCATGCCCGACGGCCGCCGAGGAGGCGGACCAGTACCACCTCGACACCGTCGAGGTCGGGGGCGGCGTCGAGAGCGGTGGGGTTGGCCGCTCGTACCCGCGGAAAGTCGCCGGGCAGGCCCTCGAGCACCGAGCGCAGGGCCAGGATCTCGGTGTCGGCGTTGGTGAGGACAAGGATCAACGGGTGGCCTCCCTGGCCTGCGTGGCCTGAACGCAGTGGCCGATCAGAGCGTCGACGGCGGCCAGGTCGAGGTTGGCCTCGACCATGTCGGCCAGGCGGTCGATCTGGGTCTCGCGGGCGGCGGCGAAGGAACGCTCGGCCGGGACGAAGACCAGGCCCCGGCGTCGAGCCACGTCAACGAGAAACGCCCGGCGGAACCCGTCGTTGTCGAACAGGCCGTGCAGGGTGGTGCCCAGCACCTGGCCGTCGCCGTCGGTGGCGCCCTCGTCGTCGCAGCCGTAGCTGTCGTCGAGGCGGGTCCAGGCCCGGGCGGCCGGTCCCCTCCCCACCAACCCGTGGTGGATCTCGTAGCCGCACAGGCGCTGGCCGAAGGCCCATCCGCGCCGCTGACGGGTGACCTTGTCAACGGCGAACACGGTGGTCACGTCGAGCCATCCCAGGCCCGCTACGGGTCCCCCGGCTCGTTCGGATTCCACCTCGTCGTCGATCGTCGTTCCGAGCATCTGGTAGCCGCCACAGATCCCGAGCACCACGGTCCCACGCTCTCGGGCCCGGCCCAGCGCCAGGTCGAGCCCGGTGCCTCGGAGCCATGCCAGATCGGCCACGGTGGTCTTGGTGCCGGGGACCACGATCAGGTCGGGGTCGCCGAGGGCGCCGGGATGCTCGACCATGCGCACGCCGATACCCGGCTCGGTCTCGAGCGCCTCCAAGTCGGTGAAGTTGGCGATCCGCGGCAGCCGCACGACAGCCACATCGAGGGTGTCACCCAACGGCGGCCCGGCGGCTGACGGTCGACGCCCCCTCAGGGAGAGGGAGTCCTCGGCATCGAGGCCCACGTCGTGCATCCAGGGCAGGACACCGAGGGTGGGCACGCCGCAGCGACGCTCCAGGTCGGCCAGGCCGTCGCCGAGCAGGGCCGGGTCACCGCGGAACTTGTTGATCACGAAGCCCCGCACGAGGGGGCGGAGATCGTCGGGCAGCAGGGCCACGGTGCCGTAGAGAGCGGCGAATACGCCGCCCCGGTCGATGTCGCCCACCACGATCGCCGGCGCCCCGACCTCGGCGGCAAGGCGCAGGTTGACGATGTCGCCGTCGAGCAGGTTGATCTCGGCCGGGCTGCCGGCCCCTTCGAGGATGACGACGTCGAAGCGGTCGCGCAGGTCGGCCAGGGCGGCGAGCACGGTGACGCGCAGGTCGGCCTTGGCCGCCTGGAAGGAGACGGCATCGTGGTGGCCGCGGGGCCGGCCCATCACCACGACCTGGCTGGTTCGCTCCCCGGTGGGCTTGACCAGCACCGGGTTCATGGCCACCTCGGCGTCGATCCCCGCAGCCCGGGCCTGCACCGCCTGGGCCCGGCCGATCTCGTGGCCGGCCGGGGTGACAGCCGAGTTCAGCGCCATGTTCTGGGCCTTGAAGGGCGCCACCCGCACCCCTCGCCGGTGCAGGAGACGGCACAGGGCGGTGACCACATGGCTCTTGCCCACGTCGCTGGCCGTTCCGCACACCATCAACAAACCGCCGCTCTGTGCTGATCGGGAGTTGCGCTCATCCGCTTCGCTTCGGTGCTCACTCATGGGCTGTCACCCCGAGAGCGTCGGCCAGGCGGTCCAGACCGGCGGGATCGGGGGCGGCGATGCGGGCGTGATCGGGTAGACCGAACGACGCGCAGTCACGCACGAGCACGCCGTGGGGCGCCAGGCGGGCCCGCAACCCCGGGGCCCGCACCAACAGCCACGGGGCATCGGACGGCTCGGGTTCCAGGCCGAAGGTGCCCAGCACGTCGCCCAGTGCGGCGCGCCGGGCGGCCACGACCGCCGCCCACTCCGAGAGGTCGGCGACCTCCATCAGATCGGGGACGGCGGCCAGGGCGAGAGCGTTCACCGACCACGTCGTCTGGCGCCCGGCCAGCCGCCGGCAGAAGGCGGGATCGGGGGACAGAACGTAACCCACCCGCAGCCCCGGGCAGGCGAAGACCTTGGTGAGCGAACCCACGACGACGTCTCCGTCGTCAGCGTCGCCCCGGGTCCATCGGCCCGTGGCCAACGGGTAGAAGGCCTCGTCCCAGATCCCGGCTCGCGTGGTCGGACCGGCCAGGAGGCCACTCGGGTTGTGGGGGTTCGATCGCCACCGCGGCCCCGCCCCCCGGGGGTAGAGGGAGAAGTCGGGCTCGTCGACCGATCCCCCCAACTCGGCAGCCACCAGGGCGATGGCCTCGGCTCCCCCGTTGGTTACCAGCACCCGATCGGCCTCGACACCGAGGGCGGCGGCCAACGCCACCGTGGCCCCACCGGCGTCGGGGTAGCGCGACAGGGCGTCGAGGTGTTTTCCCACCATCTGGCCGACGTCGGGAGCCGCCGGGTTGAGGCTGGCTGACAGGTCGACGATGGCACCGGGATCGACGCCCAGGGCCGCGGCCAGGCGCTCACCGTCGCCCCCGTGGGGCCCGGGGACAGGGATCGACACCGCCATCAGCGCGCCCTCGTGCGCATCGGGCGCCGGGCCGCCGACGCCGACCGGGCGGCCAGCCCGAGGGTGGCCAATATCGCGGCCAGGGCGAGGGAGACGTCGCTCGACAGGTGCACGGCCCGGGCGATGTCGGCCCGCTCGGGTGGTCGCCCGTCACCGAGGGAGGGCCGCAGCTCGACCCGTCCGTCATAGCTGCTGGACCCACCGAGGCGGAGGCCGAGGGCGGCGGCGAAGGCGGCTTCGGCCACCCCGGCGTTGGGTGAAGGATGGCGCGGCGCGTCCTCGCGCACGGCCCGCCACACGGCGGCGGCCGACCGGGGACGAACGGCGACCACCAACGCTGCCGTGACCCGCGCCGGCACCCATCCGGCCAGGTCGTCGATGTGGGCGCTGGCCCAACCGAACCGCCCGTACCGCGGCGATCGGTGGCCGACCATGGCGTCGAGGGTGTTGACCGCCCGGTATCCGAGGGCGCCGGCGGCGCCGAACACTGCGCCCCAGAGCACGGGGGCCACCACGGCGTCGACGGTGTTCTCGGCCACCGACTCGACCACCGCCCGGGCCATGGCCTTGGCGTCGAGACCGCCGGGGTCGCGACCCACCAGCGACGGGAGCAGGAGCCGAGCCAGGTCGACCTGATCGTCGGCCAACGCTGTGGACACCGAGATGGCCGCACCGGCCAGGGCCCGACCGCCGACGGCCAGGGCCGTGGCCACCGAGGTGGACCCCAGCAAGGCGCCTGCTCCTGCGCCGAGACCCACACCCGCGGCGGTGTAGGCCGCGCCCGGAGCCCGGGCATCGCGCCACAGGGCCCCTTCGATTCGGCGCATGGCCACTCCGAACGCCACCACCGGGTGGGCTGCAGCCAGCGGCTCCCCGGCCAGGCGGTCGACGAGAATGCCCCCCGCCGCTCCCAGCGCCCGGGGGGCCAGTCGGGCCCGAGCGGCCCTCTGAGCGGGGCGCATGGCCTGAGCGGGGTGATGGGCCCGAGCGGCCCTCTGAGCGGGGCGCATGGCCTGAGCGGGGTGATGGGCCCGAGCGGCCCTCTGAGCGGGGCGCATGG
>JBBSHU010000121.1:0-8540 GCA_038232455.1 Acidimicrobiales bacterium
CCCAAGGAGCAGCCATGACCCACCTCCTTGCCCTCGGCGTGGCACCGACGATCGGCCACAGCCTCCGCGAAGCGTTCTTCATGTTCTGGGAGACCCTGTGGGCGCTCGTAGTCGGGTTCGGGCTGTCCGGCGCGGTGCAGGCGTTCGTGTCGCGAGACGAGATGCGCCGCAGCATCGGCGACCATCGACCGTCGACTGTCGCCAAAGCGTCGGGGTTCGGGATGGTCTCATCGTCGTGTTCCTATGCGGCGAGTGCAATGGCAAAGAGCCTGTTCCAGAAGGGCGCCGATTTCTTGTCGGCGATGGCGTTCATGTTCGCCTCGACCAACCTCGTGGTCGAGCTCGGGATCGTGCTCGTCGTGCTGATGGGCTGGCAGTTCGCCGCTGCCGAGTTCATCGGCGGGCCGATCATGATCGTGCTGTTCGTCGCCGTCGGGGCCGTGGTGTTGATGCGAGGCCGCCTTGTCGAACAGGCTCGATCCAACCTCCAGACCGGCGTCGCCGAAGGATCCAGTGTCGACGGCGACGCCACCCTCCAAGCCCAGCCGTGGAAGACGAAGCTTCGCTCCAAGGCCGGATGGGCCGACGCCGCCTCCTACACCATGGCAGACCTGACCATGCTCCGAAAAGAGCTGGTCATCGGCTATGTGATCGCCGGCTTCCTGTCCGTGGCCGTCCCGGACCGAGTTTTCGCCAACGTGTTCCTCACCGGCCACGGCTTTTGGACGAGTCTCGAAAACGTCATCGTCGGACCGCTGCTGGCCTGCGTGAGCTTCGTGTGCTCCGTCGGCAACGTCCCCATGGCCGCCGCCCTCTACCGAGGCGGGATCAGCTTCGGCGGAGTCATCAGCTTCATCTTCGCCGACCTCATCGCGTTGCCCCTCGTGCTCATCTACAGAAAGTTCTACGGAACCAAGCTCACACTGCGGCTCTTCGGGGTGTTCTGGGCCGTCATGGCCGCGGCCGGACTCATCGTCGAAGGGCTCTTCGCCGTCGCAGGACTCCAACCCGCCAGAGGACACGGCGAAGTCGTCGCCACGCGCTTCGAGTGGAACTACACCTCCATCCTCAACATCATTTTTCTCTCCCTTTTCGCGCTGCTCTACTGGACCTACCGAAACCGGGAACGGCTCGGCGGCGGACAGGGATACGCCCTCGACCCCGTCTGCGGCATGCAAGTCCAGACCGCCAATGCCCCCGCCCACACCCGCTACGACAGCCACGACTACTGGTTTTGCTCGGACCGGTGCCAGAAAAAGTTCGAAGCCGCCCCTGCCAAATACGCCGCCGGCAACGCGACCGAGCCGATGGACGACGTAGACGACGGCGCGGTCGACCCGGTATGCGGGATGAACGTCGATCCCGCCACCGCCGCCGCCCACCGAATCGCCCACGGGAACGACTACTACTTCTGCAGCCCGGGATGCGCCGCTGCCTTCGACACGAACCCGGCCAGATACCCTGCCGAGGGGTCGGCTAGCCCGCCGTAATCGGGCGTAGACTCACCCACATCGCCAGCATCTGACCGTTGCGCACAGGCCATAGCCGAGCTTCCGACGGCCGAAGCGATGCTGCGACTGTTCCCCGGACGGGTCAGGCGGCGCAAGCCGGAGCACCGCCGCCTCCTGCTCTGCGTTCTCGCGGGGTGCCAGAAGCCGATCACCTCATCCAAGCCGACCTCCTCAGCGCCCCGCCCGACGCCGCCCTGGCCGAGTTCGTGTCCAACCACCTCCTCATGGCCCGCCAGAAATCCGTCGCCGTGGTGAACGGCCGGCGCTATGTCGGCATGGTTCGGTCTGAGGATCTGGTGGTGGTTCCCCGGAGGACTGCGCGCACACGACCGTGATGGAGATCCTGCGCGACGACGTCCCGGCCGCCCGATCCCGACTGGCGACTGCGGGGCTGAGAACGGGCGTCAGCACGAGCTGCGCTGGCAATCGTGAGCAGACTTCGGTCGATCGAGACCTTGGGCCGAGCGCGACCCGTCCCCGAACGCCTTGCGCGTCCATCTGAGCCGCTTCCGACGAGGATGGGTACCCGATCGTTCCACGCCTCTGGCCCGGGCAGGCCGTAGGCCGCGTCCTCATCGCTAATGTCGCAATGACGCCGCAGGCGAGCACTGCGAGAGAGATCTTTGTTTCGGGCAAGGAAATACCGGGCAGGCACGATGGGGGCCTGAGCCGGCCCCGGGGATGGAGACGGCCCGCACGGCTGAGTCGGGAGTTGGTATTGGAAGGGCGACACATCGTGGTTGTGACAGGGGCATCGTCGGGCGTCGGTCGGGCGACGGCCCGCCGGTTCGCCGCCGACGGTGCCGACGTGGCCCTGCTGGCACGCGGGCATGACGGCCTCCAAGCCGCGGCCAAAGAGGTCGAGGCCACCGGGTCCCGGGCCTTGGTCGTTCCGACCGACGTGGCCGACAGCGACGCCGTGGAGGCAGCCGCCAGCCGCATCGAGCGTGACCTCGGGGCGATCGACATCTGGGTCAACGTGGCCATGACCACGGCCTTCGCACCGGTGTGGGACATCGAACCCGATGAGTTCCGCCGGGCCACCGAGGTCACCTACCTGGGCCAGGTGTACGGCACCATGGCCGCCCTGCGGCGCATGCGGCCCCGTGACCGCGGGGTCATCGTCAACGTCGGGTCGGCCCTCGCCTACCGGGCCATCCCCCTGCAGTCGGCGTACTGCGGGTCCAAGTTCGCCGTTCGCGGCTTCACCGATTCGGTGCGCACCGAACTGGCCCACGAGCACAGCGGGGTCAGGATCACCAGCGTCCATCTACCCGGCCTGAACACGCCTCAGTTCGGGTGGTGCCTCAGCCGCCTCCCCCATCATCCCCAGCCGGTGCCTCCCGTTTACCAGCCCGAGGTGGCGGCCGAGGGCATCTTCTTCGCCGCCGGCCACAAGCGGCGCGAGGTATGGGTGGGCGCCACCACGGTGGCCACCATCGTGGCCAACAAGATCGGCCCGGCACTGCTCGACCGCTACCTGGGGCGGACGGGGTTCGCCTCCCAGCAGACCGACCAGCCCGTGCGGGCGGATCGGCCGGCCAACCTGTGGGAACCGGTCGACGGCGACCACGGGGCCCACGGGATCTTCGACGGCGAGGCCCACCCTCGCAGCGCCCAGCTGTGGGCCACCCGCCACCGCCGCCCCCTCCTCGCCGCAGCAGCCGCCCTCGCCACTACCACGGCGGCTGCCGCGCTGGGCCGGGGGCGATCCTGAGTTCCCTCGACGCATCACGCCGCCCGGCTTCACCCGCCGGACGACCCGACCCCACGGAGACACCATCATGGCCATGACCGTCGCCGACCACCTGCTGGAGCGCCTGCGGGAATGGGGAATCCACCGGGTCTTCGGCTACCCGGCTGACGGCATCAACGGGATCGTCGGGGCGTTGAGGCGGGCCGGCAACGACCCCCAGTTCATCCAGGCGCGCCACGGGGAGATGGCCGCGTCCATGGCATGCGCCGAGCGGGTGTTGCTGCCCGCATTTCGCGAGGCCTCGCCGGCCATGGTCGTGGTGGCCGACGGGTTCAGTTGCCGCACCCAGATCGCTCAGGCCGCCGATTGCCGGGCGCTGCACACCGCCGAGGTCCTGTCCATGGCCCTGCACCGTGAGTAGGGGCCCGCGGGCCGCGGCGATAGGCGCGGTGGCCGCCCTGGCCATTGGTTGCGGCTCCGGTGGCCACACGAGAGCCCAGCCCGCTCCGGGGGTCACGACGTTCACTGGGGGTGCATTCGACCAGATCCCTCGCTACCCGCGCAGCGAGCCCCTCGGTGCCCGCAACAACACGACGACCATCGCCCAGCAGAGCTTCCAGGCGACCGCAGCCAACGCCGAGCAGGTGGTCAGCTGGTACCGCGATCACCTGGATGGCTGGACGGTGATCGAGGCGCCCCACGGCAGCGGAAGCACCGACTTCGCCGGCGAGTGGGAAGCAGGCGACCGCCGGCTGCGGGTGACCGCGGGCCCGGCGCCCGCCCTCGGCTCCCGGTCGACCATCCAGTTCAGCCTGCTCGTCCGGCCCCGCTGACCAACCGAGTCTGCGTCCGTGCTCCGGTCCGCGAGACGGCTGACGAAGGACGACGGCTCCCCCGAGCCCGCGAATCGGGCCTATCGGGGCCGGGTGCTCCTCCTGCTGTTTCTCGTGTTGGGCCTCGAACACGCCGACCGGGCCGCGCTGGGAGCGGTTGCCCCCGTCCTCAAGCGGGTCTTCGACATCACCAACGCCCAGATCGGCCAACTCGCCGCCGCCGTCAGCCTCGCCGGGGCGCTGGCCACCGTTCCCGTCGGGATCCTCGCTGACCGATCGAGCCGCACGCGCCTGCTCGCGGTGGGCGTGGCGGCATGGTCGGCGGCGATGGCGCTCGCCGGGGCCGCCGTCTCGTTTGCCATGTTGCTCGGTAGCCGTGTCCTACTGGGAGCGGTCACGGCAACAGCCCGACCGACGACCTCATCGATGGTGGGGGATCTCTACCCGGCCGAGGAGAGAGGCCGGGTCCTCGGTGTCATCGAGAGCGGCATGTTGCTCGGCACGGTCGCCGGCTTCCTGATCGGAGGCATCACCGCGGCGTTCGTCTCGTGGCGACTCGCCTTCTGGATCCTCGGGGGCGCGGGCATCGGACTGGCCGTGGCCTTCTGGCGACTAGCCGAGCCTGCCCGCACGCGGATGCGCCGAGCTCCCTCGGACTCCGGTCGCGCACCCGGGCCGGATCCGGATGGCGCCCGTCCGGCGGTCGTTGCCGATCCGCGCCTGGTTCTCGACGGTGACCAGGCCGACCTGGCGCTGTGGAGCGCGGTTCGCTACCTCCTGTCGATCCGCACGAATGTCATCGTCCTCGTGGCCACAACGGTCGGGAACTTCTTCTTCGTCGGTGTCGAGATCTTCGCCATTGTGTTCGTCGTGAACCAGTACCGGATCACGACGCTGACCGCCGACCTCGGCGTGATCGTCATCGGGCTGGGTGCGCTGGTCGGCGTGGTCGTCGGCGGCCGCCTCGGCGACGCGCTCCAACGCCGCGGCCATCCGGGTGGCCGCCTGGTGACGGCGGCGGTCGGCTACAGCGTCGGAGGGCTGGTCCTGTTGCCGGCGGGCCTAACCCACTCGCTGGTCGTCGCCGCGCCACTGTTGGTGCTCGGCGCCGCGGGTGTGAGCGCCGCCAATCCGGTGCTCGATGCCGTACGCCTCGACGTCGTGCATCCACAACTGCGGGGACGAGCCGAGGCGGTGAGGAACGTCATCGACACCGGGGTGGGATCATTGGCGCCCCTCGTGTTCGGGACACTTTCCACCCATCTCGGTGGCGGAGGGGACGAGGGTCTGCGACTCACATTCTTCGTCATGCTCCCAGCGCTCGTCGCCAACGGCCTGTTGCTGCTCCTCGCCCTGCCGAGCTACCAGCGCGAGATGGCGGCGGCAATGGCCTCGGTGGAACCACGGTGAGGTCCGCACCCGCCGACACACGACAGGCGGCGTAGATCGGCCATCGCGGTCGCTGTTGGCGTGAACGCCCGGCGGGGTAGGTAGCCCTCGTGAGGTACCTCCGTCGGCTGATGCCCGCACCCGTCGTTGCAGCGGGTGCTCACCAGCGACGCCCGGGGGACGATCGATGCGGTCCGCCGGCTGTTCACCGAGAAGCAGACCGGTCTGCTCACCTTCAGCGCCCTGGCTGCGGTGTGGTCGACGGGGCGGGGATTCGCTGCACTGATACGGGCCCTGGGCCAGGTGTAGGGCGTCGCCGAGCCGGGCAGAGCCTCGGGTACCTTCGTCGAATCGAGGCCCCCCCTGGTTGTCGGACCGACCGCTCTGCGAGGGCGCGTCAACGCCTGCCAGTGCCGGCTCGCCGTCGACGGCGGCGGCTCAGAGGCCTGACGATGCGTACCACCATGGCTACGACTGCGGAAAGCACCCAACTGGGCGACGTTCGCTTGGAGGGGACGGGGTGGGCCCCACGTCGGTCGACCTGCGCCTGTCGGCCTGCGAGGGCCGGGTCGAAGCCCGGCGCGGCGAGCTGGCGGTGAGGTTCCGTGCTGAGCCCGGGGTCCTCCACCCGGTTCGTGAAGACCCGACGGCCGAGGACAACCCTAGCGATTTGACCCGTTCGCGGACGGGTAGGGCGATGTGTCATGAGCTCGTGGTCGCTGCCGGTGCTGCTCGGGATCTTCGCTGGCGCTGCCGGCCTCGTGTGGGTGTCGGGGGTGAAGCTCTCCGATTCGACCGACGTGTTGTCGACGCGGTTGGGGCTGGGCCAGGCCATCGGGGGGCTCATCCTGCTGGCGGTCGCCACCAACCTCCCCGAGATCGCCATCACGGCCAGCGCCGCCCTGGCCCACGACCTCGGTATCGCCATCGGCAACATCCTGGGCGGCATCGCCATCCAGACCGTGGTGCTCGTGGCCCTGGACGCCTTCGGGGTCCGGGGCAAACGCCCGCTGACCTACCTGGGGGCGTCGCTGTCTCTCGTCCTCGAAGGCGCCCTCGTCGTCGCGGTGCTTGGCGTTGCCCTCATGGGTACCCGTCTTCCGCGACGCCTCATCGCCTTCCGGGTGGCCCCAGGGGGGCTATTGATCGCGGTGCTCTGGGTGGTCGGCGTCCTCCTCCTGAGCCGCCTGCGGGGCAAGCTGCCGTGGCAGGAGCAGGGCAACGCTCCGGGAGGTCAGGACAACCCCAGGGGCCACTCGTCGGCGACCAAAGCGGCCCAAGCGACCGACAACGGCGTGTCGACGGCGCGATCCGCGGCCACGTTCGGGATCGCAGCCCTGGCCACCCTGGTCGCCGGGGTCGTGCTCGAACGCAGCGGCGGTGCCATCGCCGGCCATATCGGCATGACCGGCGTCCTGTTCGGGGCCACCGTCCTCGCTGCCGCCACGTCGCTACCCGAGCTGTCCACGGGCATCACATCGGTGAATCTCGGTGACTACCAGCTGGCCTTCGGCGACATCTTCGGCGGCAACGCGTTCCTGCCGGTGCTGTTCCTCATGGCCAGCGTCCTGTCCGGGCAGGCGGTCCTGCCCCAAGCGAGTGACACCGACGTGTACCTGACTGCCCTAGCCGTGTTGCTGACGACGGTGTACATCTGGGGGCTCATCATCCGGCCGACCAAGCGGTTCCTGCACATGGGGCTCGACTCACTGGTGGTCCTGGTTCTCTACGCCGTCGGCATCGTCGGCCTCGTGGCCATTGCCAGGAAGTAGCGACGCGAGGGGTGCAGCGGGCTGGGATGAGGCGATCTCGCTGGACCAGATACCAACCCCTGACGGCCGGGCCCTTCGTAGACACGCGAACGCCCCCGCACCGAGCGCGGGCCGCTCTTGGTTGGGGGTCAGCAGCGGGTCAAAGGGCGCCGGGAAGAGTCACGATGAAGCGGGCGCCGCGGACAGCGTTCTCGCCGCGGATCTTCCCGCCGTGAGCGGTGACGATCTCGCGAGCGATGGCAAGACCGAGGCCAGTCCCGCCTTCTTGGCGGGGTCGCGCTTCGTCGAGCCGAGCGAAACGGTCGAAGATGCGTTCCTGTTGGTGGTCCGGCACGCCCGGTCCGTCGTCGGCGACGACGAGCTCGACGCGATCGTCGATGGTTCGGAGTGCGACGGTCACGGAGGATCGGCCGAAGCGCTGGGCGTTGTCTAGGAGGTTGCGCACGACGCGTCGGAGGTCATCGGGGCGACCTCGAACGGGACCGCTGGTGACTCGGGTGGTGTCAAAGGTCAATGGTCCGCCCATCACTCGGTGCACCTCTTCGAGCACGATGTCATCGAGGTCGACCAGGTGAGGCGCTCGCGGCGGCGCACCTTCGTCGGCCCGCGCCAGGAAAAGGAGATCGCCCACGAGCCGTTCCATGCGTTCGCTCTCCTCGAGTACCTCGCTGGCAACTGCGGGCCAGTCGGCTAGTTCGCGGTGAGCGAGGGCGACCTCGAGCCCGGTGCGCACGGATGCGATCGGGGTTTGTAGCTCGTGGGAGGCGTCGCCGACGAAGCGACGTTGTCGGTCGGCTGCTGTCTGGAGCCGGCCGAGCATGGCGTTCATGGTGACGGCCAGGCGACTGATCTCGTCGTTGCCCGAAGGCTCCGGGACGCGTCTGCTCAACGCGCGCATCGAGATCTCCTCGACCTCGGTCCGTATTGCCTCGACGGGGCGCAGGGACCGGCCCACGATCACCCAGGTCATCGTCGCCACGAGCATGACGAGCAACGGCGACCCGGCGAGCAAAATGCCCTGCACGGTCCGCAGAGTGCGGTCGACGGTCACCAGGCTCGCTGCCACGTACACGGTGAGGTGTCCGCGGCCGGTCTCGGTGCCGATACCGACGACCCGGAATGGGTGGCCGCCGCCGACGGGCAGGTTCGACAAGGTTCGTGTTGCTGATCCGGTCGTCGGCGAGGTGAACGTAGCGACCGGGTCCTCGCCCTGCAGATTGGCGCTCGACGCGACGACGTGACCGCTCGTGTCGACGACCTGGATGAGCGCGTCCTCCTCCCGGACGACAGAGAGCGTGGCCGGCAGCGTGCTCTGGCGCGCCTGGGCCGCTACATCCTC
>JBBSHU010000122.1:0-8131 GCA_038232455.1 Acidimicrobiales bacterium
CATGGCGGCCAGGGCCTCGCCCGTCTCGTCGCACCACACGCCGAGGGGATGGAACCCGAATCCCCGCTTATAGGTCGGCGCCGCGTCCTGTTTGTCGGAGTGGGCATCGACGAGCGTGGCGTCGAAGTCCAGGGTCACCGTGGCCGGCGCCGCGCCGGCGGCCCACACCGTTGCCCGGGCCACGGCCCGTGCAACGTCGATGCGTCGCAGCTCCACGGCGTCGACCGCCTCGATGGCCCGCCACGCCGTGGCGTGGGAGGCGACGAGCCCGAACAGCGTCTCCTGGTTTCGCAGCACGGCGAGCTTGGACAGGCAGTCGGCACCGTCGGCGATGGCCACGGCCATATGGGTGAGCACGACGCCGGGATCGTGGGTGTGCCAGGAGATCCCACACTCGTCCATCGCCACCGATAGGGCCTCGGTGAGCCCTGAGCGATCGGCCAGCTCGGCCAGCAATCCGGTGCCGGCGTGGGACACCAGGCCCTCACCGTCGGTGGTCACCCTCGCACGCCGGACGGACTGACTACGATGCACCTTCAAGGAGCGCTCCTCCTGGTGGGATTGCCTGCGTAGAGAACACGCATTCTCCCAGGTCAGGAGCGCTTTTTCGCGGAGCTACGGGCAGTTCTTCACGAAGCCGCGCGAACAATCGAGGCTAGGTCCTCTGTAGCGGGGCTTGATGGCCGCCCCGAGCGGTCCGTCAGCTGAACGTTGATAATTCGGAGTCCGGCTTCAGGTGCGAGTGCGGCAAGATCCAGCAGCTGTGAACTGCCAGGTGATACCGCCTGCGCGGCGCTCTCATCCCGAGACCGAGGCGCGCCAGCGGGACGGTCAACAAGGTCGAGGTCGAAGGACCCCCCCGGGTCCGGCCGCTCGACTAGCTGGAGGACCGCCATGTCATCAACCTATCGACTATCTGCGCATGACCGGCAGGGAAGGCTTGCCCGGAGGAACGTATGTTCGGATTGTAGGACCAGGGGTACGACAGCTTGGGATGGCGAGGCAGCAGGCCCGGGCCGATCACGTCGCTGGCCCCGCCGGTCCAGAAGGGTCCACTCAACCGGGATCCTCGGCTTCCACGGTGGACGCCCTCTGGCTGGTCGATCATCCGGATGCCCTGCGCCGAAGCCGTCGGATGCGGTACCAAGGCTTGATCCGAACGTGCGCTGCCGGCAGCGTGCCGTGAACCAGCAGGGCGTCGCCCGGTCGCATCTGGCGTAGTGCAGCCGGCGGAACGAGCGGGACGTCGGTGACGCTCGGACGGTCGGGGTCGTAGCCTGACTGGCTGCTGAGGCGGGACTGCACGTGCTCGTCACCGAGGAGCCGGCTGAGGTACTGCAGACCAGCTTCGTCGCTCATGCCAGCGAAGAAGAGCTTGGTGAGGTGATTGGTGAGGATTGCCTGCGACTGGCGACCGTAGGCGGCCTCGATCTGGGCGATGGACTGCCAGGCGGTCACGAGGTGCACGCCGATCCCCGCAAGAGTCGATGCCCACGACGCCAGCTGGTCGGGCCGCAACGTGGCCGCCTCGTCGATCACCAGGAGCAGCGGCGGGTCCAGGGGCTTGCCCGTCCGCAGGTACCGGTCGAAGGCCTGGCCGACGATGTCGTTGAGCATCCCGCCGAGCACCGGCCGCAACCGGTGCTGGTCGTTCAGGGGGATGCATGCAAACAGCGTGTTGTTGTTTGCCAGCAACCAGTCGAGGTCGATCGTGCAGCTCCCGGTCGCGGCGGCAACGAGGGGATCGATCCATGGCCACACCATCGTTCTGGCGGTGGCATAGACCCCTGACACGGTCCGGTGATCGTTGCGCCATAGACCCTCGAGAACGGTCGTTGCAAACTCACCCGCCTCCTTCCGGGCCGGATCGCCGTCGGCCTTCAGGGCCCGCATGAGGGGCTGCACCTGGCCCACCGAGTCCTCCATGGGCATGTCCGTCCCGACGACCCACTCGACGATGTCCGCGAATGTCCGGTCCTTGCTGTTCGCAGCGATTACCAGCAGCGCGGCGATCAGGCTCTCCGCCATCTGCAACCAGAAGTCACCTCCCTCGCCGCTCGAATCCCGGCGAGGGGCGGCCTCGGCGATCTGTCGGGCGGCCCTCACTGCGCCGCTCACCGTCGTGGCTCCTCGCAGCGGGCTCCAGGTGGCGCCCTCCCTGCCGGTCACGCCGCTCGGATCGAAGACCTTCACGTCGCCGAGTGACCGTCGCCACGACTCCGTGGCGTCGAGGAAGTCACTCTTGAGCGACACCAGGATCGCCGGGTGCCGCCACTCGAACACGCCGTTGATGATGTTCGTCGTCTTGCCCGACCGGCTGGGGCCGACCGCCATCACCCCTCCTGGGCCGCTCGAGAGTCGGTGCCTCTTCTTCTTGGGGCCCGCGGCCTCCGTCGCGATGACCCGCCTGCCTACCCGCCCGAGGACGAACCGCCCGGGTACGGGGCGCCGGATGAGTAAAGGGGTCAGCTCCATTGGTTTGGCCAGCCGGCCTTGGGCAGCCACGCCTGCACGCCGACGTCGGTCGAGCGGCTCCAGCGGCTGGTGGAAGACCTTCCAGCCCAAGATCGCCAGCCCGGCACCGCTGAGTAGCGCCACGAGCGACGCCACCCAATACAGGACGGGTCCGGGAAGCTGGTCCCGCTGGGTGGCCGGCCACGCCAGGCGGGGGTCGCCGACATGGTCGGGCAGCGCCAGCATGGCCTTCCCTGCGTCGTCGACAGTCGTGTGCAGTGCATGGCCGTGCGCCGCCAGCGACGCCAGCTGGGCGCCAGCCCACGCGCACAGCACCAGCCCCACCAGGGCGCCGAGCGCCGCAAAGGCGATCTTGTCGAGCGTGTCGTCGCGTTCAACGGTCTTGTTCACAGATCCACTCCTGAGGGTGCGATGTGGTCGATTGCTGCGGTCTTGGCGCCGCTCCGGTGGAGTGCCGCCTTGAAGGAGGAAACGGGGTCGAGCTCGGGCCCGGGGCCGTGGCCTGCCTCCGGTTCGGGCGCCACGAGATAGACCTGGTTGCTCAGCCGTCCCCGGGTCAGGCTCGTGTAGGCGGCTTCGATCGTGAAGGTGTCGTCGCCGAGGACGAAGAGGCGATCACAGGTCACGCCCTGGCTCTTGTGGATGGTGGCCGCGTATCCGTGGGTCAGATGACCGGCCTCGATGTACTCGACTGGGAAATGGGCCATCTGGCCATCGGCGAGCCTGACCTTCAGGACACTGTCGTCGGCCGACACGACAGTGCCCCGGCTCCCGTTGAGCAGGCCCAGGCGGCGTCTGTTCTGAAGGGCCAGCACCTCATCGCCGACGGCGAAGGAATGTCCTCCGGCATCGAGGACCTCGACTCCGACCTCACCGCGGGCCAGGAGCAGCTGGCGCGCCCGGTCATTGAGGTCGGCCACCGTCGAGCGGCGGGCGGCCACCATGAGGACGTGGTCACCCTTGGTCCTGGCGGCGTGCCAGTCACCCACGAGGCCGTCACGGAGGCGGTCGGCGTTGTCGGAGGTGACGACCATCCCGTGTCGTTGCATGCGATCGAGAGCGGCCTCGACGTGGCCGAGACGGAGCTCGGCCGCCACCGCACGCTCTTCGGGGTCGAGCTGCCGCCGGTTCTCGGTCAACTCCGCGTAGCCGAGCCGCGTGGCGAGGGCAGCGAACAGTCCGCCGGCGTCGATCTCCGGCAGCTGCTTGGGGTCACCGACCAGGACGACCTTGGTTCCCGTACCCCGGGCCTCGTCGACCAGCGCGGCCAGACGACGCGTGCCGACCATCCCGGCCTCGTCGACCACGATGACGCTCGAACCGTCCAGTCGCTCCCTGCCCTGGGCAAGACGCATCCGGAAACGGTCGATCGTCTGGGACGGGATGCCCGAGCCGTGCTGCAGCTCGGCGGCCGCACGGGCCGCAAGCGAGAGACCGAGCACCCGGTAGCCCGACGCCTGCCACGACTCGCGAGCGGCATCGAGCGAGAAGGTCTTGCCCGTACCCGCCGGGCCGATGACGATGTCGAGGGGGCGCCCGGAGCCGGTGATGGTCTGCACGACTTGGCGTTGGTCGTCGCCCAACGAGGGTCGGGCATCGACTGCTCGCTGCACGGCAGCGCGGGTGGAAACGGCCGTCGCCACGCTTGGCGAGCCGACCAGCTCGACCGTACGGCGCTCCAGGGCAAGCATCTCCGGCGTCGTCCAGCGCGCCTCGGCCACGGCGACGGCGTTGGTGGTCGAGAGCCATTCGTCGGTCCCCTGCTCGAGCTCGTCGAGGGATGCCCCCTGGGTCGCCGCCTGGGCGAGGGTCCGCACCACGTCTCGTCGGAGGAACGTGGAATGGGACTCGGTCACCTGTTCGGCCACCTCGGCGTCGTCGACTTCGAGAACGGGGGTACGCAGGAGCCGTGGTAGCTGGCCCACCTCGAACCCGAAGGATGCAGCCCGGGCCGTCCAGCGGTCGCGCAGCTCGGGCTCCGAGAGGTGCTCGCCCTTGGTCATCCTCGTGTCGAGGGTGGCGGCCTGGGCGCCCTTGGCCGACACGGCGCCGTGGCGCTCCATGGCGGCGACGATCTCCCGCCGGCGGTGGGAGAACTCCCGACGCAGCGCCGGCGGCACGCCGGCGACGTCGGCATGTCCCTGGGCCACCTCCTCGAACAGCACACCCGTCGAGCGGGCCATCTCGTAGCGCAGGACCGCCTGGTAGACGAAGCCGGCCGTGCGTCCGTGGCGATACAGCTCACGGTTGTCGAGCGCCGTCCAGCGACCGTCGGGGCCCTCGGCCATGTTGGCGATGAGGACATGGGTGTGCAGCGCGGGATCGCCGGCGCGGCTCGTGCGGTGGCGGAAGGCTGCACCGATGAAGCCGTCGGCTTCGCACACCTCTGCCCCCCAGTGCCCCCGCCGCACCCGGCAGGCGTGGCGCTCGAGGTACTCCATGGCGGCATCGACGGCCCGGTCGTGACAGGCGACCACGGCTTCGGCCGTCGGCCCGTCGCCCAGGCCCCACACGAGCGAGATCGACTTGGGTGCCGACAGCGTCAGGTCCATCCCGGGCCGGGTCGTGTTGGTGGAGCGGAGCGGCTCACCGGTGCCGGGCTCGCGGCCGGCGAGCACGGCCCGGAGGTCGTCGGTGGCGACCCGGCCTTCGAGACCGAGGCTGGCGGCGCCCTGGCCGACCCAGCGGCCGGGAACCTCGCCCACGTGGAGGTAGTAGTCCTCGGCGCCGTCGAGGACCTCCTCGAGGTAGTAGGCCTCCTGGCCGAGGCTCAGGCGGCCGATGCTCAGCACGGTCGGCTCCCGAGGCACGCGGAGGCAGGGGGCACCCCGGTGCAAGTGTGTGGAAGGCAGGTAGGGCGCGGCACAGCTAGCTCGCCTCCCCGCCGAGGTCGTCGCCAAGGAAGCGCTCGACGGAGCGTCGGGCGAAGCGCCAGCGGCCGCCGATGCGGCGGACGTCGACGGGACAGCGTCCCTGGCGTGCCAGCCGTCGCAGGGTGTGGGCGGTCGTGGCGAGGAGCGGTGCCACTTCCTCGGCGTCAAGCCAAGGGTTGGTTGGCCGACGGTGGTTGTCTTCCGGATGGGATGGTTCGTTGATCGTCATGGTGATGACGATGCGCTACGGCGCCTTCTGGGTCATCCCCCTCTCATGAGGCACAAGAGGGGGTTGACAGGTGCGAAACGTTCAGCTACGGGCGGCGCCGCTCCGGAAGGATGGGCTGCAGGTCGCTCCCCTTCGGGTTGCGCGGCGCGGCGCTACTCGATGGCCTCGGCCAGTTGCTCGAAGGACTGGAACGAGCCGCCCACGAACACGCGGGCGGGTCGTGGCCAGAGGTCGCCGCTTCCGCCGCCGCTGACCAACTTGACGGTGATCCCGACCATGTGAGCGCCACACCTCTACGGAACGGCGCCCGACCCGTTAGCGCGCGTCTGGTCGCGCCGGAGACGAACCGACGCGTCGAGGGCAGCCGCCGGTGACGCCATCGCGGCGGCGTCGGCGATCTCCTGGGCGATGGCTCGCCGGCGGCGCCGATCAAGCTGATCTCGGAGCTTCTGCATCTCCGCCACCAGGGCCGGGTCCGGCTCTGGGAGCTCGGTGACGATCCGCGTCACTGGCCAGTGCTCGGTCGATGGGGACCACCGCGTGTCGCCGATGGTCCCGATCAACGTGGCCGCCACCTTGTCGGACTCGAGATCGGACAGCCCGTCCCAGAACGCATCGTCGTGCACGAACGCTCGAAGCTCGGCCTTCATCTCCTCGATGGTCAGGATTCGGCCGTCGACCGCTCCCGCCAGCCGGCAGAGGTCCTCGAGCTCTCGCACCACGAGCCGCCGGAACTTCGCCGCCGAGCATCCAACGGAAAGGCCGTCAAGACCCCGCAGCTTCGCGCCCGAGCGCACAGGGGTGGTCGCCAACAGCGAGGCAAACGGCTCAGGATCGGTGAGCAGCAGGAGCGTCTGTCGGAACACGGCAACGCCTACCTCTCGCCGCACCTGGCCCGTGCCCCCGAGAAGGAACGTTCGCCCGGTCCACCGCATCAGGTCCCCGAGGACGTCGGTGTAGCGATCGAGGATGTACGCCGAGCCGTCGGGCGGTGGCGCCTGGGTCCGCTTCGTTGGATGGAGCACCAGCGGGACGTGAGCGCCCGCGTGGCTCGGCCCGTACCGGGCGACCAGGCACATGAGGGCGAGATCACCGTGGGAAATCGCCCGAACAGCGAGAACCCCGTGCTCGCCAAAGTCGACCTCGCCCTTGGGCAGACGACCACGAAGTCGCATCAACACTTGGCGGGTGAACTCGACGGGCTTCCCGCCGGGCCGGGGCGTGTACCGGTCGACGAGCCACGCGTAGGCGAGTAGCCAAAGGTCGCCTTCGATCCCGAACGTCGCCGCCAGCGTGTCCAGATACTCGGGCCCGACCCTCGTGCGGCCCGACTCCCAGCGTTCGTACTTGCCGTAGTCCGTGAGCTCGGCCGCCTGGAGAACCGTCAGGCCGGACTCGTTCCGCAGGGCTCGAACCACCTCGGGAAACCGGTACACAGGGAACTTCATGGAACCACCACCGTCGCCACGAATAGGAGCTTTGGGGCCTGCGACCCATGCCGGCGGCGGCCGGCAAGCGTCACGCCCAACAAGCTCCGAGGGAAAGTTCCGTGATTGTAACTACTCCCCTGTGATCAGGACAAGGGTCCTGCTTGCTCACCCTCCATGTTCCCGAGTGACCTGGACGCCGGCGTCTGACCACGAGTCGGTCGTAGAGATCGCCGCACCGTCGCCCATGAGCCAGGCCTGTCACTCCCTCTCCTCGATCAGCGCCAAGAACGCCCGCGGCGCGTAGACCGGGACGCTCGTGCTCATTCCGAGGAGATGCCGGCAGGGTTCCGGATGGTCCGCGCCAGCGGTTCCGGGGCCCGGGAGCCTCGTACCCGGCCTACCCGTCGCGATCAACGCTCCCATCGCCCATGAGCCGGCCCAACAACACGCGCCGGACACCCTCGATCTGGAACGCGATCTCGGCCTGACCGGCCGCCTCGGCGAGCTCGACCGCCTCCTCGCACTGGGCGACGTGGTCCAAGACCTCGGCCTTGCCGAGCATGATCTCCACCCCGAATCCGACCGGCTCCACCATGGCTGCACTCCTCCCACGATCGGATGCCGGCCCCGGCAGGGGCCATACCAGGGCATCCGATCGATGGCCCGCCCACCGCCATCGCCCCGGGCGGGGTCAAGGGAGGGCGCAGCCCAGCGAGGAGCGGAACGAAGTGGAGCCCCGGAGCGGCCCTTGACGTCGCCGGTAGGGGCGATGGCACACCGCCGACGTGATCAGCCGTCATCCAACGAGGGCTAGGCGGAACGCAATGTGGCTACACTGAGAGCAGACTTGTGGCTACGATTGAGGAGGTGACCTATTGCTAGAGGTGGGTGTGAGGGAACTGCGCAACAACCTGAGTCGGTACCTCGAACGTGTGCGTGGGGGCGAGGAGCTCATCGTCACCGACCGCGGCAGTGCCGTCGCCCGAGTGCTCGGCGTCAGCACCGAGCCGGTCCTGCGCCGGCTCATCGCCGAGGGGGTCGTGACCCCCGCAGCTCAGCCGAAGCGCCGCGCCGGAGTTCCGATCATCGGAACGGGGACCGTTTCCGACCTCGTCGCCGACCAG
>JBBSHU010000123.1:0-7895 GCA_038232455.1 Acidimicrobiales bacterium
CCGGGGCTCGTCGCCGTGTTCGCCGCCGCCGCCGTCACGCTCGCTCTGACTCGCCCGCTGTCGCCACTCTGGGTCGTCGGGATCGTCGGCGCCCTCACGTTGATGCGCCCGGCGGCTGCCCGCCGCTTGTCACAAGACAGGATGATGCGCCTCAGCCTGGGGGTCACCGGGGTCGCAGTGACCCTCGCTGCGCTGTTCGTGGTGGTCCATGGCAGCCTGGCCATCGAGAACTTCCCGCTGCCCTCAGGTCTGTCCGACCTGCAGGTCGCCTCTCTCATCGCCGGCCGGCTCCCCCTGCACGTGCAGTCCATGGTGGGCCAGTTCGGAGGTCCGGAGTTCACCGCCCCCTCGCTCGCCGTCGGGGTCTGGGTCGTGGGTGTCGGCACGCTGGTGTGTGTGGCCACCAGCATCTCGCGGCGATGGGAGGCGGCGGTGCTGATTCTCACTGTCGCCGGCCTCCTGGTCGTGCTGCCCTTGGTCGCCTCGCTCCCAGAGGCCCGGACCCACGGCCTGGCCTGGCAGGGCCGCTACCAGTACCCGGCGGCGGCCGGCATCCCCCTTCTCGCCTCCGCCCTCCTGGGGAAGGCACGAACCACCATGGGCCGGTCCGGGGGGATGGCCGTGACAGCGATCGTGATCGCCCACCTCGTCACCTTCTACTGGGTGCTCCGTCGCTACACCGTCGGACTGGGCTCGTTCGTCAATGCCTTCGCCCAGGTGCCCCGGGGCTGGAAACCTCCGGTCCCGGCCGTGGTCCTGGCAAGTCTCGTCACGGTCATCGGTGTCGGCTCAGGGCTGTGGCTGCTGGCCCGGTTGAAACAACCGCTTCGACTCGAGGCGGGGGACCTCGACGTGAGGCCGGTGTGACGGTCGGCGGCTCGCCACCGCTGTAGCCGGGCACGGCCGAGGTAGTCTCGGCGCTTGGCCACGGCCGCAGACGTGTCGTTGGAAAGTCGTGCCGGTCGTCGACGGAGGCTCCCGCCCGGCCTCACGAAACACCTGGCGACAGAGGGCCTTTTCGTGGGACTCCTGGCTGTCGGCACCGTGCTGCGCGTGCTGACCGTCGTCGCCTACCGGCCGGCCATGGAGTTCGTGCAGGACTCGTTCGACTACCTCGGCGATGCCCGATCCCTCACGCCGGGCGTGATACGTCCCCTCGGCTACCCGATGTTCCTGCGGATCCTGGCGTCAACCGGGCATTTCGGTCTGGTGCCCGTGGTCCAGCACCTCCTCGGGCTGATCATGGCCATCATGCTGTACGCCCTCCTTCGGCGGTTCGGAGCGTGGCCATGGCTCGCCGCCCTGGGTCTCGCACCGTTGCTGCTGGACGGCTACCAGGTCTACATGGAGCAGTTCGTGCTGGCCGAGACCCTGTTCGAGTTCCTCCTCGTGGCAGCCCTGGTGGCACTGCTCTGGCACGAACAACCGGGTGTGGGCTCCTGCGCACTTGCGGGAGGCCTGCTCGGGATGTCGGCCCTCACACGGACGGTGGGGCTGTTCCTCCTCGTGCCCGCCTTCGCCTTTCTGGTGGTGCGACGGGTCGGGATTGCCAGAGTGGCATCCTTCGCAGCCGTCGCAGTCGTTCTGCTGGGTGGCTACGCCGCCTGGTACAGCACCTTTCACGGCAACCTGGGGCTCCAGTCCTTCGATGGCTACTTCCTGGCTGGTCGGGTGGAGCCTTTCGCCGACTGCCGCAAGATGGACCTGCCATCTCAGGAGCGCCGCCTCTGCGACGACCGCCCGACCGCGGCGCGTCCCGGTCCCGACTGGTACATATGGAATCCCGATTCCCCGTTGCGTCGCCCGGAGGTCGCTCCGGGCACCGACCGCAACGCGGTGGCCGCCGCCTTCGCCCGTGACGTCATCGCCCAGCAACCGGCGGACTACGTCGCCTCCGTCGTCCACGACCTCGTCCACTACTTCGCGCCCATCCGCACTAGCGGGCCCCAGGACGGACCGGTTCAGACCTTCCAGTTTCGTACCTCGTTCACGGCCGACCCTTGGCAGCCGGCGACGCCGCCGTCCGACCCGTACGTCTGGCAGTGGACCTGGCCGGGAGCGTCGGTGCGCTACGGCACGATCGTCGCAACCCACGGGTTCGCCCTGAACCAGGTGAACCCCCGGCTGAACACAGGTGTCGCCACCGTGCTACGCGGCTACCAGCGCGTCGGGTACACGCCCGGGCCCCTGCTGGCGGTCGCCCTTCTCCTCGCGCTGGCTTCGGGCATGGCCAGACTGATGCCCGGGCAACGTCGTCAGTGGTGGGCCGCAACCCTGCTCGTCGGTTGTGGAGCGGTGATGGCGGTCGTGGCCGCGACGACGGCCACGTTCGACTACCGCTACCTGCTCCCGACCCTCACTGTCCTGCCGGGTGGGGGTGTCCTCGGCTTGATGGTGCTGGCCCAGCGCCACGAGGCCCGACGTGCCACGCCGGCACCCGGCGCCCCCACCGCCCCGGTCGATGCTGCGGAACCGCAGCTGGGGTCATCTGAGTAACGGCGCCAAAGTGGCCAACAATGCATCCTCTAATACGCGTTAGGAGCGGAGCGCTACGCCTCTCTTACGTGGTGTCCGAGCGCTCTCAGATCGGCGCCATGACCCGCAACACCGGGTGGCCACCGACGCTCTCCAGCGGAAAGAACACCCGGTGAGAGGCGGGGTCGACCGCCACCGTGTGGGCCTTGGCGGCCAGACGCTGCTGGCCGAGCTTGCGCAGGGTGCGGCCATCGATAGCGAAGATGGCGACGACGCCGCTCTCGGCGGCGACGTAGAGGCGCCGGGTGCCGTCGTCGAGGGCGAGGACGTCGGGGTCCGAGCCGATGCCGAAGCGGCCGAGGACCGAGAGGGTGGGGAGGTCGAGCGCCAGCAGCGAGGCGTTGCCGACGCAGGCCACATAGGCAAGGCCGGCCGTGGCGTCGACCTGCAACCCGTGGTTGTTCGGGCAGCCGGTCAGGTGCACCCGCCGCTCGATCGTGCCGGCGCCGGGGGCCGACGGGTCGATGACGGCCACATCGCCGCGGGTCTGGACGTCGATGAGCACCCGTCGCCCGACGGGGTCGTAGGCCACGTTGCCGGCCTCGCCACCCAGGGCGATCCGACCGAGGGCGTGCCCGTCGGCGGCGTCGAGGACAGTGATGTCATCGCCGGTCTCGTCGGAAACGTACACCTTGTGATCCACCGCGTCGTAGGCCAGGCCGTCGGGAAAGGCACCGGTCGGGGCCCGGGCCAGCACGGCCAGCGACTGGGCGTCAATCGTGAGGACCTCGTTGGTGGCGGTGGCCGAGGCGAACACCCGCCCGATGTCGGGCGCCGCCCGCACCCCGTGCACGCTGCCGACGCCCTCGACGGTGCCGACGACGCGCAGCGAATCGAGGTCGACGACGTCGATGCGGCTGGCGCCCAGGTGGGCCACGAAGGACCGGCGGCGGACAGGATCGACCTCCTGGTAGTCCAAGCGCGACGGCGTCCCGGGCAGGGCGACGTCGGCCACCAGCCGCAGGGGCAGAGCGGTGTCGGAGCCGGTGGAGCGACCGCACCCGCCAAGGAAGGCTGCCAGCACGGCGGTCACTACGGCCGGCCAACCCAGGCGGCGGACGAGGGGCAGTCGGGAGCCCACTATCCGTGGAGCAGGAGCCCGGCGAGGGCACCGCCGAGGACGAGGAGGGGCTCCTTCACCTTCCAGCGCCACAGCAGAGCCAGGCTGAGGAGGGCGATGACGGCGGTGGGCACGTCGACTACGGCCTGGCGGACGAGCACGACGGTCGCCCCGGCGAGGGCGCCCGCTGCGGCCGCGGTGGCCCCGCTCACGAAGGCTTGATCTGGCGGTTGGCCCGGTGGCGCCGAACCAGCGCCCCGGCACGACGACGCCCAGGTAGATCGGCCGGCTCCGCCCGCGCGGGCCGTGGCTAGGCGTCGGCGCGTCGTCTGGCCATACACGTGGTGACCAGCCTCCCTTCGCATCGCGTCGTACGTCGGCGGCAATATGTTCCGAATGTTGTAAGAGTCTGCGCCACTGCCGGGCATCCTGGGGGGGTAGAAGCGCAGCGATGAGCGTCGACCTCAGCGTGGGCCGCCTGTTCCCGGACCTTACGCTTCCAGCCCATGCCGGCAACGACCGCGAGCTGTCCCAACTCGCGGGCGATGACCCGCCGGCCTTCAACCGCAACCTGCTTCATCGGCTCAACCGAGAGCTGGGCAGCGACTTTGACGCCGCCCGCTTCGCGTACGTCGCCCGCTGGGACCCGGAGCACGAATGGATGGAGATGCGCCTGCAGGCGGAAGGAACGCAGTGCGTCCACTTCGCCGCACTGGACCTCACGGTGGCCTTCGGCGACGGCGAGGCGGTGCGCACGGAGATCAGTGCCAAGTTTCGCAGGGAAGGGCTGTATGCAGAGCTCGGCGCCGTCGGGCTTGAACCGGCCGGCTGGTGGACGGACCCGGCGGGCGACTTCGCCGTCTCGTTGTCGGTACAGGCATGACCCCCGTCACGAGATCGAGGAGGAGTGCCGATGCGCACCGGTGACGTGGCCGCGGCGGTGGGAAAGGGCGTGGCGGCCGGGGTCGCGGGGACCGCGCTCATGACGCTGTCGAGCACCATCGAGATGAAGCTGACCCAAAGGTCCGCCAGCTCGGCGCCCGCTGATGCAGCGGAAAAGGTCCTGGGTGTCGAGCCCAAGGGCGAGAAGGAGAAGGCGAGGTTCGCCACCGTCGTCCACTGGGCCTACGGCACGTCCTGGGGCTCCGTGCGGGGACTGATGGGAGCCGCCGGCCTGACCGGCCCGGCCGCCGCGGGTGCCCACTTCGCCGCCGTGTGGGGCAGCGGCCTTGTCATGCTGCCGGCCCTCGGTGTGGCCCCGCCGGTCAAGGAGTGGGGGGCCAAGGCGCGCACCACCGTGGGAGCCCGGTCCTTCAGCGTGGCCGAGCGCCTGTCGCGGCTCCACCGTCGCCTTGCCCTCGGCTCGGGGATCTCGGGCGAACGGTTGCAGCACCTCGCCAGGGATCCCCGTGAGCGGGCTGCACCCTCGCCTTCCCCACCAACGCGCCCACCGCAGCAGTGAGGGCCCCCGCTACCAGGGGCGACGCCTGCATAGCCGAGGCTCGGGCGTGGGCTCGCCGCGACGCGGTGAAGGTGCTGTCCCTAGACGTGTTCGACACGCTGCTCTGGCGAGTGGTGCCCGAACCGGTCGACGCGTTTTTCGAGGTGGGACGGGCCCTGGTCGCAGCCGGCCGTCTGCGCCTGCCCGCCGAGGCCTTCTCGCCCTTGCGTGAGGCGGCCGAGGGCCGGGCAAGGGCAAGGAGCCAGCGGGAGCGCTCAACCACCGAGGTGTCGCTAGAGGAAGTGTACGCCGAGATACCGGCCACCGCGTGTGAGGGAGAACCCTCGGAGTTGGCTGCCCTGGAACTGGAGGTGGAGCGCACGATCACCTTCCCCGACCTTGGCGTCGTAGAGCTGGCGCAATCGGTGCAGGCGTCCCACGGCCTCCGGGTAGTGCTGGTCTCCAACACTTACTTCTCCGCCTCGCAGCTGCGTCGCCTCCTTGACCGCCACCCCTTGAACCGCATCCGGCTGGACGGCGTATTCACTTCCTCTGACAACAAGTGCCACAAGGGTTCGGGTCTCTTCGATGTCGTCTTGGCGGCCGTTGGAGTGGCGGGCGGCGAGGTTGTCCACCTGGGCGACGATCCCGACGGGGACGTCGCCTGCCCGGCCAAGCGAGGGATCCACGGCGTGCTGCTCACCCGCCGCCCCGAGCCGCTGCCCGTGATCCTGGAGCGGGAAGGGCTGGCGCGGGGCGACGGTGCCAGTCGGCGCCGGGCACCTCTCGATGGCGGCGCCAACGACATGGGCCTCACCGCCCTGAGGGCCAAGGCCCTGCGAGGGGGAGGCGACACCGCCCTCCCCGACAGACAGCGGAAGTGTTGGCGCACGGGTGCTGCCGTCTTCGGCCCGGTGTTCACCGGGTTCGCCGAGTGGGTCCACGACCGCGCTGCGTCGGCCGAGGCGGACCAGGTCTTCTGCGTCATGCGAGAGGGTGCCTTCCTCGCTCCCCTGATCGAGACCACACGGCGCCAGCGGGGAGGCGGGGTTGAAGTCTCGAAGCTGTGGTTATCGCGATACGTGTGCTCGCAGGCGGCGATCGTCACTGCGTCGGCCCCCGAGATCGAGGCGTTCCTCGACCGCCGCGTGGCCCCGACGCTTTCGGTCGCGTGCGAGGGCCTCGGCCTGGCGCCTTCGCAGCTGCCAGACCTGGCCGACAAGACCGCCGACCGGCTCGACGACCCCGTCCTGCGCCGACACTTCGTCCGGTCGGTAGCCGAAGACGGCCATCTTCGGGCGACTGTAACCGCCCACTGCGCCGGGGCCCGTCGACGCCTGGTCGATCACGTGCTGCGAACGGTTGGGCACGACCGGGAGGAGGCCGTGCTCGTCGACCTGGGATGGGGCGCCACCATCCAGGCCGGCCTTGACGCCGCGCTGCGGGCCGAAGACATCGGACTGCGCACGCTCGGCCTTTACCTGATGACCAACGAAGCCGCGGTGGGGCGCCTCCTCGATGGCGTAAGGGCCGAGGGCTTCCTTGGCACCGTCGGGCTGCCCGACCCGACCGTTCGGTGGATCATGCGCAGCCCCGAGATCCTCGAGCAGGTGTGCATGCCCGAAGTGGGATCACTCGTGGGATTCGACGACGACGCACATCCGCTGACCGCGCCTTGCTCCAACGACCCGGAGCAGCATGCCCAGCGTCAGGCCGTCCAAGCAGGCGTGCTCGCCTTCCAAGACGAGTGGGCCCGTTACGCCGACGTCGTTACCGAAGAACACCACGCCCTGGACGAGCGGGCCCGCCCCCTGCTTCGCACCATGCTGCTTCGTTTCGTCGTCGAGCCGACGATCGACGAGGCCACGGTCTTTGGTTCCTGGCTCCATGACGAGAACGGGGGGTCGGATACGTCCGAGACCATGTACAGCGGTGAGGTGGCCGGGAGCCTGGAGTACATGTCGCCACTGCAGCTCCTGGACCTTCCCATGAACCGGCTCTACTGGCCGTTCGGCCTCGCCGCGCTGCAGAACCCACCCCTGGCCCGAGCAGCGGCCGCGGTGGCCTTCGGCGACCTGCCTGCCGACGTCTTCACCAGCAGCGACACCCACGGCACCATCTTCGTCGACTTCGGGGCCGGTCTCATGCCCCGCCGCCAACCGGTGCTACGGGCGAACAGCCGGGGGCTGTACTACCTCCGACAACGAGTGGACGCCCACCCGCTACGGGCCATTGCCATAGGGTTCCCGCCCGGTCCGGGGCTGGCCCGCCTCGATTGGATGCGGATGCGCTTCGCCCTGCGGGGACGGTCCGAACCGGTGATCGTCGACATACGCTGGCCCGAGGGTGACGACCAGCTTCGGTACCACGATGCGGCGCTCCTCGCCGGGAACCTCCTGTTCGGGCACCGACGGGCCGCCCGGCTCGCCTACCAGTGCCCGGATGACTGGGGCACCGATGTCTACAGCGTCGAGGTGGAGCTCGGCTTCGGGTGGCTGGCGGCCACCCCCGGCCCGATCCCCGAGCGAGACCGCGCCGGGATCGCTCTGGCCATCGCCCGCCGCGCATACCCACGCGCCCGCAAGCTGTTCCAGCTCGGCCGGGCCCTGACCGCTCGACTGCGGCAGCGCTGACGGGGGCAGGCATCATCGCGCCCCGGTCCGCAGTCCGCCGCGACCACGGCTGAGCCTCTGCGCCATCACCATGACCTCGGGTGACCGCTTGGAGCACTGGATGACGAGAGCCCTCGAGGGCGGACTCGAATGGGAGCGACAGGACCGCACCGCTGGTCGAGCATGGCAAGCTGCTGCGGACCCCCCACGCCCTGCCGCAGTTCACGACGAGGCGGATCGGGGGCTA
>JBBSHU010000124.1:0-7839 GCA_038232455.1 Acidimicrobiales bacterium
GCAAACGGCGTACCGACCTCGTGGGCGCACGCTGAAGGCGGAGGGAACTGCGTGGTCTGCGGTGGCCCCACGCTGCGCCGGGCGGCCGATGACCGGCTGCTTCACGCCACCTGTGCGGAGCGAATGGCATGAGCGGTCGCCGACCGTCACCCGCCCAGGACCTGGCACGCATGCTCGGTCCCCTCGACGGCGCGCGCATCGCTGGCGGGTGCGAAGTCTGCGACGCCTACCAGACCGTCGAGGTCGTGTCGCTGGGCGTGTGGCTGAACGTGGTGCACCATGACGACGACTGCCACGTGCTTGCCGCGTACGAGGGCCGGCGATGACCACGGCCGAGATCATCGCCAACCTGCTCGACAACTGGGCCGCTGACCTCTGGTTGCCAGGGTTCGAGCCACAGGAGCTGGTGGACGCGGTGATGGCCGAGCCGGTGCTCTTGCTCGAGATGGCCGACCGCATCGCCACCTGTCCCGCCGACCGCGCCTTCGCCGAGGAGCTGGCGTTCACCATCGTGGACCGTGGACCGCCGACGGCAGAGCCGTGAATGGTGACCACGTTTCGGAGAAGTTCACCGGAAAAATCCAGCGGGAGACCCACTCTCGCCCGGCTTTCCCTGCCCATCGGGTCAAGGGACGGCAGTGAGAACGGTTCTCTCCCCACGCGGTGCGCTAGGGTTGGCGCAGTCCACCAAGCGAGGTGCGCACCCACCGCCCCGCCGAGCTCCGAGCCCACCGCCTATGCGGCCGGGAACATGGGGTCCGGTTCTCCACCCAGCGGCCGGCAATGCGTTCCGAGTCTGGCCGGTGTGTGTTTGTGAGGTAGCTGGCAGCCGTCAGGCACCAGGTCCCTCCGCCCCCCGCCCGAGACCGCTCAATGCGGTCCCACTCCTTTCCTTGGAGGATCACCATGCCTAACCGCACACTCGGATTCGTCCGAGCTTCATTCGACGCCCGAAAAGCCAAGCTCGACGAGCTCCGCTCGATCGACGAGACCGCCGTCGGCCGCGCCTACGACTCCGCCGAGATCGCCCGGACCACCGAACTGCGCTCCGACATCGAGGCGCTCGACACTCGCATCACCACCATGCTCGACATGGAACAGCGCGGCGAGTCCATCGACGCTGCCTCCCTCGGTCTTCTGGGCCTCAAGATCGACAACGACACCGAAACCCGGGACAGTTCTGTTCTCCCCACCCTCGAGCAGAGGATGACGGACTGGGCCTCGGACAACGACCTGGTGCGGCCCGACGAGCGCGGCATGAGCCTGCAGAAGTGGCTGCGCGGTGCTGTGACCGGCGACTGGACCGACGCCGACATCGAGCGCCGGGCCATGTCCGAGAGCGTCTTGGCCGGGGGTGGCTACATGGTGCCGACGCCTCTGGCGACGACGATCATCGACCGGGCCCGCAACATGGCGCGCGTCCTCCAGGCCGGCGCCGTCACGGTTCCCATGACCGCCCAGACCCTCAAGCTGGCGCGTGTGGCCGGCGACCCGACAGCAGCGTGGCACACGGAAAATGCCGCCATCGCACCGAGCGACATGACCCTCGAGGGCGTGACCCTGACGGCGCGCACCCTGACCAGCCTGGTCACCGCCTCCAGGGAGCTGATTGAGGACGCTCCCAACGTCGAGCAAGCCCTGACCGACGCGTTCGCCGCCCAGCTCGCCCTCAGTCTCGACCTGGCGTCGCTGTACGGCTCGGGGACGGCGCCCGAGCCACGCGGCGTCAAGAACACCACCGGCGTGACCCTCACGGCGAACGGCGCCAACGGAACGGCCATCGGAACGCTGAAGTACGACGTCCTCGCCGATGCCATCGGCACACTGCGCGACCAGAACGAAGAGCCGACCGCCGTCATCGATTCGCCTCGGACCGAGCGCGGATTCGCCAAGCTGGCCGACACGACCGGCCAGCCACTGCAGCCCTCCGACTACGTCAAGTCGGTGCCGCGCTACTCGACGAACCAGGTGCCGGTGAACCTCACCGTGGGGACCTCGGCCGACACCTCCGACATTTTCGTGGCCGACTGGCGGCAGCTCCTCATCGGCATCCGCCACAACTTCGCCATCGAAATCCTGAAGGAGCGCTTCGCCGACAACTACCAGCTCGGATTCCTGGCGCACCTCCGGGCCGACGTGCTGGTCGCGCGGCCGAAGGCGTTCGTGGTCAGCTCTGGAGTCCGGCCGTGATCACCTACTGCGAGCACGACCACCTGGTCGGCCAGTGCGAGACCTGCTCCATGGTCCGCGCCATGGAGCGCGGCCACGAACCGGCGCGCCGGCCACAGGCAGCGCCGGACCCACGCGTCACCGTCGACCAGGACACCGCCATCGAGCGCGCCGACCTCGGCGACGGGATCACCACCTACGTGGCCGCTGGCGACCTCGTGCCTCTCGGGCTCGAGGATCTGCCGCGCGCAGCCGCACCAGCTCGGGGAGGAGGCGTCGCGACGGGGGCGTCGCCAAGGCGGAGCCGCTCGGGGCGGCAGCCTGCGCCCCCTCCCCAGGCCTAAAGCAGCTTCACCATCGTGGCCCCCCTGGGGGGAGCTAGTGAGAGTGAGTCGCGGTATCGTTGGCAGCAGTGGCGCTCACCTGGGTCGAGCTAGAGGACGAGCCTGCTCCGCCCACGCCCGGCCCCACGCCAGCTCCAGGCCCGGCCCCGACACCGTAGGCCGATGGGGCACACCTGCCCGTCCGAGCGCCGACGCCGAGCGGTGCACGTCCACCGCTCGGCTCAGGGTGATTCCGCCGGGGGGACGCGCTCGAGGAGGTAGGTCACGAAGTGCTCGCACGTCTCGTCGAACGTGCTGGCCATGGCCTTCGGGTGGTAGCCGTGTTGGGCGGCGGCCGCAAGGTGGTCGGTCTGGACATCGTCGCTGATGGCGCCGCGGCCCAATCCCCCGCCCCGGAGTTGCACGACGAGGACCGCGTAGCCAAGCTCGGCGGCCCTCTGGGCGCGGGCTCCGGTGACGTCAGGGGTCATCTTCGGGTGGGCCACCGCGTCAGGCTACGCCGCTGGGTCGCCGGATGCTAACAAGCCGTGGACTATCACGGGGGAGGGGCGGCCTAAAAGTTCAGCGGCCTCGAGGGCGGGACGGCATGCCGTCCCGAGTTTCTTTCTCCCCGGTGTTTTTTCAGGGACCTTCTCGCGCCCGCCGGCCCCCTGAATGGCCCGAAAGCCGGACACACCCCCCCCGACGGTCTTAACCCGTGCGGGGGGCGTCTCTTCTGTCGAGCGGAGCGTACGCCTGCATGGTCAAGAGGGCAACGCTCGGCCGATGTCGTCGAGGACGACCTGTCGATCGACGCCGAGGGCGGCGGCAAAGAGCACGAGGTCGTTGTGCTCGTCACGGGAGAGCCGGCCATCGGCCATCGCGACGTCGACCAGGGCTCGCATGTACGAGCGATGGATGGCCCGGAGGTGGTCCACGCCGAGTCCCCAGGATTCCGCGAGCTGGCACAGGGCCATGGCCTCCTCCGGGACGATCACCCGATCCTCAAGAACACGGTCGAGCAGCTCGGTGTAGGCGAGCACGGCGGCGGGATCGGCGCCCGCTGGCGCACTCGTCGCCGGGAGGTCCGCCGCGACTCGGGCCAGTGCCGGAGCGGTGCCCTTCCTGACGCGCTCCGGTCTGTGGAGCTGCAGCCCGCTGGGGGCAACCACATCGAGGCCGGATAGGTCGAGAGGGAGCGGCATCGGAATCGTCGATTCTCGCTCGTAAGCGGCGGCCATCAGGAAGACCAGAAGACACGCCGTCGCGCGCGCATCCACGAGCGCGGCGTGACCGTCCTCGTGGGCAACACCCAGATTGGCGCAGCACGCTTGTAGCGACCGGCACGCACTGAAGCCGAGGCGCTCAACGAGATCGAGAGTGCAGAGCCACGAGCCTGGGAGGTTGTGCCCGAGACGCCGGTATTCGGACTCGACGAACGGCCAACTTGGGAACAGTTCCCACTACGGCTCAACAGGCGCTCACCTGGGTCGAGCTAGAGGACCTCATGCGGCCCGAGGGTGGGTTGGACCTCACCCTCTACGACCTGATTCCAGCTCGGCCGCTGTGGATGGCCGAGGGCACCTGCCGACAGCATCCCGAGGTGACCTGGTTCCCGGCCCTGTGTGCTGTCTGTCCGGTTGTGGGAGCCTGCGAGGACTATGCCCTGGCCGATCCTGACCTCGACGGCGTGTGGGCGGGGACGACGGGCCGGGAGCGACGAGCGTTGCGGCGAAAGGCGTCCTGAACGTGTTCCTTTACTAGCCGATAAGGTGACGGCCGATGCTCACCCGCCCGACGCCTAGCTCCAGTCTTTGCACAGCGTTCAGCCGGGCCTAGGGTTCAAGTAGCCCTCTCAGGAGCGGCCGCCCGCCTCAGGGAAGCACCCCTGACACGGGAAGTACCCCTGACCAATTGCGACCTGAAGCGCGACTTCGTCCAGAACGCCGACCGATCCAGACCGTCGAGCGACACGCTCCTGACCGGACAGGAGGAGCACACACCCATTGTTCGAGTGGAAGGCGGACCCACCGCTCGTGATGAACACCCGTTGAGGGAGGGTCCGGGGCCGGCACCGATGGCAGAACGCGATGCCATCATCCTCGCAGCGGGCACCGGCGTTCCAGGCGTCCAGGTCCACGTCCTCGACGTTACCGAACAACCTTGTTCGCGCGTGTCACGGCCCTCAGGGCTCCACGGTCGCGAAGTCGACGCCCTCGGCCTCCATGAGTCGCGCCCAGGTTCTGCCCACGTTTCCCGGTGTCACGCGTATCGCGGCCCGATGATGGAGGGCGGCCCCGACCAACTCGGCGAGAAGCAGGTTCGCTCGGTAGCTGGTGGCGACGTGAATCGCCTCGTCGATGCTGGACCGCGGGTCGAGTACCACCAGGCGGTAGGCGGGCGGGTGCGTTACGCGGCCGAGGGCGGCGGCGGGGTCGGGCAGCCGCGAAGACAAGCTCCCGGTCTGCGCTGAGTCGGACACCGCGCGAGCCATGCGGTACTGGAAGCTGTAGGTGGTCACGACCGGACTGCTCGCTCCAAGGTCCGGCAATGCTCCGGCGATGGAAATCAGAGCGAGATGGTCGTCGACAATGACCACTCAGGTGATGTGAAGGTCGACATCGTCACGACTGAGCTCCCTGGCACGCTCGGCAAGCCCAGCAGCCGTCTCGGCGAGCGCCAAGTCGACATCGCTCTGCTCGTCGGGGCGTAGATTGAGCTCCTGATCGACGATGGATCGTACGACCTCGCTCCTCGTCGAACCCTCGGCGGCAGCTCTGGCGTCGAGCGCCGCCTGCTCGACGTCGGTGAGATAGATGTTCGTCCTGCGCATATACGAACAACGTACACCGCCACGTACACCGCTGATCAGCAACTGGGGCCTGGCTCAACCTTCGACCGGACGACCGGACCGCTTCACCAGACGATAAGTCAACGCCGGACGGTCGGCACCGACCTGCGACAATGTGGTGATGCACAGCGTTCAGCCCGAGCAACGGTTCAAGTAGGGGGCGCTCGGTCCACCCGACGGCCGTTACGAACCTGGTTGGCGATGCTGCCGAAATTCTGCTCGTCGTGGCGGTGGGCGGAACGCTGTGGTCGGCCGTCGGCCGGCTTCGTCGGGGTCGGGTCCACATGGTGCGCTGCACGGGGTGCGGGCGGCCGGCGTCGCGGGCCTATCCCCGGTGCGCCCGGTGCGATGAGCCGCTCACCGAGCCGTAGCCTCGGTGCATGAACCGTCTGGCGGGCGAGACCAGCCCCTACCTACAGCAACACAAGGACAACCCCGTCGACTGGTACCCGTGGGGCGAGGAGGCCTTCGCCCGGGCCCGGGCCGAGGACCAGCCCATCCTGTTGTCGGTGGGCTACGCGGCGTGCCACTGGTGCCACGTGATGGCCCACGAGTCGTTCGAGAATCCCGCCATAGCCGCGGTGATGAACGATCTGTTCGTCAACGTCAAGGTCGACCGCGAGGAGCGGCCCGACGTGGATGCCGTCTACATGGAGGCGGTCCAGGCCATGAGCGGCCACGGTGGCTGGCCCATGACCATGTTCCTCACCCCCGACGGGAAGCCCTTCTTCGGCGGCACCTACTTCCCTCCCGAGCCCCGGCCCGGGCTCCCCGGCTTCGCCCAGGTGTGCCGGGCCGTGGCCGAGGCCTGGTCCGATCGGCGCGAAGCGGTCACCGAACAGGCGGCCGAGCTCAGCAGCGCCCTGGGCCGCATGGGAGACCTGGCCCCCGGCGGAGGGGATCGCCCCGGCCTCGAGGCCTCCGTGGCCGCGAGAGATGGCCTGAGCGCGTCGTTCGACCAGGAGTGTGGAGGCTTCGGCCGCTCGCCCAAGTTTCCCCAGCCCGACACCATCGAGTTGTTGCTCCGCCAACATTTCCGGGAAGACGACGGCACGTCGCTGGCCATGGCCACGACCACCCTCGACGCCATGGCCGCCGGCGGCATCTACGACCACCTCGGGGGCGGCTTCCATCGCTACTCGGTCGACCGACGTTGGCTGGTCCCCCACTTCGAGAAGATGCTCTACGACCAGGCGCTGCTGGTACGGGCCTATCTGCACGCCTGGCAGCTCACCGGAGAGCCTCGCCACCTCCAGGTGCTGTCGGAGACCATCGACTACGTGCGGCGCGAGCTGCGTCATCCCGAAGGAGGCTTCTTCTCATCCGAAGACGCCGATTCCGAGGGGGTGGAGGGCAAGTTCTACGTGTGGTCGGCCGACGAGCTGGAGGCGGTGGCGGGACCCGATGCCGCCGAGGCCGCCGCGTGGTGGGGCGTGATGAGGGCCGGCAACTTTGAAGGCTCGAATATCCTCCACCGTCCCATCCGGGGCGACATCCTGCGCCCCGAAGGGGTCGAACGAGCCCGCAAGGCCCTGTTCGACGCCCGGGAAGAGCGGGTGCGACCGGGGTTGGACGACAAGGTCCTCACCGAGTGGAACGGCCTGTTCGTATCCGCCCTGGCCGAGGCCGCGGCCGCCACCGGGCGCGCCGACTGGCTGGCCGATGCCCGCGCCGCCGGGCAGTTCCTCCTCGATGCCCTCCGCGGCGACGACGGTCGATGGCTGCGCGCCTGGCGCTCCGGGAGGGCCCAGCACTTGGCCTACGCCGGTGACCATGCCGCCCTCGTCGACGCCTTCACCAGGCTGGCCGAGGCCACCGGCGAGGCTCTTTGGATAGCCGAGGCCCGCTCGGTCGCCGATGCCCTCATCGACCTCTTCGCCGACGACACCAACGGAGGCTTCTTCACCACCGGCTCCGACGCCGAGCGCCTCATCACCCGCTCCAAAGACGTGCTCGACAACGCCCTTCCCTCCGCCAACGCGGTGGCGGCGGTTGCCCTGCATCGCCTGTCCGCCCTGGTGGGCGAGGACCGCTACCGCCAGCAAGCCGAGACGGTGGTCGCTCTCATGGCCGACACCCTGGCCAACCATCCCGCGGCCCTGTGCCACCTCCTGTGGGCGGTCGACCTCGGGGCCGCTCCGGTCGTCGAGGTCGCCGTCGTCGGCGACCGGCCCGACCTGGTGGCCGCGGTCCAGCGCCGGTGGCTGCCGGGCGCGGTCGTCGCCTGGGGCGAGCCCTACCCCTCTCCCCTGTTCACCGACCGACGCGACGGCTTGGCCTACGTCTGTCGCGACTACGCCTGCGCAGCCCCGACGGGCGACGTCGAAGACTTAGTGGACCAACTGCGGTCGTAGTTACTTCAGCCTGAAATAGTCGGTGCCGCGCCAGCCCGTGGCGGCCCAACCGAGGCCAGCACCGACCGAGCGCTCTCGGTTCCTCGCTTTTCGGCTTCCCCATCCACCTCTTCCGACCATTTCTGGCCGGTCGAGGCGCGAC
>JBBSHU010000125.1:0-7674 GCA_038232455.1 Acidimicrobiales bacterium
CCCCGACGATCGACACGTCCCCGACGATCGACATGTCCCCGCCGCCCTCACCAACTCCCCCGACAATCGACATGTCCTCCCCGTTGCCGCCAATCGACCCGCCGCCTCCGCCCCCTGCGCCCGAACCACCATCGATCGACGTGCCCGCGACGCCCCCTCCGCCGTCGCCCCCCCCACCAATCGACACGTCCCCCCCGGTGCCGCAGCCGGACCCGGTGGGCGAGGCCCCGCCCGTCCCGGATGGCAAGAAGTATCGCTGGGCATGGCTGGCCGCAGCGGCCGTGGTCGTCGTCCTCGGCGCCGGCACGGCCATCGCCATGATGGGAGGCAGCGACAAGACGGTTACGCGGACGACTGCCACCACCCTGGCCAAGTACGGCGCCCCTGTCACCACCGCGGCGACCACCCCGCCCTCCACCGCGGCCGCCGCCCCGGTCGCCGCCAAGCCGGTCGTCCACTTCTCCGTGGTCGACAAGGTGCTCCCCGACGACAAGGCCGACGACGTCGAGCTCACCGTCGACAACGGGCCGACAGTCCGTTTCGCGGGCAGCCCGGGCGGAGGCGTGCAGCCCCAGCCGCTCACCGCCTCCGAAGCGGGCAAGCATCGTTACCAGCTGGTCGTTGTCACCACGACCAAGGCCGGCGCCAAGATCACCTCGACGGGTTCGGGCAAGCTCGACGTGCAGGAGGGTCGCCAGTTCGATGTCGGCATCGTGGCCAACGCCCCCGGTTCGGCATGCTTGGCGCTCGAGGGTGTCTGCCAGGACGAATGATCCTCAGGGACCTTCGCCGCCCGGCTCAGTCGGTCCCGGGTCGGTAGCGCACCCATCCACCCTCCCCGACGGAGGTGTCGGTGGTGCAGTCCCCGGGATGCTCGGTCCGGGTGAGCGTAGGGGTGGATGCCGTGGTGCCCACGAAGCCGGTGGGCGGGGAGTAGAAGACATCGGCGCGGGGATAGGCCCGGCACGAGGTAGCGACTGCGCCGTACCACTGCACGCTGGTGGCGCTGGTGGGTGAGAGCTTGCCCCAGGCCGGGGGTAGCGACAGCTGGCCGATGGGGACCCAGGTGGAGGCGGTGTAGTCGTACACCCACGCCCCCCACGTGCCCGGGGCGAGTTGGTAGACGAAGGTGAAGTAGAAGCGCCCGGCCGACCAGTTGAACGGCACCACCGCCGAATGCGCCCGGCCCTCCGGGTCCGCCACGTTGAACAGCGCGAACTTGCCGCCGGGGTCGTCGACGAGGCCCACCGCACCTTGCGCCGTGCTGCTGGCGAAGCCGAAGTACTGGGCGAACAGGTAGGCGGGCGGACGCTGTCCCGCCCCGGCCGTGGGGTCTTTAGCCATCGCCATCCAACTCCCGACACCGTCGAGGGGAGTGGCCCCCGGTTGCGACCACACTGAGTAGGCGCCCCCTTGCGTCTTGGGCCCGACCGGGACGGTCGTCGTGGTGGTCGAAGACGGGGGAGCGGTCGTCGTCGTCGTGGTGGACGTGGTGGTCGAAGACGGGGGAGCGGTCGTCGTCGTCGCCACGCCGGCCACGGCCGACACCCGCCGGATCCGGCCGTTCAGGGTGTCGGCGATGAAGAGGTCCGAGCCGTCGAACGCCAGGCCACCGACGCCGCTCAACTGGGCGCTGGTGCCCGGTCCTCCGTCGCCGGACAGCCCTCGGACTCCTGTGCCGGCGACGGCGACAGTGGCGGACGGCGTGAGGTGGAGCACGCGGGCGTCGTCGCCGACGAACAGCCCGCCTCTGCCGTCGGACGTCACCGCCAGGGCCCACCCCACACTGGCGAACGAGGAGATCCCGCCGTCCGGTGCCACCTTGCGGATCTTGCCGTTGAAGGTGTCGGCAATGAACAGGTTGCCGGCGCCGTCGACCGCCAGCCCGTTGGGGTACTTCAGCTTCGCCGCGGTGGCCGGACCACCGTCGCCACCGAAGCCCTCCTCGCCGGTGCCGGCGACGGTCGAGATGATCCCGCCCGACCCGACCTTGCGTACCCGATGGCCACCGTTGTCGGCGATGAAGAGGTTTCCGGAACCGTCGACCGCCAGGCCACCGGTGTACCCGATGGAAGCCGATGTGGCCGGGCCGCCGTCGCCCGTATAGCCCAGTGTCCCGTTCCCGGCGACGGTGGAGATGGTGCCGTCGACATCCACCTTGCGGACCCGGAATCCGAGATAGCTGGCGATGTAGACGTTGCCCGCTGCGTCGACGGCGATGTCCGACGGGTAGCGCAGCGCGGCAGCCGTGGCCGGTCCGCCGTCACCTGAGTAGCCGTCCTCGCCGTTGCCGGCGAACGTGGTGATGATCCCCGACCGGCTGACCCGGCGCACCCGGTGGTTCGCCCAGTCGCCGATGTAGGCATTGCCAGACGGGTCGAGGGCGACGTCGCTCGCGCTGGTGAGTTGGGCGTCGGTGGCCTGGCCACCGTCGCCCGCGATGCTGAAGGACCCGTTACCGGCGACGGTGTCGATGACGCCCGCCCGGTTGACCCGCCGGACCCGGTAGCCGTTGACCTCGGCGATGTAGAGATTCCCCGCGGCGTCGAGGGCGAGGGGCCCCGGAGCCATGAGGGTGGCATGCGTCGCCGGTCCGCCGTCGCCGGTGGAGCTGTAGACGCCGGTGCCGGCGACCAGCCTGACCTGGCCGGATGCGTCGATCTTGCGTACCTGGTCGCACCCCGACACGTAAAGGCCTCCCTCGGGATCGAGGGCGACGTTGTTGCCACAGGTATTGGCGACCGTGGAGAGGATGCCCTGGCGATCCACCTTGCGGACCCGAAGGCTCAGGCCGTCTCCGAAATAGAGGTTCCCCTCCCCGTCGACAGCCACGTCGTAGGTGTTGATCTGCGCCTGCGTGGCGGGTGTCCCGTCAGGGCTGCTCCCGGCGGCCACGTCGACTGACCCCCTCCCGGCCACCGTCGTGATGGTGCCGGACAGGTCGATCTTGCGGATGCGCGAGTTGGTCGACACGAACAGGTCGCCGGCGTCGTCGAAGCCCAGGCCCCACATGTACTTGAGGGAGGCCGAGCGAGCCTGGCCGCCGTCGCCGGCATCGCCTTCAATGCCGTTGCCGGCCACGATGGAGATCCGGCCCGACGGCTCCATCTTGCGGATCCGGTAGTGGAGCGAGTCGGCGATGTAGAGGTTGCCGGCCGCGTCCAGGGCCAGGGCGTTGATGTAGCCCAGGCTGGCCGAGAGGGCCTGGCCGCCATCGCCGGCGGAGTCCGGGCCCTGCCCGTCGGAGGTGCCGTTGCCGGCCACGATGCGCTGGATACCCGTGGCCGTGTCGAGGACGCGGACCACGCTCTTGGCCTCGTCGGCCATGTAGACCAGCGAGCCACGGCCGACCATGGCGCGCACCCGCTGGGCCACGTTCAGGGCCGGACCCTGACCGAGGCCTCCTGCGTAGGTCGTGATCTCTCCAGGCGAGCCTGCGGCAGCCGGGCTGGACGACATAGTCGCGAGCAGCGGAAGAACGAGGGCGACGGCAACGGCCACGCGTGCGCGGGAATGGATGATATTTGCTGCATCGGCGCATCGGATAGCGAGCTTGAGGAGTTGTCGTAAGACCGATCGCGGTGACCACCTCGGCTAACCTCGGATCCTGGTGAGTCCCTTGCGGTCATACGGCGTGTCTTCCTGTACCCTTTCGCTCAGGTGAGCGAACACCGGACGTGGCTGATCCGCTTCTGGTGCCGCTGCGGCTGGTTGAGGCGCACGGTGATCGTCGGACTGGGCGTGGGGTCGGTGTGTTTCGTCCTCCTGCTCGCGAGCGTGATCGGCGCCTTGGCGAAACCCGGCAACGAGAGCTTCTCGGCCAAATGGGCCGACGTCCTGCGCGATCACCACGCCAGTTTCATCGTCATGCCGCTGGAGGACTGGTACTTCACCCGGGCCCAACCGGCCAAGGGTGGCCGGCCGAAGGGGCTGAACCACATCCCCGGGGTGGCCTTGCCCACCGTCCCCCCGTCCGCCGCCCCGACCACGGTCGCACCCCCGCCGAAGCCGGTGGCGCCCCCACACCTGGCCGCGCCGCCCGACGTCGAGCTGGTCGTACAACCCCCCCTTGCCGACGAGGGGAAATGGCTTCCGGCCGGTCCGATGATAGATGGCACGCCGGGGATGTACGTCGCCCAGTTCCGGGCCGACAGCGTCTACACCAGCCAGATCACCACCGCCGCCTGGATAGACCCCATGTTGCTGCGCGTCCGCCTGAACCCGGGTGACGGGGAGCCCGGTGGCTCCTGGTCGGTGCCGCCGGCGATCACCGGTGACGCACTGCGCCAGATCGTCGCCGCGTTCAACGGCGGGTTCCGCTTCAAGGAGGCCCAGGGTGGTTTTCACCTGGAGGGCCGCGACGCCGTGGCGTTGAGAGACGGAGCGGCGTCGATAGCCATCACCAACGACGGGCACGTCAACGTCGGGAAGTGGGGCAGCGACGTGGGCATGGCCGACAACACCGAGGCCGTGTTGCAGAACCTGACTCTGCTCGTCGACGGCGGCCAGATCGATCCGTCGGTCAGCCACAACGACACGCGGGCCTGGGGTGCCACCCTCAAGGGCAGCATCGCCGTGGCCCGGTCGGGGATCGGGGTGACGGCCGACGGGGCCCTGGTGTACGTGGCCGGTCCGGCCTTGACCGCCCGGAGCCTGGCCGAGAGCCTCCAGCGGGCGGGTGCCGTTCGGGCCATGACGCTCGACATCAACCCGCAATGGGTCACCTTCAACCTGTTCGACCACCCCGACCCGGCCAACCCCATGGTCGTCACCGGGGCCAAGCTCTACCCTCAGATGCAGCGTCCGGCCGACCGCTACCTGAGCACCGAGAGCCGGGACTTCCTCACCGTCTCCCTCCGGTAGTGACCCCGGGTCTTTCCGACCCTAATATTCGATGCCCTTCTTGGCTTTGATGCCCTGGTCGTAGGCGTGCTTGACCTTTCGCATCTCGGTCACGGTGTCGGCCACGGCAATGAGCTCGGTGGGCGCATCGCGTCCGGTGATGACCACGTTGGTGTGAGGCGCCCGGTTGCGCACGCCTTCGACCACGTCGGCAACCGGGACCCAGCCGTAGCTCACCGCGTAGGTGAGCTCGTCGAGCACGAGCAGGTCGAAGTCACCCGAGGCCAGCTTCTGGCAAGCGACCTCCCATGCGTGGCGGCCCTTGGCCACGGTCTCGTCCATGTCAGTGGACTCCCAGGTGAACCCGTCGCCCAGGGTGTGCCACTCGATGTCGAGGTGGTCGGCCAGCTTGCGCTCCCCGGTCTTCCACTTGCCGCTCTTCACGAACTGGACCACTCCCACTCGCCAACCCCGCGCCCAGCCCCGACCCATCACCCCGAAGGCGGCCGACGACTTGCCCTTCCCGTACCCGGTGTTGACGAGGACGATGGACGCGGCCCGGCCGGTTGCCGCCCGCCGTGGCTGCGCGTCGGTCCCCGCGTCTTCGGGCTCGGCATCGGACATGGCCGGAGGCTACTGTCGGAGCCGTAGCGCAGGGAACCCGGTGCGAGTCCGGGGCTGTCCCGCAACTGTCATCGGGGAGCGACCCCCACGCGGTAGCCACGGCCCGAGAGGGCGGGAAGGCCGGGGGGAGCGTCGATCCGAAAGCCAGGAAACCTGCCTGCCCCGCTGGGCGCCGACACCGGTCGGCACACTTCGGAAAGGTACGCGTGGACGTCGTGGACATGCAGGTCCGTTCTCGTCAGGAGGGCGGTCGAAGCTTCCCCGTGTTGGTATGGCGGGCGGAGCGGCCCATGCGGATGGTCGCCAGTGCCGCCCACGGAGGCGGCATCGGTCTTCGCCGGTGGGTCATCAATGCCCAGGTGCCGGCGTCGTACGGCCGTCGTGACCCCGACCACCACCTGGCCAAGCTTGGTGTGTCGCTGGGCCTTCCCGGCCATGGCGTGGGCATGCTCACGGCCGCCGACGTGCGAGAGGTCGCCGTCAGCACCGACCAGGGCGTGGAGGTGGCCGCCACCGTCGGCCTCGGCCACCCCACGTGGGCGGCAGCCCCCGACGAGGGCCGCCCCGCCAGCCTGGTCGGCACCATCAACATGGTCGTGCTCCTCCCCGAGCGGCTATCCGACGCGGCACTGATCAATGCCGTGGCCACCGCGGCCGAGGCCAAGGCCCAGGCCCTGGGGGAGGCCGGGGTGCCGGGTACCGGCACGGCCACCGACGCCGTCTGTATCGCCTGCCCGTCCGACGGCCGCCTGCACTCCTTCGGCGGTTCTCGATCGATCTGGGGGTCACGCCTGGCCCGAGCCGTCCATGCCGCCGTGTCGGCCGGCACCCGGCGCCCAGGCCCATGATCGTGCTTGTTCTGGGCGGAGCGAGATCGGGAAAGTCGGCTGCGGCCGAACGCCGGGCGGCCGCCCTGGCCGACGGGGCGCCCGTCACGGTGTTGGCCACCGCCATGGTGGGCGACGACGACATGGCGGCGCGGGTGGCCGCCCACCGAGCCCGGCGCCCGCCCGGGTGGCCCACGCTGGAGACGGGCGCCGACCTGGTGGACGCCGTCGGCTCGTGTCGCGGCGTCGCCCTGGTCGACGCGCTGGGCACCTGGGTCGCCGCCGCACCCGACCTGTCCGTCGACGCCGACGGCCTGTGCGCGGCTCTGGCCCGGCGCGACGGCGACTCCGTCGTGGTTTCCGAGGAGGTGGGCCTCGGGGTGCATCCGTCCTCAGAGGCCGGGCGACGCTTCCGTGACGCTCTCGGCCTGGTGAACCAGGCGGTGGCTGCGATCGCCGACGAGGTGGTCCTCGTGGTGGCGGGGCGCACTTTGGCTCTCGGCGCCGCCGCCGGGCACTCCGAAGCGACCACCCGGTGATCGGTTCCACCGACGCCGCCGGGGCAGTGGCCTTTCTCACACCCGTGGGCGGAGGGCGAGCGCCTTCGCCGGAAGCCCTGGGGTGGTTCCCGGCGGTCGGCGCCTCGATGGGCCTGGCCCTCGGAGGGGTGTGGTGGGCTGCCTCGCTGGTGTGGCCGGCGCCGGTGGCCGCGGCGGTCGTGGTGGTGGCCGACCTGGGCCTCACCGGGATGCTCCATTTCGACGGCTTGGTCGACGCCGCCGACGGCCTCCTTTCCCACCTCGAGCGTCAGCGACGCCTCGACGTGATGGCTGACCCCAGAGCCGGTGCGTTCGGTGTGGGGGCGGCGGCCGCCGCGCTCCTCGTGCGCTGGTCGGCGCTGTCCGCCCTGCCGCCCCGCCCCCTGCTCCTCGCCGGCCTGTGGTGCGCTTCCCGGACCTCGATGGCGGTTGTGGTCCGCACCCGTCCCTACGCCCGGGCATCAGGGCTGGCCAGTGCCTTCTTGCCCGGCCAACCCGCCAAGGAGGCTCAGGCCGCCCCCGGCACGGTGACGCTGGCGATCGCCGGGCTGGCCGGGTCACTCGCCCTGGCCGGAGCGGCGAGCGGGCTCGGCGGCCTGATGGCTGTTGGTGGGTTGACGCTGGCGGCGGTGGCCGTGACGGCTCTGGCTCAACGCCGCCTCGGTGGGTTCACCGGCGACGTGCTCGGCGCGGCCGGACTGGTGGGCGAGACCGTCGGCTTGGCCGTGGCCGCGGCTCGGCCGCGACGGTGACGGCCATGCGCCCCGCTCAGAGGGCCGCTCGGGCCCATCACCCCGCTCAGGCCATGCGCCCCGCTCAGAGGGCCGCTCGGGCCCATCACC
>JBBSHU010000126.1:0-7594 GCA_038232455.1 Acidimicrobiales bacterium
ACAACGCCTCCCACCCGTTCAACTCCATCGATGAACTCAGCATCGCCCTCACCTAGGTAATACGCGGCGAGCGCCCGAAAACCCCCGCCCACCTGCGGAAACACCAAGCCACCGCGTAGCAGCCCGGAAACTCCCGCTAGCAGGCCCGGGAATAGACGGACACGTGCCGCGAGCTGGTGGCCCCGAACGGTTCCCGGGCCCAGCCGCCCCAGCGATCGGTCAGTTCCAGTCCGCCGAGGCGGGCCATGAGGTCGATCTCGGGCACGGACGCGTAGCGAATCGACCACGGCAGGAGGCGGATTCCGCCGGGAGAGAGCACGACGTCGTGGCCTCGAACCGTCTGGTCGAGAGGGTCGTGGTTTGTGGCCTGGAGCACGACCTCGTCGTCGGCCTGGGATATGACCGTGAGGGACTGTTCGAGCCGGGTCAACTCGGGGGCCAGGGCCTCGACCACGAAGCGGCCACCGGGGGCCAGCCGGGTGGCGGCGCCGGCCACGCACCGGCACTGGGCCGCCTGGTCGGCCAGTTCGAACAGCGAGTTGAAGGCCACGAACACCAGGTCGAAGCCGCCGGCGACGAGGTTGCCGACGTCGGCGAAGTCGCCCACCACGACGGGGATCCCGGCACCGCCGGGCTTGGCCCGCAGCCGGTCGACCATGGCGGGAGAGGCGTCGATGCCGTGGACCTCCAGTCCCAGGGCGGCCAGCGGCAAGGCGAGCCGGCCGGTGCCGATGCCCAGCTCGAGAACGCGAGCCGGTTGTTCGCTCCCTGCGGCTGGGGTGACCAGGTCGGCGAGGAGAGCGGCGGTGGCCTCGGCCTCGGCGAACCGGACGGCGTGGCGCCGGTCGTAACCCTCGGCCCGTTGTTCGTCGTAGTCCATGGACCCAGTTGAGCAGAGCGGGGACCCTCTGCCACATCGGTCGGAGCCTCACCCGTATCGATAAGGTCGCGACACCCATGCCCCCCAACGGTGCCGACGGCGGACCGCCCCCTGGTCGAGATCTTCCCGACGGGGGCGGACCAGGTGATCCCGACTGGACGGCGATCGACCCGCCGGCAGCCCCCCAGGCGGTGCCCGGACCGGTTGGCCTCCAGGCGGTGCCCGGGCCGGTTGGCGGCGAGTCACCGCCGCCGGACGGACCCCTTCTGATCGGGCCCATGAACTTCGTCGACATTCTCGACGGAGCCTTCACGCTCTACCGGGCCAACGCCCGCACCCTCGTCGCCATCGCGGCCACCCTCCTCCTGCCCGTGAAGTTACTCGTGGCCTGGTTGGGCCGGGACGTGGCTGTCAGCGGAGCCTCGAACCTGCTCAGCGACTCTTCCGCCAATCGGCTCACGTTCGACCAGGGCTCCAGCGTTGCCCGCGCCCTTGTCGGCTTGGGCGTTGCGGTGCTTCTCGTTCCCTTCCTGCACGGGGTGGTCAGTCGGGTGGCCTGCGCCTCGTACTTCGGGGAACGGTTGGGTCCGGCCGACGCCCTGCGGGCGGTCCGGGGGCGATGGTGGGCGCTCACTGCGGCATGGGTCCTCGTGCACCTGGCCGAGGGCGTGGGAGGGGTGCTGGCGTTCTTCCCTGCGCTGCTGGTGATGGCGCTGTTCATGGCGGTGGCGCCGGCCATCGCCATCGAGGGTCTTGGCCCGATCCAGGGGATGCGCCGATCGGCCCATCTGGTGGGCCCCCGAATGTTTCCCGTGCTGGGCGTGGCTCTGGGCTCCGCCGTGGTCGTGTCCGGCGTCGACGTCGCCCTCGGGTGGCTGCCGGCGCTGCTCGGCGTGGTCACCGGCCCGTGGGGGTGGCTCTTCCGAGCTGCGGGCACCGTGACGACGGGCGTGCTGGCGGCCCCGTACGTCGCCCTGGTGGCGACGCTTGTCTACTTCGACGCCCGGATCCGGTCCGAGGGCATGGACGTGGTCCTGCTGGCCGCCCGACTCGGCCGGCGGGACACCGATGGCTAGGGGGTGGACGGCCAGGGCGGCGGCGATACTGGTCGGGGCGGTTCTGGGCGTGGGGGGCGTCCTGGGCCTGGGCGGCCCTTCGAGCGGGGTGCCGGGCCTCGGCCCGGCGGCACGGGCCACTGAGGTCCGTCCTGGTGGGGTTGCCGGTTCAGCCGCGGCCGACCTGCCGATTCCTCAGAGCGATCCGGCCAGGGCCCGGGGGATCGCCGACGACGTGCTCGCCCGGCCCGAGTACCGCGTGCCGTCGCCGACCCTCGTCGAGCGAGTCCTGAGGTGGGTGGCCGAGGTCGTTGCGCGTGTCTTCGGTGCCCTCATTGGCGGCGGGGGGGCGTCGTTGATCGCCTGGGGGGTTCTGGTCCTGGCGATCGGCGTCGTCGGCTTCCTGGTGGCGCGATTCGCCCGGGGCGTCACGCCCGATGCCGGCCGGCCCACGACCTCCACCTCTGTGCAGCTGCGGACGGCCACCGACTGGAGGGCCGAGGCCGACGCCCACGAGCGGGCCGGGCGCTGGCGTCCGGCCCTGCGGTGCCGGTATCGGGCCCTGGTGGCCGACCTGGCTGCCGGGGGCGTGGTCGACGAGGTGCCGGGGCGAACGGCCGGGGAGTATCGGGCGGCGGTCACCGTGGCCGCGCCCGATGTCGCTTCCGACTTCGCCGCCGTTACCGAACTGTTCGAGCGGGCCTGGTACGGACGCGCCCCCACCGGTGCCGACGATGCCGCCCACTTGTCGTCGCTCGCCGACCGCGTGCTGGCGGGCGCCCGATGACGGGGACCCAGGGCGCGACGACGGGCGCCGGCTCCGGCCAGACGTCGCGCCGGCTGAAGGCGTGGGCTCCGGCGCTGGGCCTGGTGGTCGCGGCCATCGGGATCGCTGCGGTGATCGGGCCCGACCCCAACCCCGGGCCGCCCCTCGACCCGGGCTCGACGGCACCCGACGGGGCCAAGGCCGTGGTCGAGACACTGGCCGGCCTGGGCGCCGACGTCTCCGTTCAGCCGGGAGCGCCCGATGCCACCCGGAGAACGGCCCTGCTTCTCGACGACACCATGGTCGAGGCCGAGCGGGCGGCCACGTCGAGATGGGTCGCGGCGGGAGGCACCCTGGTGGTGGCCGACCCTTACTCGCCGCTGAACCCGGCCGAGCTGGGCAAGCTGCGGTCGCCGGGGCCCCTCACTCCTGCACTGGAGCGGGGCTGCGCGGTGGCGGCGTTGCGTGAGGTCCGACAGGTGGATACCGGCGTTGCCAGCTTGCTGCAGGGGCCGCCGGGTTCCACCGCGTGCTTCTCGATCGGCGGGTCCCAGCGGACTCCGGAGCGCAGGGGCGGCCCCGACGGCGGAGCCTGGCTGGTGGTCGTGACCGAGGGCCGGGGCACGGTCGTTGCCCTCGGGGGCCCCGATGCCTTCACCAACGCCCGGCTGGGCCGGGCCGACAACGCCGTGCTGGCCGCTGCCCTGCTTGCCCCCAGGCGGGGCGAGCGGGTGGCGATCCTCGGACCGCGCCCACCCGGCACGGGCACGAGGACCCTCACGGACCTGGTGCCCCCGAGGGTGTGGTTCGCCTTGGCGCAGCTGGCGATTGCCTTCGTGGTCGTGATGGCCTGGCGGTCCCGTCGCCTGGGGCGTCCGGTGGTCGAGAGCCAGCCGGTCGAGCTGGCGGGCAGCGAGCTCGTTGTCGCCGTGGGCCACCTCATGCAGCGGGCCCGGGGCTCGGCCCGGGCTTCGGCCATCCTGCGCCAGGACCTACGCCGTACGCTGGCCGTGCGCCTCGGTCTGCCCGCCGACGCCACCTCCGATCAGGTGGCCGATGCCGCAGCCGCCTGGTCGGGTATCAAGGCGGAGCGCGTCCACAATGTGTTGGAGGGCGGGACCCCGCCCGACGAGGCTGCACTGGTCCGGCTGGCTCAATCGGTTGTGTCCGTTCGTGAGGAGGTAATCGGTGGCGGTTGACAAGCAGGATGCGGCGCCCGAGCGGCCCCCTGAGCGGGGCGACCGTGATTCCCGGGCCGTGGTGCTCGCCGTGCGCGACGAGGTGGCAAAGGTCGTGGTGGGCCAGCAGAGCGTGATCACCGGGCTCATGGTCGCCCTCCTGGTGAGGGGGCACGTGTTGCTCGAAGGCGTGCCTGGCGTTGCCAAGACCCTGCTCGTCAAGGCCCTGGCCGCGTCGCTCGACCTCGAGTTCAAGCGTGTCCAGTTCACCCCGGACCTCATGCCGTCCGACATCATCGGCCAGACAATTCTGTCGCAGGGATCGTTCCGGTTCCGGGAGGGCCCGGTGTTCACCAACCTCCTCCTCGCCGACGAGATCAATCGCACGCCGCCGAAGACCCAGGCCGCCCTGCTCGAGGCCATGGAGGAACGCCAGGTGTCGGTGGAGGGCGAGGCCCGACCCCTGCCCGAGCCGTTCGTGGTGGTCGCCACTCAGAACCCGGTGGAGTACGAGGGCACCTACCCATTGCCCGAAGCCCAGCTCGACCGCTTCCTCCTGAAACTGAACGTGGGCTACCCGACGGCCGACCAGGAGCTGGCCGTGCTCACCAGGCACGACCGGGGCCTCGACCCCCACGATCTGGCCGCCCAGGGGGTCGCCGCAGTGGGCGGGGCAGTCGACCTGGCCCGGGCCCGGGAGGAGGTGGCGACAGTGCGGGTGGAGGAGCCGGTGGCCGCCTACATCGTCGCTCTCGTGCGGGCCACCCGGGACTCGCCGTCGTTGGCCCTGGGTGCCTCGCCGCGAGGGGCCACCATGCTCCTGTGGGCGGCCAAGGCATGGTCGTGGCTGGCGGCCAAGCCGTTCGTGACCCCGGACGAGGTCAAGGCGGTGGCCAAACCGGCGCTACGCCATCGTTTGCAGCTGCGACCGGAAGTCGAGCTGGAGGGCGCCACCACCGACGGTGTGCTCGACGGCATCCTGGCCTCGGTCCCCGTGCCCCGGTAAGGGTCAGAAAGATAACCGCCTGTGCATTCTCCTGAGCCACCCGCCGGCGAGTCCGTCAATCCCATGCACAGGCGGTTATCTTCTGGACCCTCGATGCCGGTCCCGACCGGGCGGCTGGCGGTCGTGGTGCTGCTGAGCGCCGTCGTGGTGCTCCTGAGCCCGGCTCCGTGGGTGGGCTTCGCTCTGGTGGAGGCGGCCATCGTGGTGGTCGGAGTGGTCGACTGGGCTCTGGGGGTACAGCCCGGTGCCGTCCCCGTCGAGCGAGACGTGCCGGGCGTGATCCCCCTCGATGGCGAAGCCGAGGTGGTGTGGCGGGTGGGGAACCCGGTCCGGTCGGGTCGGAGGCGTCGGCTGCGGGTGGCGCTGGCCGACGAGCTTGCGCCGTCCCTGCAGCCGTCGTCGCGCCGGGCCCGACTGGTCGTGCCCCCGTCGGGCTGGTCGTCGGCCAAGGCGCTGCTCCGGCCCTCCCGGCGAGGCCGCTTCGTCGTAAGCGAGATCGTCGTGCGGGTGTCCGGACCGCTTGGGCTGGTGGATCGGCAGGGAACGCGTCAGCTTCCTGCGGTGGTGCGGGTGTACCCACCCTTCAAGTCGCGCAAGGAGGCCGAGCTGCGCATCGACCGGGCCCGGATCCTAGAGGTGGGGCTGCGCTCCGCCGCCGGTCGAGGGGGCGGCACCGAGTTCGACTCGCTGCGCGACTACAGCGTCGACGACGAGTTCCGCCGCATCGACTGGGCGGCCACGGGCCGGTCGGGCCGGCCCATCGTGCGCACCTACCGGGCCGAGCGAAATCAGACCGTGCTGCTGCTGCTCGACTGCGGTCGCACCATGGCGGGCCGGGTCGCCGACGTCCCCCGCCTCGACCACGCCATGGACGCGGTGATGATGCTCACCGCCGTGGCCACCCGCCTGGGTGACCGGGCTGGGCTCGTGGCATTCGACCGACGGGTGCGGGCGGTGGTGCCCCCCGGGCACTCCCACGATCAGTTGTCCCGGGTGACCGAGGCCATGTACGCGCTCGAGCCCGAGCTGGCCGAGAGCGACTACCGGGGAGCGTTAGCCGAGACACTCGTCCGCTTCCGCCGCCGGGCCCTCCTTGTGGTGTTCACCGAACTGGCCGACCAGGCCGTGACCGAGACGCTGCTTCCGGCCCTTCCCCTGGTGGCGCGCACGCACCTGCTGGTGGTGGCAAGCGTGGCCGACCCCGAGGTCGCCGGCTGGGCCGAGTCGGAGCCAGCAGACGCGGGGACCGCCTTCCGGAAGGCGGCCGCGGTGGCGGCCCGGGCGGAACGGGCTCGCACCGTGGCCCGCCTGCGCGGCATGGGAGCCACAGTCGTCGACGCCGAGCCCGGACGCCTGGCACCCCTGCTGGCCGACGCCTATCTGAGGGTCAAGGCGACGGGGCGCCTGTAAGGGTCCGTGCCGAAATTGATCGCGCGTCTCGGGGTTCACTGTCGCACCCTGCCAATAGGCTGTGCTTTGTCATGCACCGGTCAGTGAAGTACCTCCTCCAGCCGACGCCAGGCCAGGCCCGGAGACTGGACCACCTCCTCTGGCAGCAGCGCAGGCTCTACAACGCCGCACTGGAGGAGCGGAAGACCGCGTGGGAGAACGAGCAGCGCTCGGTCACCAGGTACGACCAGTTCGCCGGCCTCAACGGCGGGCCCGACTCCGGCCTGGCCCAGTACGGCACCTGCGTGGCCCGGGGAACCCTCACCCGCCTCGACCTCGCCTACAAGGCGTTCTATCGCCGTTGCCGGTCGGGCGAGAACCCCGGTCACCCCCGGTTCAAGGGCCGCTACCGCTGGGACAGCGTCTCCTATCCCGACGCCAGTGGCTGGAAGATCGAGCCCGACGCCAGGCGCCTGCGCCTCAAGGGCGTGGGCCACATCAGGACAAAGTTGCACCGGAGCCTGCCGGGCGGACCCAAGACCGCCGTCGTCAAGCGAGAGGGCCGCCGCTGGTGGGTGGTCGTCCAGTGCGACTTGGTGGCGGCCAGGACCCTGGAACCGACCGGTGCCGACGTGGGCATCGACCTCGGCGTCGCCAGCGTTCTCACCACCTCCGACGGCGAGCACCTGGCCAATCCCCGGTTCACCCGGAGGGCCGCTGACCGCCTGGCCATGGCCCAGCGCGACCTCGCCGTCACCAAGCGAGGCTCCAAGCGCCGACGCAAGGCCGTGCAGCGGGTGGCCGCCCAGCACCGCAAGGTGGCCAACTGCCGACGAGACCTGGCCCACCAGGCCAGCCGGAAGCTGGTCGACGGCTTCGACCTGATCGCCCACGAGGATCTGGCGATCACCAACATGGTGCGCTCGGCCAGTGGGACGGTCGAGCACCCGGGCACCAACGTGGCCCAGAAGTCGGGCCTGAACCGCTCGATTCACGACGTCGGGTGGGGACAGCTGCTGCGATTCATCACGTACAAAGCGGAAGAAGCTGGTCGTGAGGTGATCGCCGTGGACCCCCGCAACACCAGCCGCACGTGCTCGTCCTGCGGGCATCGCGAGGTCGGGAACCGGCTCACCCAGGCTGTGTTCCGATGTCTGGCGTGTGGCTTCCACGCGCACGCCGACGAGAACGCCGCCGTCAACATCCTCCGGGCCGGGTTGGCCCTGCGGCTCAGTCGGCAACCTACGGCTGAGGAAATCCAACGCGAAGCGACTGGACTGGTTGCGTGAACGCGCGGTCAATTCAGACACGAGCCCTAAG
>JBBSHU010000127.1:0-7543 GCA_038232455.1 Acidimicrobiales bacterium
CCCTTCGGGCGACGGCTTCCTTCAGCCTCGCCGGGTCCTGTCCCGTGGTGGTCCCTTCCCACCGCCTGCCGGCGGCGGGCCCCTCCCCACGGGCCACCCGTCTCGGGAGCGCGACGATTGACGCCCTTCGGGCGACGGCTTCCTTCAGCCTCGCCGGGTCCTGTCCCGTGGTGGTCCCTTCCCACCGCCTGCCGGCGGCGGGCCCCTCCCCACGGGCCACCCGTCTCGGGAGCGCGAAATCGGTCGCCCTTCGGGCGGAGGTCTGCTCATGATCCAGCAGGAATCGCGACTGCGGGTGGCCGACAACTCGGGTGCCAAAGAGGTGCTCTGCATCAAGGTGCTGGGCGGTTCGAAGCGTCGCTACGCGTCCATCGGCGACATCTTCGTGGCCACCGTCAAAGACGCCATCCCCGGCGCCGCAGTCAAGCGTGGTGACGTGGTGAAGTGCGTGGTCGTACGAACCAAGAAGGAGAAGCGCCGCGTCGACGGCTCCTACATCCGGTTCGACGAGAACGCCGCCGTTCTCATCAACGATCAGCTCCAGCCCCGCGGCACCCGCATCTTCGGGCCGGTCGGGCGCGAGCTGCGCGACAAGAAGTTCATGAGGATCGTCTCTCTTGCTCCCGAGGTGCTGTAGATGAAGCTCAAAAAGGGTGACCGCGTCAAGGTGCTCTCCGGCAAGGACCGGGGCGAGGTGGGCGAGGTCATGCGCGCCATTCCTCAGCGCGACATGGTGATCGTCGACGGCGTCAACGTCTCCAAGAAGAGCCAGCGGGCGGCGCGAGCCACCATGCAGGCCGGCATCATCGACAAGGACATGCCCGTCCCCGCAGCCAAGGTGGCGCTGGTCTGCCCCCACTGCTCCCGCCCCACTCGTATCGGCTACAGGTTCGACGGCGACGCCAAGATCCGAATCTGTCGCAAGTGCGGAGGTGACGTGTGAGTTCCACTACGGAGACCGCCACGCGCGAGCGTCCCCGGCTCAAAGTGCGCTACGACGCCGAGATCCGGGCCGCCCTCCAGGAGCGGCTGGAACTGAGCAACGTGATGCAGGTTCCCCGGCTGGAGAAGATCGTGGTCAACATGGGTGTGGGTCGGGCCACCCAGCAGGCGTCGTTGCTCGACGGGGCCGTCACTGACCTCACCCTCATCTGCGGCCAGAAGCCTCTGATCACCAAGGCCAGGCGCTCGATCGCCGCGTTCAAGCTCCGCGAGGGCAACCCCATCGGCGCCAAGGTCACCCTTCGTGGCGACCGAATGTGGGAGTTCCTCGACCGGCTCATCGCCATCGCCATCCCGAGAATCCGAGACTTTCGGGGGATGCCACCCAATGCGTTCGACGGCAGGGGCGACTACACCTTCGGCGTCGACGAGCAGCTCATCTTCCCGGAGATCGATTACGACAAGATCGACACCGTCCGGGGCATGGACATCACCATCGTGACCACCGCCGGCGACGACGCGGGAGGCCGGGCACTGCTCGACGCCTTTGGCTTCCCCTTCCGGCGCCCCGGACAGCAGTAGAGGACTAGGAGAACCTGTTGGCAAAGAAGGCATTGGTCCAAAAGCAGCAGCGCAAGCCCAAGTTCCGGGTGCAGGCGTACACCCGTTGCCGGCGGTGTGGTCGAGCGCGGGCGGTGTTCCGGGCCTTCGGCCTGTGCCGTATCTGCCTGCGCGAGATGGTGCACGCCGGCGAGGTCCCCGGCGTCACGAAGGCGAGCTGGTGAGGCCCGAAAAGATGACTACCTTCGCCTTCCGTAAGCCACCCATCCGCGACTTTCCTTCCCCGAAGGCGAAGGTAGTCATCTATCGGAGCCTGATCGACCGATGACCATGACCGACCCCATCGCCGACATGCTGACCCGGATCCGCAACGGTTCGGTAGCCGCCCAGGACCAGGTGCGCATGCCCTCGTCCAAGCTGAAGGAGGCCCTGGCCGCCATCCTGCGCCAGGAGGGTTACATCGCCGACTTCAGGATCACCGACGACCCCGCCCGGCCGGGCCGCACGCTCGAGATCATCATGAAGTACACCCCCGACCGGATCCCGACCATCTCCGGACTGCGGCGGGTGTCCAAGCCCGGTCTCCGGGTCTACATCAAGGCCGATCGCCTCCCCCGAGTTCTCGGGGGCCTGGGCGTGGCCGTCCTGTCCACCAGCCAAGGGCTCATGACCGACCGCGAGGCGCGCAAGCGCCGGGTCGGTGGTGAGGTCCTGTGTTACGTCTGGTGAGGATCAGCTGATGTCACGAATCGGACGAGCACCTATACCTGTTCCTGACGGGGTCGATGTCACCGTCGACGCCGGCCGGATCACCGTGAAAGGGCCGCGGGGCGTCCTCGAGCAGGCTCTTCCGCCCGACATGATCGTGAGCCAGGACGACGGGATCATCTCAGTGGAGCGTCCCGACGACGAGCGTCGGCATCGGGCCCTGCACGGCCTGACCCGGTCGCTGGTCAACAACATGGTGGTCGGCGTGACCCAGGGCTACCAGCGCGACCTGGAGATCGTCGGGGTCGGCTACCGCGCCGCCGCGCAGAGCCCGGGCCGTATCGAATTGTCCCTCGGCTTCAGTCACTCGGTGGTGGTCGAGGCGCCCGACGGCATCACCTTCGACGTCCCCGCCCCCACCCGCATCTCGGTCCGTGGCATCGACAAGCAGGCCGTCGGTCAGGTGGCCGCCAACATCCGCCGCATCCGCAAGCCCGAGCCCTACAAGGGCAAGGGAGTCCGCTACGCCGGCGAGGTCGTCCGCCGCAAGGCCGGAAAAGCGGCCAAGTGAGGATCGCATGACGTTCTCTTCGAAGCAGAAATCACTCGCCCGCCAGCGGCGGCACCGGCGGGTGCGCAAACGGGTACGCGGTACGGCCGAGCGGCCGCGCCTGGCCGTGTTCCGGTCGAGTCGCCACGTCACCGCTCAGGTCATCGACGATGTTGCCGGTCGGACACTCGCAGCGGCAAGCACGGTCGAAGCCGACCTCAGGAGGGGTGCCACCGGCAACCGGGAAGCCGCCACCAAGGTCGGCCGCCTGGTTGCCGAGCGGGCCCGCGCCGCCGGCGTCGACAAGGTCGTCTTCGACCGGGGTGGCTTCCGCTACCACGGCCGTGTGGCCGCCGTGGCCGAGGCCGCACGAGAAGCCGGATTGGAGCTGTGACGCAGATGCCTGCGACGACGAACAGGGTTGAGGACAATGGCTGAGAGCCAGTATGCCGAGCGGGTGATCACCATCAATCGGGTGGCCAAGGTCGTCAAGGGTGGCCGGCGGTTCTCCTTCACCGCCCTGGTCGTCGTCGGCGACGGCGGCGGCAAGGTGGGCCTGGGCTACGGCAAGGCCAAGGAGGTGCCCGCCGCCATCCAGAAGGGGATCGAGGAGGCCAAGAAGAACCTGTTCGACGTCCCCCTTGCCGGGTCGACGATCACCCACCCGATTCTGGGCGAGCGAGGTGCCGGCCGGGTCCTGCTCAAGCCGGCTGCTCCGGGTACCGGCGTCATCGCCGGTGGCGCGGCGCGGGCCATCCTCGAATCGGCCGGCGTGCACGACATCCTGGCCAAGTCGCTGGGGTCGTCGAACGCCATCAACGTGGCCCACGCCACCGTGGCCGGCCTGCGCGGGCTCAAGCGTCCCGACGACGTGGCCCGCATGCGAGGCAAGTCGCCCGAAGAGGTCACTCCCGCCGGGCTGCTCCGGGCCTACAACGAGACCCAACGCGGCACCCACGTCCCCACCGAGGTGAAGTAATGAGCGTGCGGAGCGAGCGAACCATGAACACAGTGCCCGGCTCAGCCGGGCAGCCGCCGAAGGCGGTGGCCCGATGAGCCTCAAGGTCGTGCAGGTGAAATCGGCCATCGGAACTCGTCCTGCCCACCGCGGCACGTTGCGAGCCCTTGGCCTGGGCGGGATCGGCCGGACCAACGTCCTGCCCGATCGGCCCGAGATACGCGGCATGATCGCCCGGGTGCCTCACCTGATCACTGTCACGGATGTCAGCGAGGAGCCGACTCCCCGGCCCCGGCCGGTGAACCGCAAGGCGATCGCCACTCAGACGAAGGAGGCCGGTCGATGAAGGTGCACGATCTTCGCCCCGCGCCGGGCTCGACCCGGCCCCGCCGCCGGGTCGGGCGAGGCACGGCCGGCAAGGGTGGCAAGACTGCAGGCCGCGGTACCAAGGGCCAGAACGCACGCGGCTCGGTGCGCGTCGGCTTCGAGGGTGGTCAGATGCCGCTGTCCCGCCGTGTCCCCAAGCTCAAGGGGTTCAACAACCCCTTCCGGGTGGAGTACGTGGTGGTCAACCTCGATGCCCTCCAGGCCTTCGAGGGCGACGACGTCAACCCTGACACCTTGCGCGAGCGAGGCATGGTCCACAAGCGAGGCCTCGTGAAGGTGCTCGGCCGGGGCGAGTTGAACCGGCCCATCCGCCTCGCTGCCCACGGCTTCTCCCGCTCGGCCGAAAAGGCGATCACCGCAGCAGGCGGTAGCGTTGAGATCCTGCCGCCGCCGTTCGGGCACGGGCGCCCTCCGGCCGCCGGCAACGCCCTCACCAACCGCTAGCCCCGATCCGCTAGCCCACCTCCGACACAGCAGGGGAACCCGATGCTTTCGAGTCTGAAGAACATGTTCAAGGTTCCGGACCTCCGGAACAAGATCCTGTTCACACTCTTCATCATCGCCCTCTACCGGCTGGGCTCGAACATCACCGTCCCGGGCATCGACTTCGCCGCCGTCCAGGAGCTCCAGAAGAACGCCGAGAAGGGCGGGGTCCTCGGGTTCCTCAACCTGTTCTCGGGAGGCGCCTTGACCCAGATGGCGATCTTCGCCCTCGGGATCATGCCCTACATCACCAGCTCGATCATCATGCAGTTGCTGGCGGTGGTGATCCCCAAGATCGAGCAGTGGCAGAAGCAGGGGGCGGTCGGCCAGAAGAAGATCACCCAGTGGACCCGCTACATGACCGTTGGACTGGCCATCCTGCAGGCCACCGGTATCACCTACCAGTTCAACAACGGCCTCCTGAAGGGGTCACAGTCAGCCAATGCCTCACCGCTGGTGAGGCACTTCGACGTGGCCCACGTCTCGCTGATCGTGCTCACCATCACCGCGGGGACGGCGGTGGTCATGTGGATGGGTGAGCTGGTGACCCAGCGGGGCATCGGCAACGGGATGTCGGTGCTGATCTTCGCCAACGTGGTCAGCCGCATGCCTTTCCAGCTCGGAGCCGTGCGGTCCGAGGGTGGGAACCCGATCTTCATCCTCGTCATGCTCATGGGCATCGGCATGATCGTGTCGATCGTGTTCGTGGAGCAGGGCCAGCGGCGCATTCCCGTGCAGTTCGCCAAACGGGTGGTGGGCCGGCGAATGTACGGCGGCCAGAGCACCTACATCCCCCTAAAGGTGAACCAGGCCGGCGTCATCCCGATCATCTTCGCCAGCTCGGTGCTGTACTTCCCGGTGCTGCTCTCGAACGTGCTGCCCTGGAAGGGTGCGGTCGACTTCACCAACAACTATCTGCTGCGTCCGGACAATTTCGTCTACATCTCCGTGTACGGCCTCATGATCATCTTCTTCACCTACTTCTACACGGCGATCACCTTCAACCCGGCCCAGCAGGCCGATATCATCCGCAAGCAGGGCGGGTTCATCCCCGGGATCCGTCCCGGGCCCCCAACCGAGCGTTACCTGGCTACGATCCTGAACCGCATCACCCTTCCCGGCTCGATCTTCCTTGCCGCAATCGCCCTTGTGCCTCAGATCGCCTTGGCAGTGTACGGAATCACCAGCTTCCCCTTCGGTGGCACCACCATCCTCATCGCCGTCGGTGTCGCCCTGGAAACGATGAAGCAGATCGACAGCCAGCTCATGATGCGTAACTACGAAGGATTCCTCGCTTGAGGGTCTTCTGGACCCTGAGTTGGAGTGTCGCGGGCTGAGGTGGGCACGAGTCGCCGGCTCGTCATCCTCGGCAAGCAGGGAGCCGGTAAGGGGACGCAGGCGGAGCGATTGGCCCACCATTATCACGTGCCCCGAATCTCCACCGGCGACATCTTTCGGGCTGCCGTAAAAGAAGGCACCGAGGCGGGCCAACGGGCCAAGGTCTTCATGGATGCCGGCGATCTGGTGCCCGACAAGGTCGTGGTGGAGGTCGTCGCCGAACGCCTCGGGGAGCCCGACGCCGACGGGTTCGTGCTCGACGGCTTTCCCCGCAACGTGGCCCAGGCCGAGGCGCTCGACAGCATGCTTCTCCCCGGGGGGGTCGAACTGGTCGTGGAGCTCCAGGTACCCACGGAGATGGTGTTGCAACGCCTGGCCGGTCGGCGGGTGTGTGTCGACTGCGGCACCAACTACAGCACCGACCGTCCCGACGAAGCCGTGGCTGGATCAGTCAAGGAAACCGGTGATTGGATCTGCGAGCGCTGCGGCGGCAAGGTGATCCTCAGGGAGGACGACACGGCGACGGCCATCAGCCGGCGCCTGGCACTGTACGAAAAGGAAACCGAACCGCTCCTGGGCTGGTACATGGTGAAGGACAAGCTCGCTCCGGTCGACGGCGTCGGCTCGCCCGACACCGTCACCGCCCGGTTGATGCGTGCCATCGACGGGCGCCTGAACACGGAATAGTTCACGAGAACGAGGACGCACGGATGCTCAAGACCAAAGCCGAAGTGGCGAAGATGCGGCGGGCCGGCCGGGTGGTGGCCGAGATGCTCGACGAATGCGAGAAGGCGGCCAAGCCGGGAATGACCACCGCCCAACTCGATCTGGTGGCCCGCGGAGTGATCGATCGGCGCAACGCCACTTCCAACTTCTTGAACTACCACGGCTTTCCGGCAGTGATCTGCACGTCACCCAACAATGTGATCGTGCACGGCATCCCCGGCGCCTACGTGCTCGAGGAGGGTGACATTCTGTCCATCGACTGCGGGGCCATCATCGAGGGCTACCACGGAGACGCAGCCCGGACGATCCCGATCGGGTCGGTCAGTGGGGAGGCGGAACGCCTCATCAAGGCCACCAGAGAGAGCCTGGCCGCCGGCATCGAGTTCGTCCGCAAGGGTGCCCGGCTCTCCGACATCGGCCATGCCGTGCAGACGGTGGCCGAAGGTGAAGGCTTCAACGTGGTCCGCGAGTACGTGGGCCACGGGATCGGCACGGCCATGCACGAGGAGCCCCAGGTGCCCAACTACGGACCCCCGGGCAAGGGCCTCAAGCTGAAGGTCGGCCACGTGCTGGCCGTCGAGCCCATGGTGAACCTGGGGACGGCCCGCACCACCCTGTTCGAGGACGGTTGGACCGTGCTCACCGCCGACGGGCGCATCTCCGCCCACTTCGAGCACTCGATCGCCGTCACCGACAACGGCCCCGAGGTCCTCACTGTCTCTGAGTAGCCGCCTGTCGGAAGACTCCTTAGGTGCTGGTAGCATGATGTCTGTCCCCGGGAAGCTCGACGGTTTCGGCCGCGCGCCTGGGGCTCGTGCACGTCTCCCGGAGGTCCACCTGCCCAAGCCCAAAGAGGATGCGATCGTGCTGGAAGGCACGGTTGTCGAGCC
>JBBSHU010000128.1:0-7542 GCA_038232455.1 Acidimicrobiales bacterium
CCTCGTGCCGTGGCAGTCGGTGGCCCTGTGGGCCGGTCTGGCCGCAGCCATGGGCCTGATCGCACCGGTGTGGCTGGATTTCCGGGGCAGCTCGGGTGTCGCTCCGGCCGTGGCCCTGCTGATCACCTTCAGCCCCGTCGGGCTACTGGGGGCGTGCGCCGGTTATGGCGTGGGCCTCGGTGTCACCCGGTCGGGTGTGGGCGCCACCGGGGCCGCCGCTGTCTTCCTGGTGGGCACGGCGTGGGTGGCCTGGGTGCTCGACCTGCGTGCGCTGTGGGGCGTTCCCAACGGCCCTGAGACCTGCCTGTGGTCAGCCGCCCTGGGTGCCGCCGTCTTCGCCGCTACCCGGCCCGGACGGGAGTAGCTCGTCCCCAGAAGCGACGCCGTCGTGTCCAACTTCACCAATCCACCACTGTCCGGACGTTGCCGGGGAGCAAGAGCCGCCCCTGCCGACGAAATCACCGCCCGTGACAAGCACCTCGGTACCCTCATGACCAGACGTGAGAAGGACGACCCGAACAACGCTCGTCATGCTGTTGTCGGCCCAGGCGTTGTGGGCATGCGGCAGTTCGAGCGACAACCAGCCGCGCGACCTATCCGTGACGTCCACCAGCGCCGCGGCCATGACCCCTACGGAAGCACCGGCCCCAACGCCACAGGCAACCACGACCGCCCCCGTGGCCTCGGCGGGCAGGAGCTGCACGGCCATTCTCGCCGAGGGACTGAAGCTGGCACGTGACTATTCCAACGAGGTACGGGGAATTGCCGGCGCCGACGAGGCAAAGTACAGGGCACGTGCCCAGGCACTGTTGGACGAGGCTCGCGTCCGGGGCTGCCCTGTCCCGCCCGGCGTCGAGGACTTCCTCCGATGAGGCCTCACCCGTGCCGCTCCGGCACCCGTCGCGGTCCCACGTACTCGGCGCTACCGAAACCGAGGATCGGTCGGAAGGTGAACCCGAGCAACGCAAGGCCAACCCCGAAGCCGGCTTCCTTGCCGAACGCCTTGGCAGGGTCGATGTACACGACTCACAGGCCCAGGCGGGTGATCGCCGCCGGGCGGCGCTGCCAGTCCTTGTCGACTTTCACCGCCAGCTCGAGGTAGGCGCCAGGCCGGAGCTGAGCCCGGACGGCGGTGCCCACGGCCTTGAGCACCGAGCCACCTTTGCCCACGACGATGCCCTTCTGGGAATCGCGCTCCACCAGGATCTCGCAGCGGATCCGGGGCCACTCCCACTCGGTGACCAGGCAGGCGATGGAGTGGGGAAGCTCGTCGCGCGCCACGATGAGGAGCTGCTCGCGCACCAGCTCGGCCACCCACAGGGCGTCGGGGACATCGGTGACGGCGTCGTCGGGGTAGTACTGAGGTCCCTCGGGAAGGCGGCTCACGACGGCGCCAACCAGCTCTTCGACGCCGTCGCCGGTGAGGGCAGAGATGGGGAAATACTCGTCCAGGTCGAACTCCGCGGCCCGGGTCAACTGGGTGGCGATCTGCTCGGGTGTGGCCGCGTCGACCTTGTTCAACACGCACAGCGCCCCGGGAGGCACACGCGAGGCAACGAAGCGGTCGCCCTTGCCGATGGGGGCGGTGGCGTCGATGACCAGGCAGACGATGTCGACGTCGTTGAGCGTCCCCGTGGCCGTGGCGTTCATCCGCTCACCCGCGGCCGTGCGGGGCTTGTGGATCCCCGGCGTGTCGACGAACACGACCTGAGCGTCGGGAGCGTTGAGGATCCCCCGGATCTGGTTTCGGGTGGTCTGGGGCTTGTCCGACACGATCGACACCTTGGTGGCGCAGATGGCGTTGAGCAGGGTGGACTTCCCCACATTGGGGCGTCCGACCAAGGTCGCGAAACCCGACCTCATGCCTCCTCGGCCACGGGCTCGAGCCTGGAGATCCGTACCCGGCCGATGCGCCGCCCCTGCACCCGCTCGGCGCACAGGCGGCGGTCGTCGTACTCGACCGACTCACCTTCGACGGGGACGTGGCCGAGGAGGTTGAACACCAGGCCACCGACCGTGTCCCAGTCGCCCTGGGGGAACTCCACGCTGAGCAACTCGTTGATCTCGTCGATGGGCATGCGCGCGTTGACCCGGACGTCGCCGTTGGCCAGAGGTTCGACCTTGGCCTCCTCCACGTCGTACTCGTCGACGATCTCGCCGACCAGCTCCTCGATCAGGTCCTCGAGGGTGACCAGGCCGGCGGTACCGCCGTACTCGTCGACCACGACGGCCATGTGGGCCTTCTCGTGCTGCATCTCGGGCATGAGCTCGGCCACCCGCTTGGTCTCGGGGACGAAGCGGGCGGGCCGCACGAAGTCACGCACCGCCTCGTCGCTGCGCCCGTCCCGGGTGGCCCGCATCAGGTCCTTGGCGTAGACGAGGCCGGCGATGTCGTCGATGCCCTGCTCATAGACGGGGATACGGCTGTAGCCCGCAGCCATTACGACTTCCATGACGTCGGCGACGCTCGCGCGCGCCTCCACCGACACCATGTCGGGTCGCGGCACCATCACCTCCCGCACGAGAGTGTCGCCGAACTCGATGATCGAGTGGATGAGCTGACGTTCCTCGCGCTGGATGACGTCTTCCTCGACGGCTACGTCGGCCATTGCCAGCAGCTCCTCCTCGGAGACGAACGGGCCCTCCTTCAGGCCCTTCCCCGGGACGATGACGTTGGACAGCACGATCAGACTCCGGGCGATGAGACGCACTGGGGGGAAGCCGACGATCGCCGACACGAGCGGAGCGACAGCGAGGGCAGCGCGCTCGGGATGCTGCACGGCGAAGGTCTTGGGCACGGCTTCGGCGATGACGAAGATGACGACCACCTCGAAGGCGGTGGCCGCCACCACCCCCCACGCTCCGAGCTGGCGTTCGGCCACCACGCCGATGAGGGTGGCCGCCACCAGGTGACAGAGCAGAAGGAGGAAGAGCACCGGGTTCAGGAAGTGGTCGGGGTGCTCCACCAGGCGCAGCAGGGCTTTGGCCCCCCGTCGCTTCTCCTCGACCAGGCTCAGGGCCTTGATCCGATTGGTCCGGGTCAGACCCGTTTCGGCCATGGCCAGGAACGCGGCGATGGCAATCAGCGCGGCCACGGCCATCAGCATCATGATCTCGGTGGTGGTCACCGTCGCCTCGCAGCTCGCGCCGTCACGGGCGGTGGAAGCGGTCGAGCAGCGCCTGCTCCCGCCGTTCCATCTTCTCGGCCTCGTCGGGCTGAGCGTGGTCGAAACCGAGAAGGTGCAGGACGCCGTGGGTCACCAGCAGGGCCAGCTCGTCGTCGTAGGTGCCGGCGTGGCTCGGGGCATTGCGCTGGGCCACCGCCGGGCACACGACCACGTCACCGAGGATGGTGGGCAGATCGGCCAGATCGGGGTCGGCCGTCGGGCCCGGGCCGAGGGAATCGGCCGAGCGTGGACCCTCGTAGACGTCGTCGTCGATCGGGAAGGCGAGCACGTCGGTGGAGCCGGTACGACCGAGGAAGCGCTGATTCAGCTCGGCCATCGCCGTTTCGTCGACGAACAGCAAGGAGACCTCGACGTCCTCGCGGACGCCCTCGGCCTCGAGTATCGAGGTGGCCAAACCGACCCAGCGCGGAGTCTCCACCGGGACATCGGACTGTTCGTCGGCCCCGAACACGTCGACCAGGCCGCCGCCCGACCGCTTCCGGTCTCTCAGGGCCTGGGCCGCATTGCGACCCTCGGCCGAACCGGGGTCTGTGCCGTTCTGAGCCTGCTCGCTCGGACGCTTCTCGCCGGGATCCTCGCTCACGTGGCGGCCCGTTCGTAGGCGTCGACGATGTCGGCGACGATGCGGTGGCGGACCACGTCGCGGGACCCGAGGTGTACGAAGTCGACACCCTCGATGCCCGTGAGGACGTGTTCGAGGTTGAGGAGGCCGCTGCGCCCGGCGGCCAGGTCGACCTGGGTGACATCACCCGTGACCACGGCCTTGGAGCCGAAACCGATGCGGGTGAGGAACATCTTCATCTGCTCGGGCGTGGTGTTCTGGGCCTCATCGAGGATCAGGAAGCTGTCGTTCAGGGTGCGGCCCCGCATGTAGGCGAGAGGGGCGACCTCGATGGTGTCGCCGTCGAGGAGACGCTTGGCCCCCTCGGGACCGAGCATGTCGTACAGGGCGTCGTACAGCGGCCGCAGGTAGGGATCGACCTTGGCCATGAGGTCGCCGGGCAGGAACCCGAGCCGCTCCCCCGCCTCCACCGCCGGACGGGTGAGGATGATACGGCTCACCGAGCCGACGTTCAGGGCCTGAACGGCCAGGGCCACGGCCAGGTACGACTTGCCGGTTCCCGCCGGGCCGATGCCGAAGGTGACCACATTGGCGGCGATGGCTTCGACGTAACGGCGCTGGCCGCTGGTCTTGGGCCGTACCGTGCGGCCCCGCCCCGAGCGCAGCACCTCGGCGCCCATGACCACCGAGGGACGCTCGTCGGCCTTCACCATGTCGATGGTGCGACCCACGTCGGCGGCGTCGAGGCGGTGACCCTGGCCCAGTAGCACGACGAGCTCCTCGAACAGGCGCCCGACGCGATCGGCCTCGACCCCGTCGACGGTGATCTCGTTGCCCCTCACCAGAATCTCGGCGTCCACGAATGCCGCCTCGATGAGGCGGAGCAACTCGTCACGGTGGCCGAGGAGGCCCACCATGAGACGGTTGTCGGGGACGAGAACCTTGACCTGGGTCTTTGACACTGGCGAGGAACCCACGTTACTGGTTCGTCGTCAGCCGGGGGGCCATTCCATCGGCCTGCCTCCAAGCACGTGCAGGTGAAGGTGGGCCACCGAGTTGCGGGCGTCGTCGCCGACGTTGAACACCAGGCGCCATCCCCGGTCGCCCAGACCCTCGGACTCGGCCACCCGACGGGCGGTCAGGAACAGCTCGCCCAGCACCTCGGCGTGGGATGCCTCGATCGTGGCCGCCGACTCGATGTGCTGGCGCGGGATCACCAGGACGTGGGTGGGCATGGCCGGGCTGATGTCGCGGAAGGCGATGGTCAGGGGCGACGACGCCACCTCCTCGGCGGGGATGTCGCCGGCCACGATGCGGCAGAAGATGCAGTCGTCGGCCTGGTCTTGGTCGCTTCGGGCCTCGGTCACCGGAGCCCACCGTAGCCAGTGCTGCCGGTAGGTTGGCATCCATGGGTGGGATGGGTGGAGACATCACGGGCGGAGACATCACCTCGTGGCTGGACTTCGACGACGTCGAGCGCTGGGTGGCCGAGGTGCGGGTCCGCGACGCCGTGGACGCCCGTCAACGCGAACGCTGGCTCAGGCGCCAGGCGGAGGACGAGGCGGCCTTCGCCAGCCTGCTCCTCAGCCTGGCCGAGCGACGGGTGGCCGTGATCGCCACGACCACCGGCGGGCGCCATCACGTGGGGCGAATCGAGGCCGTCGGCTCCGACTTTGCCGCCGTCGGAATGGCCGGCGGTCGGGTCACCATGGTGTCGCTGGCCGCAGTGGCCGCCGTGAGAGTGGCCGACGCAGCCGAGCGACGTCGACACCAGGATCACCGGCGATCGGAGCCGGCTGCCGAGGCCCGCCCCGAAAGCGACGCCCGGACCGCCGGCGTGGCCATGGCCGACGTCATCGGCCACGCCGTCGAACGACGGCCACGCGTGCAGGTGTTCGCTGGTGGCGCACAGCTCGGCGGCGAACTGAGGGCGGTGGGCGCAGACGTGGTGACGCTGCATACCCACGGCGACCCGCCGGGGCTGCTCTACGTGAGGCTGGCGTCGGTGTCGGAGTTCTCCTTCTTGGACTCCGGATAGAGATGCTCGAGTGAGCCTGCGGGGATACGCGACGCGGCGATGAACGCGTCGATCTCGTCCTCCTGCAGGCGGATCACCCGTCCGAACTTGTAGGCCGGCAACTCGGCCTCATCGATGAGCCGGTACAGCGTACGCACGGTGACACCCAGACGGCGGGCAGCCTCACCCGTGCTCATCCAACGGACGGCATCCTCGGCCATATCGCAATGATAGCTCAGGCCCCGCTCTTCCTGTGGATTTTCATGAGCTTTCATCCGCCTACCGGAACCTGGCGGGAACAGGTGGGTACCATCGTTGTGCCCAACGGTACGGGCGCGCGGTCAGCGTGTCGTGCCAAGACGTGGCAGGAGAAGACCCATGCTTCCGACGTTCAGCGAGCCGAACAACAAGGTCGTCAGTGGTGTGCTGGCCGCGATCATCTCCGTGGTCCTGATTGGCGGTGTCGTCGGCGTGGTCGCCAAGTCCGGCGGCGGACAGAGTGCCGCGGAAAAGCAGGCCCAGCAGGAGGCCGACGCCAAGAAGCGGGCCGCCGATGCCCAGAAGCGCCAGACCGACGCCGATCGTGCCGCCTCAGGTGCCGACGCAGCCGACAAGAAGGCCCTCGACCTGATCACGGCCAACCAGCAGGCGTGCAACGACAAGTTCGTGCCCAACGCCAACGCCCGGGCCGAGCAGGCGCTGAAGGACCTGGCCGAACAGCGCGCCGCGCTCGAGGCGATCGCCGCCGAACTACCCGCGGGCAAGGCCAAGGACACCCTGGGGTCCCAGATCGGCCCGGGGTTCGAATCGAGCGAGGCCCTCATCAAATCGGCGCTGCGCGCGGCTACGACCGAGTGCCAACTTGCCTTCACCGTGTTCCAGCTGACCCGGCCCTCGACGACCGAGCCGGGCTGACGGCACTGATCGTCAAGCGGCGTGACGCGAGTGGACGAACTCCACCCGCATGCTCTTGTCGTCGTCGGGCAGCACGACCGTCGCACCGCCGTCCTTGGTCCACGATTCGGGAACGAGGAAAAACCGGCCGTTGGAGTGGAAAAGCAGCTTGAGCCCGTCGTAGCGGAAGCGATAAGCCGACTCCGGCTCCTCAAACTTGGTTTCCACGACGCCGTCCGCCGCGATATCCAGGCTCTTGGGGCTGTACACGACCACCCCCGGGAGTAGGTCCAGTTCGTTGCGAACGATCGCATCCTTTCCTGTCGACCCTTCTTGTCGGCGTATCGGCCACCACCCAAAAAGGACCGACGGCGAGCACGATCGAGACGAGGATCACGCTCAGCCCGGGCAGCCCCGGAGCCGAGGAGGTGGCCCTGCCACCCATCGCCAGAGGACCCGATGGGGGTTCAGCTCGAGGTGACGTGAGATCACCCGGTACGCCCACAAGAGAACCAACCCGCCGATCAGCACACAGTCGGCGTCGGCTTCTCGGTGGTCGTCATCGTCGAATTGCAAACAGGCGAGATCTGCTCGTTGAGATAAGTGGCTCTTCGGATCTGAGCGGGGTCTAGAGCATCCCTGACGCGGTACAGGGGCTCTGCGAACTTGATGGTGTCTAGTCCGTCGAGTTCGGGAGAGCCCCTGTGCAAGTTGACCCTACGCGCATGTGCGAGCTGCTGGTGAGTTATAACCGGAACCTGTGGATCGACCACCCGCTCGAGGGCGCGGCGTACCTTCCTCGTTGACCAAAACGAGATGTCGCTGGCGGTGGAACGCCGGCGAGGAAGGAACGCCGATGTTGAGAGTACTGACTGACGACA
>JBBSHU010000129.1:0-7521 GCA_038232455.1 Acidimicrobiales bacterium
AGGAAGCCAAGCGGGCCAACGTTCTGGGCGACATCGTGCCCTTCAGATCATGGGCGCATTCAGCCGCTCGTGGAGTGGCTCTCGACGGCCTCGGGTGCCCGAACCGCCCTCTCTCAGGAGCCCCACAGGCGAGCCACCTAGGGTGACGACTGGTCCCTGCCCTGCTCCGTGCCCCGTCCGCCGCGGGCTCGCGTGTAGCGGAGGTGGGGGCCGCCACGACGGGGCATCCCCTTGGCGAAGGGGGCGCGAACCGGGCTCGGCCGTACCTCCCGGGGGGCGCAGGCGGGTTCAGGCGATGCGGCACCACCTGGCCCACCTTCGGCCCCGGCCTACGGAGCCTTCTCGACCGGGTGACGTTGACGCCCCAAAGGAGGCGAACGTCAGGCGGGCAGCCCCACCGGCTCGGGAGCCTCGTAGCCGGCCTGGAAGAACGCTCCGCCGACCATGAAGCCGATCGGGTGCAGCGGCCGATGGGGTGAGGTTTCCGGCACCGGCGGGGCCTTCGGGGCCTCGGCATCGGCGCGCAGGGCGGCGGCGTACCGCTCGGGAGCGGGTCGGGACGACCTCATCTTCACGGGCCGCGTGGCGGGACACTGCGGCGGTCCTTCGCCGAGCGGGTCTTCAACCCAGCGGTCACTCGTGCCGGCCTTCCCGAAAACTCACCTTTCACGGGTTGCGTCACGTAGCCACGAGCTTCATGGTGGCCGACGGCGAGCACCCCCGGGTCATTCAGCACCGTCTCGGCCACGCCACGTCGAGACTGTCGATGGAGCTGTACGCCCACGTCCCGGAGGCCACCGACCGAGCCGTTGCGAGCCACCTCGACGCGCGGTTTTCCGCCCAGAGTGGCACGGGTGTGGCACGGGCGGCCACGGCGGGCCCTGCCGACACTGAGTAACCGCAAGTCAGCGGTGGTGGAGGTGACCGGACTCGAACCGGCGACTTCTACGTTGCGAACGTAGCGCTCTACCAGCTGAGCTACACCCCCGATGGATCGCCCGAGGATACTCCTCCGCCTGCCCCCGGAATGTGGCTCGACGGGAGGCGGGCCTCGATGGCGGCCTGGAGACGGGCCTGCAACAGCGTGGTGGTGAGGTCGCCCCGGGTGCGTTCGAGCACGGCCCGCAGGGCGTCGGTGGTACGGCGCAGGCCGCCGGTGATGGCATCGGGGAAATCGATGGTGACCAGGGTGTCGTACACGTCGTTCATCACGCCGAGCAGGACCTCACCCCGGGGCAGGTCGCCGTCGCGCAGCCGGTCGAGAAGGTGTCGACGCAGCTCGCTGGCCGCCTCGGCCAGGCCGTTCAACCACGCTGCGGCTGACACTCCCAGGTCGCGGTGCGAGGGCAGGACACCATCGGTGACCAGGGCGGCGGTGATTCGGGCCTCGGCGTACTCCTTCTCGGCGTCGTGGAGGGGCCCGGCGGCGGCCAGGACCGGGTACGGCTCGAGGGCCTCGTGGGCCTGGGTCAGTGCCGTTGCTGCTTCGTCCCCCAGCGCTGCGGCCACGTCGGTCTCACGTCGGTGGGTGGCCCGGATGGCGTTGCCGCAGGCCCGGATGGTGCGCCGGCAGGCGGCCAGGGCCGTCTCGCGTGCTCGGTGGGCGGCGTCGAACTCGGCCCGCACCGCCTCTTCGAGGCCGTGCAACTCCTGGCGGCGCGTCATCAGGACGACGACGAGCTAGACCCGCCCACCGGGATCGGAAGCGGTCGGACTAGTTGGCCGAACGGCGCGCCAGCGCCGGCTCAATGCCGGCCGAACGGTACATCGCCGCGTTCGGCCTGGCCGGGCGGCGGTACATCGCCGGCTCCGCCTGAGGTCCGGGGAGGAAGCGGACCTTCATGTCCTGCTCGGCCTTGGCACCCCGCTGGCGGACCAGCAGGGCTACATAGGAGGCCAGGAGCACGTCGGTGGTCAGCTGCACGTAGAGCAGGGAGCGCAGGCCGAGGGCCAGGCTCAGTACCAGGGTCACACCCGCGGAAGCCAGGAGGACGACGAACACATCGCGGCGTCGGCGCAGGGTCCGGGCCCGCGACGTGGGCAGTCCGGCGGCGACGAGGGCCCGGGAGGCGACGGGGCTTGCTGCCTGCGAGCGGGCCGCGGCCATCGAACGCCGTGCGGCCAGGGACGTGACCGGGGCACCGGCTCCGGCGGCGTAGGCGTGGGTTCGGGGCCGGTCGGGCACCAGGCTGCGGGCCGCGTGGGGGTGGGTCCGGCGCAGAACCGTCAACTGCCGGCGGAAGGCGCTGATCGACTCGGCCGGACGTCCCTCGGTGCGGCGCCGGACCAGGGGCGGGACGAGCACGACGAGCCAGATGAGGCCAAGCACCACCAAAACCAACGTCATACGCTCCTTGACCTGCCTTTACTGTCGGGGACCGTAGTGGACCGGGTGGCGCGGATCGTGGATGCTGACGAAGAAGTGAAGGACGGCCGCCCCTCCCTTCCTACCAGCCGATAATCACTGAGGCAAAACGGCCCAGTCAGGGACGCTTTCAGGTGCTGTCGCCCCGGCGGTAGGTGCCGGAGCGCCCGCCGGTCTTCTCCCAGAGCGTGAGCTCGCCCACCACCATCGAGCGATCGACCGATTTGCACATGTCGTAGACGGTGAGGGCGGCGACGGCGCAGGCGGTCATCGCCTCCATCTCCACGCCGGTGCGGTCGACCGTGTCGACCTGGACCTCGACCTCCACGTGGTCGTCGCCCACGGTGAAGTTCACGTAGACACCGCCCACCAGGAGCGGGTGGCAGAGGGGGATGAGGTTGGGGGTGACCTTGGCCGCCTGGATCCCCGCCACCCTGGCCACGGCCAGCACGTCGCCCTTGGCGATGGCGTTGCTGGCGATCTTCGACGTGGTGTCGGGCTGCATCATGATCTTGCACTTGACCAACGCCCGCCGGTGGGTGGCCTCTTTGGGCGTGACGTCGACCATCCGGGCACGCCCGAGCGGGTCGATATGGGTGAGACCCCTGTCGGACACGGGGCGAAGTGTATGCGAAGCCGGGTCGGCCGGCCTCAGCCGCCTATTTGGCTCATGCTGCGGGCGGGGCGGCGGAAGTGCACCTGGCCGATCGAATGACCGGCCCACTTGCGGCCCACATCGGCGGCAATGGCGTCGGCCACGTCGTCGTCGCCGCCCCCCCCTCGCATCACCGCCCGCAGGTCGGTCTCCTCCACGGCGAACAGGCAGTTGCGGAACATGCCCTCGGCGGTGAGACGCACCCGGTCGCAGGTACCGCAGAAGTTCTGGGTGACGCTGCCGATCACGCCGATCTCGCCCCGGCCGTCGAGGTAGCGGAAGCGCTCGGCGGGTTGCGAGCCATGGTCGCCAACGGCCTCGAGCGGGAACACGGCATCGATGGTGGACACCACGTCGCGGGCGGGAACGACCCGGTCGGCGACCCAGGCCTGATCGGCGTCGAGGGGCATGAACTCGATGAAGCGAACGGTGACCCCCCGCTCCCTGCCGAAGGCGGCGAAGTCGACCACCTCGTCGTCGTTGACGCCTCGCTCGAGCACGCAGTTGACCTTCACGGGCGAAAAGCCTGCGGCGACGGCGGCGTCGATGCCAGACAGCACCTGATCGAGGGCGTCGCGGCGGGTGATGGCTTCGAAGCGGTCGCGTCGCAGCGAGTCACAGGAGATGTTGACCCGGCCCAGGCCGGCGCCGCGCAGCGCTTCGGCCAGCAGGGGGAAGGCCGTCCCGTTGGTGGTGAGCGCGAGGTCGAGGGGGTCGCCCGAGCGAGGAGAAAGCTCGGCGAGCATGGCCACGAGCCGGGGCAGGTGGGCCCGCACCGTGGGTTCGCCGCCGGTGAGGCGGATGTTGGAGAACCCGAAGCGCTCGACGCACACCCGGGCCACCCGGGTGATCTCTTCGAACGTGAGCAGCTCCGACCGGGGCAGCCAGTCGAGGCCCTCGGCGGGCATGCAGTACCGGCAGCGCAGGTTGCACCGGTCGGTGACCGAGATCCGCAGGTCGCCCACGCGCCGCCCGAAGGGGTCGACGAGAGGCTCGGGGAGAAGGAGTTCCACCCTGTCCACGCTACGCCGGTGTGAAGTCCTGCGATGAGCGCCGGTGTTACAGGAGCATGACTTCCAGAATGGCCCCGGCCTCGACCCCCTGGCCGTCGGGAAGCAGGGCCAGGGCGTTGGCCCGGGCCATGGCCGACAACACGTGGGAGCCCTGCGGGCCCGACGAGCGCACGTGCCAGCGCCCGTCGTCGCCGGTGTCGGCCACCACCCGGACGAGATGCAGTTTCCCGTCGGGTTGCCGACCGATGGCCTCGTCGGCCATGGCCGTGACCCGGGGGCGGTCGAGCACGGCATGACCCATCATCTGGCGCAGGGCGGGTCGGGCGAACAGCTCGAACGACACCGACGACGACACCGGGTTCCCGGGGAGGCCGAACACCGGCGTGTGGCCGACCACCCCGAAGGCCAGTGGTTTGGCCGGACGGACGGCGACCTGCCACCACTGCATGCGGCCGAGGCGGTCGAGCGCGGTCTTGACGTAGTCGAAGTCGCCGACGCTGACCCCGCCGCTGGTGACCAGTGCGTCGCAGGTGGCGGCGCCCCGGGTCACGGCCTCGACCAGCGTGTCCTCGTCGTCGGCCACCACGCCCAGGTCGACGGGCTGGCACCCGGCCTGGGTGAGGAGGGCCAGCAGGGTGGGCCGGTTGGAGTCGCGGATCTGACCGGGCTGAAGGCGTCCACCGCCGGCCACCAGCTCATCGCCGGTGGACAGCACTCCCACCCGCGCCGGGGGCACCACCACCACCGTCTCGCGCCCCAAACTGGCCAGCACGCCGACATGGCCGGGCGTCAACACGGTGCCGGAGGCGAACACCTCCTGGCCCCTGCGGAGGTCTTCACCCGGCCCTCTCACATGGTCACCCGGGGTCGCAGTCGCCTCGATCACCACGGCGGTGCCGTCGTCGACCGAGCGGGTCCGCTCCACCATCACCACGGCATCGGCACCCCGAGGCATCGGCGCTCCCGTCATGATGCGCACCGCCTGGCCCTGGCCGACGTCGATGTCGGGGGCGGCGCCGGCCGCGAGCGTGGCCACCACGACCAGGCGCGCGGGAGCGCCCTCGGTGTCGGCCGCCCGGACCGCGTAACCGTCCATGGCCGTGTTGGCGAACGGAGGAACGTCCTCGTCGGCCACGACGGCTTCGGCCATGACACACCCGAGAGCATCTTGCAGGGCCAGCGAACACGGGGTCAGCCGAAGGCAGGCTTCGAGAATCTGCCGGCGGGCGTCGTCGACGGAGATCACGTGTTGCCGCTCGGGTTCGGTATTGCGCTCAGGCGAGCTTCTCGCGCTGCACCAGGTCGGCGAGGAAGGAGCGGAACCGGGGTCCGAGATCGTCGCGGTCGATGGCCAACTCGACGGTGGCTCGCAGGTAGTCGAGCTTGTCGCCGACATCGAAGCGGCCCTTCTCGAACACGTGCCCGTAGATCGACTGCTCGTTCAGTAGCATGCCCATGGCGTCGGTGAGCTGGATCTCGCCGCCGGCTCCGGGAGGCACCTGGTCGAGGACGTCGAAGATCTCCGGGGTGAGCACGTAACGACCCATCACCGCCAGGTTGGACGGAGCCACCTCGGGCGCCGGCTTCTCCACGATGTCGAGCACCCGCACCAGGTTCGCCTCGAGGCTCTCCGAGCGCACACATCCGTAGGAGGAGATGTTGGCGATGGGAAACTCCTTGAGGGCCACGACCGAGCGGGCAAAGCGGTCGAACACACCGAGCATGTCGCTCAGCACGGAGGAGTCGGCCGTCATGATGTCGTCGCCCAACAGGACGGCGAAAGGCTCGCCACTCACGTGCTCGCGGGCAACCGACACGGCATGACCGAGGCCCCGGGGTTCTCCCTGGCGGACGTAGTGGATGTCGGCCATGTCGGCGATCTCGCGCATCTCTTTCAGCAGCTCGAACTTCCCGGCCGCTTCCAGGTAGTGCTCCAGTTCGAACGACCGGTCGAAATGGTCCTCGAGTGACCGCTTGCCCCGTCCGGTGATGATCAGGATGTCGCGGATACCAGCCCGCACCGCCTCCTCCACCACGTACTGGATGGCCGGCTTGTCGACGACGGGCAGCATCTCCTTGGGCTGGGCCTTGGTGGCGGGAAGGAACCGCGTGCCGAGCCCGGCGGCGGGGATGACGGCCTTGCGCACCTTCTGGGGACTCCCCTTGACGGCGGACACGAACGTCCTATTCCCCCACCTTGGCGTGGTCGACGCGGTTGCCACCCAACCGCTTCGACCGGTACAGGGCCCTGTCGGCCGCCGCCTTCAGCTCCTTTTCGGACGTGCCGTGCTCGGGAAAGGACGCAACGCCGAGCGACATGGTGATCGCCAGGTCGATACCTTCGCCCCGGAAGGGCTCGTCACCGACCGAGGCCCGCACCTTCTCGGCCAGGCGCAGGGCCCCGCCAAGGCCGGTGCGGGGCAGGATCAGGGCGAACTCGTCGCCGCCGCCGCTCAGTCGCGACACGACGTCGACCTCCCGGGTCGACATCACGAGCCGGCGGGACAGCTCGACCAGCACGCTGTTGCCCATCTGGTGGCCGTGGGTGTCGTTGACGGCCTTGAAGTTGTCGAGGTCGCAGAGCACGAGGGAAAAGTAGTCGTCGGGGAAGCGCACAGCGCGCGACAGCTCCTCGCCCAGGCGGAGCTCGAACTGGCGAGAGTTCCACAGCCCTGTCAGCCCGTCGGTGATCGACAGGCGCCTGGCCTCGTCGTAGAGGAAGCTGTTGTCGATGGCCGTCTCCGCCGGCCGGACGAGGGACTGCAGGGTCTCCACGTCGGCCGACGCGAAGGGCACGCCGCCCGCCCGGCCGTAGAGGGCCAGGACGCCGAAGGGATGACCTTTGGACCCCACCGGCATGGCCAACGCGGTGACGCTACCCACGGCGGGTTCCGACGGCGAAGGTCGAGGCGCCTCGTGGCCGGGCCAGACGACCACCTGGCCGCAGGCGGCGGCCGTCCCCGCCACGCCCTCCGCCCCCACGAGGTCAGCGGGCTCGTCGTCGACCTCGCCGAAGGTGGCCAGCGATCTGAGGCGGTCGCTGCCGGCCACCACCGTGTAGAAGATCCCGGCCGAGGCGCCGAGGTAGAGCCCGGAGGTCTCGAGCACGGCGCTGACCATGGCGGGGCGGTCGTGGGTGGCCTTGAGGGCGTCGACCAGGCGGGTCAGGACCCGGCGAAACTCGAAACCGCGTTGCTCGAGCGCAGCCAGCCGGCGCTCAACAGCGCGCAGATGGTCCTCGACCCGGCGCAGCCGTGCGAGAGGATCCTCGGGATCGAAAGCGTCGCTGATGACCCCATGGTAGGGACTCGGACCCCGGCGGGTACGGACGATCCTGAAATAGCCCACGGCTGAGGTGTGAATAACCACTTGCGACCTGGAGACGGGCGCGGCGGAACGATTGTGGTCGGGGCGGAGCCCCGAAGTGCCGTCTCTGGTCAGGCTGCGGGTTCGAGGGTGACGCGGTGGCCCATGGCTTCGAGCTGGGC